>DXFK01000009.1 GCA_019114495.1 Candidatus Blautia stercoravium
TATTTGGCTTTCGCCTGTTTACAATATAGGTGGAATGAATAAAAATGAAAAGAATTTCACCGTCACATTGGCGACACGCTTCGTATCATCGCCATTTTATCAGCATCAGAGACTTTATCGCCAAGAAAACAAAAGTGAAAAAGGCTGCATAAGGTTGAAGTGTTATCATAAATTCTATTGTAGCAACTGTGCTTAACACAATGGATATTTGATGTTTGTGTTTCAACCAAAACACTGCTTCATAATTTTGTAGAGCGAGAAGCAAAACACCTGTAAGTACAATTCCAAATACAATAATTAAATACGGTATTTTGATATACTGCGGGGTACCTGTCAGCGAAAGTAAAGATACCTCTTTTATAATCTCATCACCCTTTTGTCCAAAGAAAGGCAGAAACAGAAACATAATCAAACTGCAATCGAGTAAACCAAACACTAAGTCTCTTGTATGTTTTTCCTTTTGCTTATTATCCTCGTCAGCAATTTTAAGTATTTCTTCACCGGACAATAACTCATCTATTGACACTGAAAAAAACTTTGAAATTGCTTTTAATGACTCGATATTGGGAACTCCTCTGCCGGATTCCCACTTAGAAATTGCAGTGCGAGACACAAATAACGCTTCCGCAAGTTCTTCCTGCGTGAGTCCTTTTTCTTTCCTCAACTCTTGTAATTTTTCACTTAATTCCATAATAAACATTCCTTTTGCACTCAGATACGAATGTATCCTTTATTAGAAATGGGCAATCCCACTATGGGACTGCCCATTCATTCCGTAAATTATGCGATTTTTTAGTCTCTGCACCGTTTTTAGCACCGATTGGTGTAAATTTGGTGTAAAGAGGTAAATTTATTCGGTTTGGAAAGTCCCGAAACCCGCATAAATACTGGGGTTTTCTT
The DNA here is from genome assembly GCA_019114495.1 of Candidatus Blautia stercoravium. GTDB lineage: Bacteria > Bacillota > Clostridia > Lachnospirales > Lachnospiraceae > Blautia > Blautia stercoravium. The sequence continues at coordinate 901 of DXFK01000009.1, forward strand.
ACTTGTCGTTCGGTAAGGACTTCATTGTGGGGAAGGCCAGAACGTCACGAATTGCTGCAGAATCTGTCAGCAGCATAACCATTCTGTCAATACCGAATCCAATACCGCCTGTAGGCGGCATACCAATTTCCAGGGCATGCAGAAAGTCTTCGTCTGTAGTGTTGGCTTCCTCATCACCCTGAGCCAGCAGTTCCTCCTGTGCTTTAAATCTCTCTCTCTGGTCAATGGGGTCATTGAGCTCAGAGTAAGCGTTTGCCATTTCCCAGCCGTTCATAAAGAACTCAAATCTCTCTGTATATTCCGGATTTTCCGGTTTCTTCTTAGTCAGCGGAGAAATCTCGATTGGATGGTCCATAACAAAGGTTGGCTGAATCAAATGCTCTTCTGCAAACTCTTCAAAGAACAGAGACAGAATATCACCCTTTTTGTGGCGTTCTTCGTACTCTACATGATGTTCCTTTGCCACAGCTCTGGCTTCTTCCAGTGTATGAATCTCGTTAAAGTCCACACCGGCATATTTCTTAACAGCGTCTACCATAGTAATACGTTCAAATGGTTTTCCTAAATCCATTTCCAAACCATTGTAGCTGATTTTTGTTGTGCCCAGAACTTCCTGCGCCACATGACGGTACAGATTTTCTGTCAAATCCATCATGCCATGGTAATCTGTGTAAGCCTGGTATAATTCCATTAAAGTAAATTCAGGATTGTGTCTGGTGTCCAGACCCTCGTTACGAAATACACGTCCGATTTCGTATACGCGCTCCATACCGCCTACAATAAGTCTCTTCAGATACAGCTCCAGAGAAATACGCAGCTTAAAGTCCTCATCCAACGCATTGAAATGTGTTTCAAAAGGACGCGCTGCCGCACCGCCGGCATTGGCTACCAGCATAGGGGTTTCCACTTCCAGGAATCCCTGTCCGTTTAAGTAGTGACGAATACTAGCAATAATTTTAGAACGTTTGATAAAAGTTTCCTTTACCTCTTCGTTCATAATCAAATCCACATATCTCTGACGGTAACGCAGGTCTGTGTTTGTAAGGCCGTGGAATTTTTCCGGAAGAGGATTCAAGCTCTTGGAAAGCAGTGTCACTTCTGTGGCATGAATGGAGATTTCGCCGGTTTTTGTCTTAAACACTTCACCCTTAATGCCTACAATATCACCAATATCCATTTTTTTGAAGTCTTTATAGGAATCTTCCCCTACATTATCTCTTGCTACATAGGACTGAATTGCACCCTGTAAATCCTGAATACTGCAAAAAGAAGCTTTTCCCATAACACGCTTAGACATCATACGTCCTGCCAGGGAAACGCTCTTGCCTTCTAATTCTTCAAAGGCATTTTTCACTTCCATACTGTGATGAGTCACATCATACTTGGTAATCTGGAACGGGTCTCTTCCTTCCTCCTGAAGCTGGGACAGCTTCTCACGGCGTACCTTTAATAACTGGTTCAAGTCCTGTTCCTGTGCTTTCTTCTGCTGTTCTGCCACTTTATACACACTCCTTACGTTTATTTGTCTGGTATCCTTAAATATTTCTTTCGATTTCAAGAACCTTGTACTCCATAGTACCTGCCGGCATTTCTACGGAAACGGTCTCACCTTTCCTTGCACCGATAAGCGCCTTTCCAACCGGTGATTCATTGGAAATTTTACCTTCCAGGCTGTTGGCCTCTGTAGAACCTACGATTTTAAATTCAATTTCTTCCTCAAATTCCACATCATAAACCTTTACTTTACAGCCAACACTGATTTTGTCCAGGTCTACTTCATCTTCCACTACAACTTCGGCGTTTTTCAGAATTTTTTCGATTTCTTCAATTCTGGCCTCAATGTCTCTCTGCTCATCTTTTGCTGCATCGTATTCTGCATTTTCAGATAAGTCTCCCTGTTCTCTTGCCTCTTTGATTTTTTCTGCTACTTCTTTTCTCCGAACCACTTTCAAATCATGTAATTCTTCTTCCAGTTTTGTCAGTCCCGCATACGTCAGTATTGTTTTCTTTTCTTCCATTTTAATTCTACACCCTTTCTCATATATTCATAATGAAACCCAGAGATTTTAAGAAATCCCTGTCCACATAAATACCGCTACTTAACAGTCATAATATTATAAATAATAGATATGCAGATGTCAAGCCAAATAGCCCTTTCTTCCTAAAATCAGGAGCAAAATTGGAAAAATACCCATTTTTGAAAGTATTCTTCTACATCCGGCTCACCAGTTCCTCAAGCTGCTCATAGCTTTCCACTTCATTTACCTGTCTCCGCACAGAGGCAGAATGGGGCATTCCCGAAGTATACCAGGCCACATGCTTGCGCATTTCCCGCATACCGGTATAAACGCCCTTATATTCCAGCTGCATTTTTGCATGACGCAGCATCATATCCTTTACCGCTTCCATAGATGGCGGGGGCAGAAGCTCTCCTGTCTCCTGATAATGGAGAATCCGGGAAAACAGCCAGGGATTTCCCTGTACGGCTCTACCTATCATAATGCCGTCACATCCTGTTTCCCTCACCAGGGCCTCCGCTTTTTGGGGAGAATCCACATCTCCGTTTCCAATAACCGGAATGGACACTGCTTCCTTTACCTGCCGGATAATATCCCAGTCCGCCTGCCCTGCGTAATACTGCTCTCTGGTTCTGCCATGTACAGCAACAGCCGCTGCTCCTGCCTCTTCTGCGATTTTCGCGATTTCCACTGCATTGACAGAATCCTCTGTAAAACCTTTTCTTATCTTCACAGTCACAGGCTTTTCAATGGCATGGGATACCTTGTATACAATTTCATGAACCAATTCCGGTTTTTTCATCAGGGCTGACCCTTCTCCGTTGTTTACTACCTTTGGCACCGGACAGCCCATGTTAATGTCCAGAATATCAAAATTCCGGTGCTCAATCTGCTTTGCTATCTCTGCCATCAGATCCGGCTCTGAACCGAAAAGCTGTAAAGACACCGGTCTTTCTTTCTCATCAATCTCCATAAGGCTTTCTGTATTTTTATTCTGAAAGTGTATGGCTTTCGCACTGACCATTTCCGTACAGATAAGCCCCGCGCCCTGTTCCTTGCACAGCAAACGAAATGGCAGGTCCGTTACTCCTGCCATGGGCGCCAGTATCAGATTATTCTCAAGAGTTACCTTTCCTATCCTAAGTTTCATCTTAACCTCTGCTTTTCTTTGTTTTTTCGTAAATAATCCGCAGCCCTTCCAGAGTAAGCTGAGAATCATAGACATCAATGCAGTCTGTCTCGTCTGCAATAATTTTTCCCAAACCGCCTGTGGCTACTACCTTCAAGTTTTCAAGGCCGGATTCTTCCTTTACCTTTTTCACAATGTATTCCACCTGTCCAATATAGCCATACACCAGGCCTGCCTGCATACTGGTGATAGTCTCCTTTGCCAGAATGGATTTCGGCTTTTCAATGGCAATCTTAGGCAGCTGGGCCGCGTCCTGCCATAAAGCTTTTGCACTGATTTCAATGCCCGGAGATGTAATACCCGCCTCAAAGCTGCCATCCTCACCAATCAAATCATAAGTGGTGGCTGTTCCGAAATCCAGCACCAACACCGGACCGCCGTATCTTTCATACGCCGCCACTGCATCCACAATCCGGTCTGCACCCACTTCTTTGGGATTCACGGCCGTAATGCGGATTCCCGTCTTACAGCCCGGCCCTACATTTAAAGGCTTCCGGTCAAAGTATTTAATCACGCTGCTTGCCAGGGAATGCATGACATCCGGCACTACAGAACTGATAATCACGTCCTCAATCTTGTCCTTTGCAATCCCTCTGTATTCCAGCATATTGCACATGAGAATTCCATATTCATCAGAAGTCCGGCTCTGTCTGGTAGTCATACGGAAGGTCCCCAGCAATTCTTTTTTATCAAACACACCCAGCGTAATATGTGTATTTCCCACATCAATCACTAACAACATATCCTATTCCTCAACCTCCTCTCCCAAGAAAAATACCCTGTAGTACAATTCCAAAGATTCCAGCAGCTCTTTCTTCTTATTCTGCAAATCCTTTATTCTCAGCACACTGCCGATTTCATCAAACATGGCGTCTGCTTCCAGGGACTCCACCTGAAACTGCAGATTCCCTTCCTCGTCAAACTCCAAAGTCAGAATCCCTCCGATTTCCTCTGTATACAGTACACACATAATATGCAGTTCATCCTGTATGGACTGAGGAAGTGAGGCAAAATCCTCATTAAAATAATACTTTTGCTCATAGGCGCTTGCGCCGCACAGCACTACCTTATCCTTGTACATCTCATTCTCCCTTTATACATAGCTGTACAGCCCTCTCACGGAAACTTCTCCTGAGAGCACCTGCCGCACTGCTCCATTTTCGTTCTCCACCAGAAGTTCTCCCGCAGGCGTAATACCTCTGGCAATTCCTATGATCTCCTTCTCTTTTTCCAGTATCCGCACCTGCTGGTCTTTATTCAGCAGAAGAGTTTCATATTCTTCCTTTAAAGGCTGCAAATCCTGCTTTTCCAAAAAAAGCTCATAGTTTTTTTCGAATCTTTCCACCACTCTGGCCGTGATTTCTTCCCGGACAACCTCACATCCCAGCTCAAGAGCCAGAGATGTGGCCTTATCCTGCAATTCTTCCGGAAATTCCCTCTGGTTCATATTTATGCCCACACCAATGCCGACATATTCCGCTTTCTCTCTCCGTATTTTCATCTCCGTGAGAATCCCACAGATTTTCTTTCCCTCTGCCACAACATCATTGGGCCACTTAATCCCCGCCGAAATCCCGACTATATCCCTGACAGCCTGTGCTACAGAAAGCCCCATAACCAGTGTCAAGGACGAAGCTTTCACGGGCTCTACCGGCGGCTTCAAAAGCAAAAGCGTCATATATACATTTTCACCTGCCGGAGAACTCCACACTCGCCCAAAGCGTCCCTTTCCTGCTGTCTGTTTATCGGCAAGAAAAAGGGCACTCTTCAAATTTTCTCCAAGACAGAAATCCGCCTCTTCTTTTGCCCAGGTAAGCGTAGAATCCACACTGTCCCTCCAGAAAATTTTCTCCGCCATCCACTCTGTATGAAGCGCCTGTTCCATGCTTTCTTGTGTCATGAAATTCGCGCTCCTAAAGTAGCTGCCATAACAGCCTTAATGGTATGCATTCTGTTTTCCGCCTCATCAAAGACCACAGACTGGGGAGATTCAAATACTTCATCCGTAACTTCCATATCAGTAATTCCAAACCGCTCTCCCATTTCTTTTCCGATAACCGTTTCCAAGTCATGAAAAGCTGGCAGACAGTGGAGGAAAATCGCCTGTTCCCCTGCATTTTCCATAACCTGTTTTGTCACCTTATAAGGAGTCAGTTCCCGGATACGCTCTTCCCACACTTCATCCGGCTCTCCCATGGAAACCCATACGTCTGTACAGATAACGTCTGCATCCTTAGTTCCCGCCTCCACGTCTTCGGTAAGCGTAATCGTCCCACCGGATTTCTCTGCAAATTTTTTGCATTCCTGTACCAGTTCTTCATTGGGAAAGTATTTTTTCGGCGCACAGGCTACAAAGTGCATGCCCATTTTAGAACAAAGCACCATCAGCGAATTTCCCATATTATAGCGGGCATCTCCCATATACACCAGCTTCACACCTTCCACTCTGCCCAGGTGCTCTTTAATGGTCAGAAGGTCTGCCAGCATCTGTGTAGGGTGGTATTCATTAGTCAGTCCATTCCATACCGGAACACCTGCATATTTCGCCAGTTCCTCCACTATTTCCTGTCCAAAGCCTCTGTACTCAATTCCATCGTAAATCCTTCCCAGAACTCTGGCGGTATCTTTAATGCTCTCCTTTTTTCCAATCTGGGAACTTTTAGGGTCCAAATATGTAGTACCCATTCCCAAATCATGGGCTGCCGTCTCGAAAGAACAGCGTGTTCTTGTACTGTTTTTCTCAAAAATCAGAGCAATATTCTTGCCTTTCAGCGTATCTGTAAGAACACCTTCTTTTTTCTTTCTCTTCAAATCTGACGACAAATCCAGTAAATACTCAATTTCTTCCTTTGTAAAATCCTTCAGTGTCAAAAAGTTGCGTCCTTTTAAATCCATTTTAGGTTCCTCCCTGTATTTCTCTCTTTATAACATAAACCCTTTACAGCAGTGTATCTCTGGATACAAGCTGCATAAAAGGCGCTGCTCCCTGTCCTTTCAGCTTCTGCAGTTTCTCTTTTACCATGTCCTGCAGTTCTTTTAAGGTGTAAATCTTATACTTGCGGATTCTGCACAGCCTAGCCGCCGCTTCCAGCATGGAAAGATATAATTCCCTGTAACTCCAGTCCTTGGGAAGCTTCAGCTCCTCTGCAATTACCGGAAGAATAATCTCTGTCAGATTCCGCAGTCTCTTCTTTTCTCCCGTATCCAGCTTAAATTCCTCGGCCAGATACAAATAAATGTCATCGCTCAGCTCCGTCAGTTGCTTTAAATAATAACACTCTTCTTCCTGTTCATCAATATAATATATTTTTCCTGCCAGTCCGTAAATCATACGCATGGTGTCATAATACCCGCGTTCCATATTCCGTTTACTCATCTTTGGATTAAAATCCAGGATATTTCCCAGATTCACTCCCGGCGCTACCGTATACACCGTAGTATCTTCCGGAATTTTCACTTTTTTCTCTCTCCCAATTCCGAAAATCCGTATGACAATGATATCCTTATATTCCCGCTGAATTAGGGAGCCCAGTGGTACATTGTTAATGGCGCCCCCGTCTATATAAGTCTTGCCATGCAGCTTTTCGTTCTTAAAAATAGGAAATACATAGGCACTAGCCAGAAGATAATCTTTAATCAGCTCCGGTTCCGCCTCTTTGATATCAATATCCAACTCCCGGAGCTCATCCACGCTGAAGGTAAGCACATATAAATCTATGGGAGAATTCTGTATTTTTTCTTCATCTATACTCTGCGCTATAAGTTCTTTTAACGGCGTAACGTCCAGTCCGCCTCCTGCAAGGTGCTCCATCATGCCCCGCAGTTCCTCTCTGCTGATTTTCTTATGCTGAAAAATCTTTTCCACAACCTCATCGTCTACAGACATGATTTTGGAATAGGAAATATTTTTCCACAGATTCTCCGCTGTCTCCATATCTCCCATGCAGATAAGCGCACCATTTAGGGCTCCTACACTGGTTCCTGCAATTCCCTTAATTTTTACCCCTGCCTCTTTTAAGGCTTTCCAGGCTCCAATCTGGTAAGCGCCCTTGGCGCCTCCGCCCTCCAGTACCAATCCATATTCTTTTGTAAGGTCTATTCTGGCTTCCATATCCTCACCTCATTATTTCCATAAAAACAGAAAAAGGCTGTTGCATCTCTGCAGCAGCCCCCTCGCTGATTTTATATTATTCCTTTTTTGCGTCCTTGGCAACTTCCACTAAAGAAGTAGCAAGTCCTGCAATTCCCTGAATATCCGAAGGTATGATAATTTTTGTTGCCTTGCCATCTGCAGCCTGGGCAAAGGCTTCCAGACTTTTCAGCGTCAATACGCTCTGGTCTGCTCCCGCCTCTTTGATAAAGCGGATACCATCCGCCTTGGCCTGCTGCACCTTCAAAATCGCTTCCGCCTGACCTTCTGCTTCCTTAATCATCTTCTCTTTTTCTGCCTCAGCACGGAGAATTGCCGCCTGTTTTTCTGCCTCCGCGTCCAGAATTGCAGATTCTTTTTTACCTTCTGCCACAAGAATGGTAGATTTCTTCTCACCTTCTGCTTTCAGAATGGCTTCGCGGCGTTCACGCTCTGCCTTCATCTGCTTCTCCATGGCTTCCTGAATTGCAGCCGGAGGAATGATGTTCTTTAATTCCACACGATTTACCTTAATACCCCAGGGGTCTGTAGCCACATCCAGAGACGCGCGCATTTTGGTATTGATAATTTCTCTGGATGTAAGAGTTGCATCCAGTTCCATATCGCCGATAATATTACGCAGAGTGGTTGCCGTCAGATTTTCAATGGCCATAATGGGATTTTCCACACCATAGGTAAACAGTCTTGGGTCTGTAATCTGGAAAAACACTACCGTGTCAATCCGCATGGTAACATTATCCTTTGTAATCACCGGCTGCGGTGCAAAATCCACAACCTGTTCCTTTAGATTCACCCGTTTTGCAATGCGGTCTACAAAAGGCATTTTAATATGAAGTCCCGTACCCCAGGTATCCTTATACATTCCAAGACGTTCCACAATCAGCGCATGCGCCTGAGGAACAATGCGGATACAGGATGCTGCAATCATCAATATAAGAACAATAAAAATCACAAATACTACGATACCAAACATACTATTTTTCCTCCTCTACAATAAGTTTTACACCTTCCACACCATAAACCCGGACAACCTTTCCTTCTTCAATCAGGCTGCCGTCCTTAGACCTTGCCGTCCATTCCATACCGTTTACCGTCACCCTTCCCATGGCTTTTAAATTATCAATGCCCTCAGTTACAATGCCGCTTTTCCCCGGTATGCTGTCCACGTTTGTCTTTTCCACCCCTTTATTCATGTACTTAAGCGCCAGTGGCCTTGTAAACAACAGCAATACCACTGATACTATCAGAAAAAGAGTAATCTGCAGCCACAGCGGTCCTCCTGCCAGGGAAACCAGAAAAGCAATCAGTGCGCCTCCGGCAAACCAGATCGTGGTCAGGCCCAGTGTGGCGATTTCAATTACAAGAAGCACTGCCAGAACTACAAGCCATAAAACCGATATTGGTATTCCTGCCATTCTCTCACCTTCTCCTTTATCAGCTCTCTGCATCAGTAAAGTTTCTATTGATTTGTTAACTTATTATATCCTAATATTCTGAAAATAACAACGTTTTTTTTCGTTATGCAGATAAAATGATTTCGGAATACAAAAGCAGAGGAGCCGCTGTATGAACCAGCCGCTCCTCTTTCTGAATTTTAGTAAAATGTCTGATTTCCAATGGTAAGACCATTTCCGCTTCCTGCGTGGAAGAAAAGACGATCTCCGATAGTGTTGGCACCTGCAAATACATCTCTTGCCGCATCATAGCAGTCCTGTCTGGCTCCTCGACTTAAAACGGATGCCAGCTTTCCGGTGGCTGCCGGTGTAAACTGCCCGCTCTGATAAATAACCTCGGACAGTGTATTCGGGAACTGGCTGCTTCGGATACGATTCATAATGACTGCTCCTACACCGATTTTTCCCTCGTAAGACTCTCCCCCAGCCTCACATTCAATAATTGCTGCCATTAAATCCAGGTCTGCATCGGATACGGACACCGCCTGCTGACTGACAGGCGCTGCCGTCTCTGCTGCTGCCAGAGGCTCTGCCCCTACCAGTTCGCTGTTTCCGTATATAGATTCAAAAAGCTGCTGCGCCTCTTCCCCTGACACCAGCAAGTCCTCACGGATATATCCTGAAATCTCCCCTGATTCCACCTGAATCCATCCATTTTCTTCTCCCACAACAGAAACAACCGCTCCTGCCGGAAGCATTCCTACCCTTTCGGAATTTATATCAGCACTTTTGCGGATATTGGCATATGTAATCACATCTGCCGCCGCTTTATCATTCCAGTCTATGGTTGCTGCCATGGTCGGAACAGTCGTCATAATTGTCATAACTCCCACTGTACCTGCACATGCCAAAAGTTTCTTTGTTCTTTCTTTCATTGAACTATAACCTCCTGATAAGTCTGTCGTTTCATATTTGTTACAGATTTATTAAGTTTTGTTACGAACTTATTCTACCAAGGTTACATTTGTTTGTCAATCCGGTATTTTTTGTAACATTTTACAGGATTTGGTGGGACAAGGCATAAAAAATAGCGAATATGTCAAAACATTCGCTATTTTTTTATATTCAATTTTTATTTCTACGCTGTCTGCTGGCCTCATACATCAAAATTCCGGAAGCCATAGCCGCATTTAAAGATTCCACGCTTCCCTCCATGGGAATACGGATAAGCGTATCCGCCTGAGCTGTCAGTTCATCGGTAAGGCCATTTCCTTCATTCCCTATAAAAAATGCCGTTCCTTTTTCATAGTTTTCTCTGTCATAGGTATGTTTACCTTTTAAATGCGCCGCATAAGTTCTGATTTCTCTTTCCTTTAACAGAGGAAGTACCTCTTCTGCAATGGAATCCACATATAAAACCGGCATCCGATATATGGAACCCATAGTAGAACGAATTACCTTGGGATTATACACATCTACAGACGTCCTGCTGAGAACTACCCCGGTTACTCCTGCCCCCTCTCCGGTACGGATAATGGTTCCCAGATTTCCCGGGTCCTGCAAATCTTCCAGAATCATAAGAAGGGGATTTCCTTCTGTCTCAAGAAGTTCTTCCAGCCTCCGGTTCTGCATCCGAATCAGACATAAGACTCCCTGAGGTGTGACAGTGTCAGACAAACTCTTAAATACTCTGTCTTCCACAATTTCCACGTTCTGTCCTTTGTGGTAATCCAGTCCCTTTTCAGCCAAGATTTCCCCACATTCTTGTTTTACCCAAAAGGATTCCGATACATACACTTTCTCAATCCGTTCTCCCGGCGCTTCCCGAAACATCTTTACGCCTTCTACAGCAAAAAGTCCTTCTTCCCGTCTGGTTTTTGCCTTCTTTAATATCTGCTGCACCTTTTTTATCTGTGCATTGGAACTGCTTGTAATCATATACTCTTCCTCTCCTGAAAACAAAAAGGGCGCACATCTGCACGCCCTTTTCCTTTTTTATATTTACTGATTATTTTTGCTGTAGTTGTGTGACAGAGAATAGCTCACCTCATACTGGTACTCGGAAATAGATTTCTTCATAGCCAGAGCTTCGTTAATGTCCATATCAATGTACTCTCCGTCTCTATAGCAGATAACTCTCTTTGTCTTGCCTTCCAGAAGGATGTCCACAGCCTTTGCTCCCATAATAGACGCATATACACGGTCTTTGCAGGTAGGAGTTCCGCCGCGCTGCATATGTCCCAGAATGGTTGCTCTTGTCTCAATACCGGTTGCAGCTTCAATACGCTTTGCCATGGCCTGAGAATGTCCAATACCTTCTGCATTAATAATAATATGATGCTTTTTACCTTTTTTACGGTTATCAATAATATTGTTGATGATTCTCTGCTCATCATAATCGTATTTTTCAGGAAGCAGGATATCCTCCGCACCATTGGCAATCCCACACCACAGGGCCAAGTATCCGGCATTTCTTCCCATAACTTCAATAATACTTACACGCTCATGAGAAGTAGAAGTATCACGAACCTTGTCAATAGCTTCCATCGCTGTATTTACAGCTGTATCAAATCCGATAGTATATTCCGTACAGGCAATATCCAGGTCAATGGTTCCCGGCACACCTACGGCATTAATTCCCAGGTTAGCAAGTTTCTGAGCGCCTGCAAAGGAACCGTCACCGCCAATAACAACAAGTCCGTCAATCCCGTGCTTTCTGCAAACCTCTGCTGCTCTTTTCTGACCTTCTTCTGTACGCATTTCTGCACAGCGGGCTGTATAGAGAACCGTACCGCCTTTCTGAATGGTATCGGAAACATCCACAGCCGTCATATCAATAATTTCCTCGTTAATCAGACCGCTGTATCCTTTTAAAATACCTTTCATTTTGATGCCGCGGCTCAAACCTCTTCTGACAACCGCACGGATTGCCGCATTCATTCCCGGCGCATCTCCACCACTTGTTAAAACACCTATTGTCTTTATTTCTTTATTCGCAGTCATCTTTCTCCTCCATCTCGCTGGCAGTTTTCTTATTTTCGTTTATTCATCCACTCGAGTCTTATTTTAATTCATTTTTCCCAGTTTTTCAATACTCTTTTCTACAACTTTTACATTGTCTTTCCCATATTTTTCATACAGTCTGTCTAACAGTTCTTTGTTGATTTTTACCATCTTAGAGGCGCCCAGACGTTTCACAGCTTTGGGTGATTTAATATACACCACCACCTGATCCTGACCGTCTGAATCACGAAGCAGTCTGTAAATCTCCTGCTCTTTTGCAAGAAATTCCTCCTTATTGGCAAACTGCAGCCACAATTCTCTGGGCGCTTCCTCAAAGGAAAAGATTTTTTCACAGATAAGCTTGCTTGCCTTATCGTCTTCTGCAGACACCCGGCCTTGAATAAATACCTTGTCATCTACGTTCATAAACTGCACATTCTTCTCATAATCCCGTGGAAATACCACTACTTCCACTGTCCCCACCAGATCTTCCAGGGTAAGGAATGCCATAACTTTGTTTGTCTTTGTATATTTAATGGTCTTGTCTGTAATCATTCCTCCCACAATGACTTTCGCCCCATCTGTCACCCTGGGGTTTCCTGTCTCTTCATCCGGCTGAAAATCTGCAGTTACAGCAGAGATATTCTTTCTCCATTTTTCCTCATACTCTTCCAGAGGATGTCCGCTTACATAGATACCCAGGACTTCCTTTTCAAAAGCCAGCTTTGCCTCCTTGGGATATTCCTCCACATCCGGCATTCGTATCTCGTAGGCAACCTTCTCCTCTTCAGAAACCAGGTCGAACAGACTCATCTGCCCCGCCATAACATTTTTCTTTTCCTGTACCACAGCGTCCAGAATCTGCACATAAACCATCATCTTCTGCCGTCTGTTTCCCGGAAGTTCATCAAAAGCTCCCGCTTTAATAAAATTTTCAATTACTTTTTTGTTGATTTCCTTTCCCGCCATTCGTTCAATGAAGTCCCGCAGATTTTTAAAAATCCCTCTCTCCCTGCGCTCCTCTACAATAGACTCAATCACCGGACGGCCTATGCCTTTAATGGCAGACAGCCCATAGCGGATTCCACCGTTATCTACGGAAAATTCGCTGACGCCTTTATTGATGTCCGGAGGCAGAATGTCAATCTCCATTTTCCGGCTGGATAATATATATTCTGCCACTTTAGAAGGGTTATCAATCACGGAAGTCATAATTGCAGCCATAAATTCCACCGGAAAATAGTATTTCAGGTATGCTGTCTGGTAAGAAACCACTGCATAGGCCGCTGCGTGGGATTTATTAAAGGCATATTTGGCAAAATCAATCATTTCGTCATAAATTTTGTTTCCGATTTCCTCGGAAATGCCCTTTTTGATACAGCCCGGAACTCCTTCTTCCTGATTTCCGTACACAAAGCTCTGCCGTTCTTTTTCCATAACCGCAGCCTTTTTCTTACTCATGGCACGGCGAAGAAGGTCGCTTCGTCCCAGAGTATAGCCCCCCAGGGACTGCACAATCTGCATAACCTGCTCCTGGTACACAATACAGCCATAAGTGGCCTTTAAAATCGGTTCCAATTCCGGACAATCATAGGTGATGCTTTCCGCATTGTTCTTTCCTTTAATATACTGCGGGATAAAATCCATGGGACCCGGACGATACAGAGCAATTCCCGCAATAATATCTTCCAGATTCTGTGGCTTTAGTTCCTTCATGAAGTTTGTCATGCCGCTGCTTTCCACCTGGAACACCCCATCCGTCTTTCCGGCGCCCAACATGGCAAATACTTTTTTATCGTCATAATCGATATGGTCAATATCCAGTTTGATTCCCTTGTTCTTCTCCGCCAGTTTCACCGCATTCTGGATAACGGTCAGAGTCCGAAGTCCCAGAAAATCCATCTTCAGAAGTCCCAGCTCTTCCAGCGTTGTCATGGTAAACTGTGTAACCAGGGAACCGTCGGAGGCTCTGGAAAGAGGCACATACTCATCTACAGACTTCTGGCTGATAACCACGCCTGCCGCATGCATAGAGGTGTGTCTGGGCAGACCTTCCAGACGTCTGCTCATATCAATGAGCTTCCGCACCGCCTCATCCGTATCATACAGTTCTTTTAATTCCGGATTCATTTTCAGCGCAAGGTCAATGGTGATATTCAGTTCCTTTGGTATCATTTTCGCAATAGAATCACACTGGCTGTAAGGCAAATCCATAACGCGCCCCACATCCCGGATAACGCCTCTGGCCGCCATGGTACCGAAGGTTACAATCTGCACCACCCGGTCTTTTCCGTACTTTTGCACCACATAATCAATAACTTCCTGCCGTCTTTCAAAACAGAAATCCACGTCAATATCCGGCATGGACACACGCTCCGGATTCAGGAAACGTTCAAAGAGCAAATCATACTTAATCGGGTCCAGCTTGGTGATACCCAGGGTATAAGAAACCAGACTTCCCGCTGCAGAACCACGCCCCGGTCCTACCATAATGTCATGGTCTCTGGCAAACTTAATAAAATCCCACACTATCAGAAAATAATCCACATACCCCATTTTCTGGATAACACCCAGTTCGTAGTTCAAACGTTCTTTTAAAGGTTCCAAATCTCCATCGTATCTCTCTTCCAGCCCCTCAAAGCACAGCTTATTCAGGTATTCCCAGGAAGTATACGGTGCAGGCACATCAAATTTCGGCAGTTTCGTCACACCAAATTCTATTTCTACCTCACACCGGTCTGCAATTTTCTGGGTATTTTCCAGAGCTTCCGGTATATAAGGAAACAGCTTTGCCATCTCTTCCGGAGATTTCACATAATACTGTCCCCCCTCATACCTCATACGATCCTCGTCCTGCAGCCGTTTTCCCGTCTGCACACAGAGCAGAATGTCATGGGCCTCTACGTCCGTATCGTAGGTGTAGTGCACATCATTTGTAACTACCAGGTCAATTCCCGTCTCCTGATGCATGCGCAAAAGCTGCTGATTCACTGTCTGCTGCTGAGGAATTCCATGGTCCTGCATTTCCAGAAAGAAGTTTCCCTTTCCGAAAATATCCTGATACCGAAGCGCCGCCTTTTTCGCTTCCTCATATAACCCTCTGGTAAGATTTTTTGCAACTTCTCCTGCAAGACATGCGCTTAATGCAATAATTCCTTCATGATATTCCTCCAGAAGTTCCATGTCTACCCTGGGCTTATAATAAAATCCATCTATATATGCCTTTGATACTATTTTCATCAAATTCTGATAACCCTGGTTGTTCTCCGCCAGAAGCACCAGATGATAATAGCGGTCTTCGGAATGACCTGCCTCTCTGTCAAAGCGGGAACCCGGAGCAACATACACCTCGCAGCCCAGAATGGGCTTAATACCTGCGGCTTTTGCTGCCTTATAAAAATCAATGCAGCCAAACATGACTCCATGGTCTGTTATGGCCGCACTGTTCATTCCCAATTCCTTCACTCTGGCTACATATTCATTTATCTTATTGGAACCGTCCAGAAGACTGTATTCCGTATGTACATGCAAATGAGCAAATTCCACTGTATCTCTCCTTTGATTAATCCTGCTTTTCCTTGCGAAGAAGAACATTAAACCAACGATTGCTTTTGTCTGCCCTTACATCGCTTGTCTTCCAAATATCCAAAACTTTTATATTAGAAAAAGAATCCAAAAGGTCATTGAGTGCCTCTCTGTCATAATCATAGAAATACCTTCCGTTGTATCTGCCGTTTCTATCACCCTTGCGGACAGAAAAATACAGAATTCCATCTTCTTTCAGTGCTTTGAGAATCTTTTCCATGGCAGACTTTACTTCCTGCGGCGAAAAATGTCCCAAAATGGCACATGCCCAGATTCCATCAAACACATCATCAAATTCCATATCCTCCACTCTCACATGAAGAACTTCCTTTCCTGTATGGATACTGGCCAGTTCACACATTTTTTCTGACCCGTCCATAGCAGTTACAACACAGCCTTCTTCCTCCAGACTTACTGTATCTCTTCCTGACCCGCAGCCTAAATCAAGGACATCGGCACTTTCCGGCAAAAGCTCAACAAAACGGGCAATCTGCTCCTCCATGCCAAAATCCACGGTTTCTTCATAATAAGGTACTGCGTACCGGTCATAATAATCTATCGAGTCCACTTATTTTCCTCCTTCTGGACATAAAATGATCAATTTTCAAATACGTTCTCAGTATAGCATATTCTTTTCTTTTGGAAAAGCCTTACAGGGCATAAATTTTTCCGTTTTTTATTTCTAT
>DXFK01000069.1 GCA_019114495.1 Candidatus Blautia stercoravium
AAGGAAGACCCTGCAAGAGGCACCGGGAAATTCTGGTGCCTCTTTTTTGTTTTTGCCGAATACTATTCTAATGTACTGCATGCATCAGACGCAGAAGAATTCCTGAATTTTATTACAAAATGTCCCTCATCCAGGCTGGATTAGTCCACGATTTCAGTTCATGATAAGCCCTGTTTAGACTGTCCACATGTTTCAGTACTGTCTCACTGCTTCCTACGGGACCTCCCACAATAAAGTTGATTTGTTCTACATCCGAACACTTCACAAAGATCCACAAATGTCCACAATTCAATGCATAACGAAGCTCATTTCCTGTGGAATGGCTTTCCAGTACCGTTCCGTTAAATTCACAGGTTTTTTCCTGGTTTTTCTTTTCTCTGGAAATAAAAATTGTTTCCGGATCAATGGCAATTGCATGATTGTCAGCCAATTTCTCTCTGGTTATTTTCTGAAATTCATCCAGAAGCAGTACCTTCGGTTTTATCACAATGACTCGCGCTAGAGCAACCCTCTGTTGCTGTCTCTCGAGATTTATGCCAGATACGCATTTGTTTTATCTTTCAGGCCTACCATCGCTAATGCCTTGTCTACTTCGCCTGCGATCTCCTGCTTCGTATTTTCTTGATTTTGAGTCCATATGCCAGATTCTGCGCCGCCGCCATATTGGGAAACAGACTGTATTACTGGAAGACGATACCGATCTGCCGCAACCTTGCGTCCATGTGCGTAATATCTTTCTCTTGCAGGGAGATACTTCCCTCCTGCACCTACTCAAGCCCCGCAAGACATTGAAAAATCGTACTTTTTTCCAGTTGCTAAAATAATCCCGTTGATCATAGTTAGATTGAGCAGAACACCTGTACATCTTTTTTCATTGTTTCATCCTCTTTTCAAAATGCTTCCTTCATAAATTTGTCAGTCCAATTTCTATCAGTACAATGATGAGAAGCACTATCGAAAGCGGAAAAAAGCAGAAGTGTTCCCATTGGAATCTGAAAATATACATAGGCAATAAACATCCCTTTCATGGAATAGAGATTATAACCGACAAACTGTGAAAAACCTATCTTCTGTTCACTGGGAATATCCACATATTCAGGCCTTTTCAAGGTCAGAGCCTGGTACAATTTACCCGTCTGCAGGTTATTAAAAGGATACAGGAGAACTCCCGATTTCCCTATAACAAAATAACCCATTAGCAAAAGCTCTGTAAATGAACTTTCTGCAAATGGGCTATTTTTAGTTTCTTTTATTGATTAATAAAGAGTTCTACCCTGCTCATCCGGGATCATGGACTTTCTGTAAAAGAAGCTGTTGATGACATCTCTCCACTGACGGCTATTCTCCTTTTGTCGTGTAAAGCGTTCTTTTACCCTTGTATAAACCTTCTCTGATATCCGGCCTTCTAATGAATTCCACTCCTGTTCCATCTTTTCAACCTCTTCATATCCCTCAAAATGCGTATCATACACATGCTGAATCAGCGTTTTTCCGCTGGAAAGTCTGTAGGTATATGGTAAGCGGTGGAAGAAAAGCAGAAGATTTTCCGGACAGGTCTCTTTGTTTCGGAATACACTGGCATTTTTTTCAAAATACTGTTCACTGTATCCAGTCCCCTTATCACTTCTGTCTACACCGATTGCCAAATGATCCGCTCTGTGATAGGTTCCCCAGGGAGAATATTCATATCCTTCCGGGTTTGGTCCATAGTGATAAGATGGATTTACCATAAATCCTATTCCCAGCGGTGCTGTATATTTTTCATATACCTCTCTGGATTTCAAAAGGATCCCCGCAACCAGGTCTACTACCTCTTTTTCTCTGCTGATCTGCAGCATAATCCATTCTCTGGCAATTTCTTCTGCTGTAGCCTTTGGATTCCAGGACAACCTTCCAAAGCCAAATAAATTAGCTCCTGCCAGGTCATGTCCTGTCCAGTTCTCATCATCTCCTGTGTTTGACACTGCCGCCATTCCACATCTGCTCTGACCGAAGGTTTTCCCTGAAACAATATCTGCCACCGTATCCGCTTCTTTTCCACAGCCTGTAGAAAAATCCAATACTTCTTTCCACATAGGAACCAGGTAACACACATCGATCTGCTGTCCGGTGTATTCCTGTGCCGCCTGCACCTCCAGAATCTGATTAGTCCTGGACAAGCGACCGAACAAAGGATGTACCGGTTCTCTTACCTGAAAATCAATGGGACCGTTTTTAATCTGAAGAATCACATTATCTGCAAAGGTTCCGTCTAAATTCACAAAGTTGTCATATCCAGCTTTTGCTCTATCTGTCTTTTCATCTCTCCAATCCTGCTGGCAGTTATAGACAAAACAGCGCCAGATGATGGTTCCTCCATATGGTCTTACAGCTTCTGCCAGCATGTTTGCCCCGTCTCCATGGGTTCTCCCATAAGCAAAGGGTCCTGGTCGCCCTTCTGAATCTGCCTTCACAAGAAAACCTTTTAAATTGGGTATATCCTTATAAAGCTCTCTGCAAGTTTCCATCCACCATGCTCTTACCGTTTCATCTAAGGGATCTGAAGTAGAAAATCCATCAAGAGTCATAGGTGCAGCAAAATCTATGCACAAATACATGTCTACCCCATATTTCCCTAAAATTTCAGATACTGCCTTCAGATTTTTTCTATGCTTCCTTGTAATCAGCCATTCTGCACCTTCTCTTACATTGACATTGTTGATAGAAATAGCATTGATCCCTACAGAAGCCATCAGTCTTGCAAAGTCACATAGTCTTTCTGTAACACAGATTTCACCGTTTTCATAGAAAAAGGATTGTCCCGCATATCCTCTTTCTATGGAGCCGTCTATATTATCCCATAAATTCAGCATACGAAAAGGATTTGCAGGAATCTCTTCTGTTTCCCAGCCCTTCAGGGCTTCTCCTTTCGCTGCCCTGAAAATCAATGCAAAGGTTCCATAGAGCAGTCCTTTCTCTCCTCCACTCTCAATGGTGATCTGCCTGTCTGAGCAGGAAATCCTGTAGCCCTCCTCTCCTGTATGCAGCACTGTGTTTTTAGTCAGTACAATACCTGCTGTCTCTTTTGTGCCTTCCTTGGGGCTAATCTCAAATAATTTTTTTGCTGCCCTGTTCAGCTCCTCCAATGCACTTTTAACACAAATGCCTGTTTCCTCTGTGTAATAAGAAGAAAAATATCCTTTTTCCTCATAGCTTTTATTTTCTTCGTAAGAAAGCCAGGCCTGTTCCCATATATTTTTCATGCTTTTACTCCTTCCCGCATTTTCTTAATTTCTGTACCTGCCAGTAAAACAATTCCGATTCCATGAGTATCATTCTTTTTCCACATAAGATTCCTATAATATTCTCTTTCATAAGAACATCCAGAGCCTTGACAGACTCCATATAAGTTTCCACTTTTATCTACCGCTTTTTCTATAATTCCTTTCCAGGCGCTCTCCACAGCTTTTTTACAGCGTTCTAGCTCTGTGGGAGGAAGAATACCATTTTGAACTCCTCTGGCCATGGCACAGAGAAACATGGCTGTTCCGGATATTTCTGGATATGTTGTATCTTCATCTATAATTTGATGCCAGAATCCATTTTCATCCTGAAATCTGAGACAGCCTTTTACAAATTCCAGATAAAAGCTGCGCAGCTCCCGACATATTTCTGTCTCGCAATCTAAAAATTCAAAGACCTCACTCAAGGAAAATAAAATCCAACCATTTCCCCTGCTCCACGGAATCTCATTTGCCCGTTCTTCCCCCGCCTTATAAATGTGAGAAAAAATACAGGCTCCTTCCTCCATTCCCTCTGGTCTGAAGTAAAATCGTTTCCGGTAAAGAAGAAGCTGTTTGATCGCTTCCTGAAAAGCTTCCTGTTTCCGAAAAAGTGTTCCGTATCTGATTAAAAAGGGAATACTCATATACAGATCATCTACCCACATAGTCTCGTCTCTTCGTTTAAAGGATCCATCTGGGTTTCTGGGCTGCTCATACATCATATATGTAAAGATCCTGTGAGCAATCTTTTCTGCCGCTTCCACAAAATCCTTCCATTCTGCTCTGCCTCTTACTTCCCTCACACATTCCAACATACAGGAGCCAAAGGAACCACAGTCGTCAAGAGCATCCAACCATAAAAGCTGTTGATTAATGCCGGGAAATCCATAGTTTTCTCTGTCATACACTCCGTAGGCGTCTGCCAACACAATTTGCTTTACAAAGTTCAAAACATAATCTGTAAAATTTTTGTTTTTCAATACGATTCCGGTTTTCCAGATTCCATATAAGGTGACACCTAAAGGATAGGTCCACCGACCATAAAAAAGTGCCTGAACATACGGACGAATCACCTTTCCTTCATATGCTAGCTTCCAAAAAACAGATTTTTCTCCTAATCGAAATGGCAACTGCAAAAAGTCTGTTTCTCCAGGCTGCCAGCATTCCAGAAGTTTCTTCTCTTGTTTCCCTAATGGTCCGAGAAACAGAAATCTTCCAGGATTTCCCTGTGTTTTTAACGGAAATTCCCAAAACTCATCTTTCAGCAGTGTCCTCCAATGTTCTCTGTCATCCTCTCCCTCTGTATTCTTACAAAACCAAGTAATCTGACAGATCTCTCCAGGCTGAAAACAAGACTTTTCTTTTGCTTCCCTTCCATTTATAAAAATCTTTTCAATCTCAGGGTGTGCTTTCTGTATTTCATGGATTTTCTGAAGCATTTTCTTCCAGGATATTTCCGGCTCTTTCCTGTCTATCTTATGACTGGACCAAAAGTACCAGTCTTCTCCATCTCTTCCTGGAAATTTTGGAGACTGTTCCAAGGGGTACCACTGCATATCGTCGGGTACTTTTTTGATTTCCAGCTCTTTTTCCAGAAGTCCGTAAGAAAAGCCTGCTTCTCCTTTTCCCGGTCCAAAGGGAATTTTATAAAAATACGGTTCCCACTGAGGCATAAGATTTTCCAGAACACACGAGAAACCAGAAGCTTTTGTTGTCAGAATCAGAAGTCTGTTCCAGCCCTTTTTCAGCTTTACAGTAA
>DXFK01000070.1 GCA_019114495.1 Candidatus Blautia stercoravium
CTTATGATTATTCTCACACCTGTCATTTTCATAGTCAACAGCCTGGCCCACGTTGTATTGGCACTAATGCGGGTAGATGACAGTGCGAAAGGAAAAACCATTACAGAACACGAGCTCCGTACACTGGTAAATGTGGGACATGAGGAGGGCGTCATTGAAAGCGAAGAACGACGTATGATTTACAATGTATTTGATTTTGGTGATTCCCAGGCTCAGGACATTATGATTCCCCGCATAGATGTAACATTTGCTGATGTAAACAGCAGCTACGAGGATTTAATTCAGCTGTTCCGCGAAGAAAAACATACCCGTTTTCCAGTGTTTGAGGATACTACCGACAATATTATCGGTATTGTTAATATGAAGGATCTTCTCCTTACTAAGAAAGAGGATTTTTCTGTACGGAAACTCTTAAGAGAGGCTTACTTTACTTATGAGTATAAGAAAACTTCCGAACTTCTGATGGAGATGAAAGCGAATTCCGTATCCTTTGCCGTGGTTCTGGACGAATACGGTGCAACCTCCGGTATCATTACACTGGAAGATTTAATTGAAGAAATTGTGGGGGATATTCACGATGAATACGATACCGAAGAGGAAGAAGATTTAACAGAAATCATTCCCGGACAGGAATATGTGGCTCTTGGCTCTGCAAGACTGGATGATTTGAATGAAACTCTGCATCTGGATATTGAATCCGAGGATTATGATTCTATCGGCGGCTACATGATTGAACAGCTGGATCGGTTTCCCAAACAGGGGGAATCTCTTACGACCAAATCCGGTATACGGCTGGTAGTGGACAAAGCAGAACGAAACCGAATCGAATCGGTTCACATTTATCTTCTGCAAAAGGAAGCGCAGGCCTCTGAACCTGACAACAACTTAGGAAAGGATTGACATTATGAGCAGTTTTTTTAATATGGACAGCCCGATTATGCGGTTTTTGTCCCGTGTATGTGACTTGATGATTTTAAATATTTTATGCATGATCTGTTGTCTCCCTGTGGTGACAGCAGGCGCTTCTGTAACCGCTCTTTACACCATTACGCTGAAAATGGTTCGCGGGGAGGAATCCTATATCTTTAAAGGATTTTTCAAAGCTTTTAAGGAAAACTTTAAGCAGTCTACCATTCTCTGGCTGATTATGGCTGTTTTGGGACTGTTTATTTTTGTAGATTACCGCGCAGCTTCTTTTCTGCCTGAAAACATGAGCACTATTTTCCGCGTTCTCATTGGTGCCCTTCTGGTTTTATATGTTATGGTGCTGACTTATGTTTTCCCCTACACAGCAAGATTTGAAAACACCCTAAAAAATATTTTCAAAAACTCTCTGCTGATTTCTATTTTAAATCTGCCCTGGACACTGGTTCTGGTTATCTGTCCGGCAGCCCTTGTATTCGTAACCTTCCTTACACCTTCCACTCTGGTGTACGGCAGTATGCTGTGGATTCTTCTGGGATTTGCTGCAGTTGCTTATGTTTCTTCCATTATTTTTCGCAAAGTATTTGCAAAATATGAACCACAGGAAGAAG
This sequence comes from Candidatus Blautia stercoravium, assembly GCA_019114495.1. Lineage (GTDB taxonomy): Bacteria > Bacillota > Clostridia > Lachnospirales > Lachnospiraceae > Blautia > Blautia stercoravium. The sequence continues at coordinate 1,536 of DXFK01000070.1, forward strand.
AGCCATCTAATCCCGATGCTTTCAATCTGCCTGAAGAACATGCAGATTAGCAGATTATGAGAAAAATTAAATGGTTTTGATACTGGAAAGACAACGAGAATGCCGCATGAAAAGCAGTCCGGAATATACAGATATTCCCGGTATGCACAAAATGCAGCATTCTTTTTTGCTCATATTTTTCCGATTGTATGGAATAATAAACATGGTATTACCTTGACTTTTTAAGTCCAATATTATAGAATCCACATATAGCAGAAAAGTTATTTACAGCTAACTACAAGATATAGGAGGTTATACTATGCTCAAAGAATGGGAGTCTTTTCAGGGGGGCATCTGGGAAAAGGAAATCAATGTTCGAGATTTTATTCAAAAGAACTATATGCCTTATGACGGAGATGATACTTTCCTGCAGGGACCGACACAGGCAACACAGGATTTATGGCAGCAGGTTATGGACTTAACAAAGCAGGAGCGGGAAAAAGGCGGTGTCCTGGACATGGATACCAAAGTAATCTCCACTATTACTTCTCATGGTCCCGGTTATCTTGACAAAGCAAAAGAAACCATCGTAGGATTCCAGACCGACAAACCTTTTAAACGTTCTCTGCAGCCATACGGCGGTATCCGCATGGCTATGAAAGCCTGCGAGGACAATGGATATAAAGTAGACCCGGAAGTAGTAGAATTTTTCACAAAGCACCGCAAAACACACAACGATGGTGTTTTTGATGCCTACACACCGGAAATGCGTGCCTGCCGTTCCAGCCACATTATCACAGGTCTTCCCGATGCATACGGAAGAGGCCGCATCATTGGTGATTACAGACGTGTAGCCCTTTACGGCGTAGACCGTCTGATTGAAGACAAACAGAATCAGAAGGACAGCACCAGAACTATTATGTACTCTGATGTAACCAGAGAAAGAGAAGAACTTTCCGAGCAGATTAAGGCTTTAAAGGAATTAAAAGAGCTTGGCAATATTTACGGCTACGATATTTCCCGTCCGGCACAGAATGTCCAGGAAGCTATCCAGTGGCTGTATTTCGGCTATCTGGCTGCCATCAAAGAACAGAACGGCGCTGCCATGTCCCTTGGACGTACTTCTACTTTCCTGGATATTTATGCAGAAAGAGACTTGAAAAACGGCACTTTCACAGAAGAACAGATTCAGGAGTTTATTGACCACTTTATTATGAAGCTGCGCCTTGTAAAATTTGCCAGAACTCCGGAATACAATGCCCTTTTCTCAGGTGATCCCACCTGGGTTACAGAGTCCATTGCCGGTATGGGAATTGACGGACGCCACATGGTAACCAAGATGTCCTACCGTTATCTCCATACACTGGAAAATCTGGGCACAGCGCCGGAGCCAAACCTGACCGTACTCTGGTCCACCAGACTGCCGCAGAACTTCAAACGTTTCTGTGCAAAGACTTCCATTGCATCTTCTTCCATTCAGTACGAAAACGATGACTTGATGCGCGTTACACACGGGGATGACTATGCCATTGCCTGCTGCGTGTCTTCCATGAAAGTGGGAAAAGAAATGCAGTTCTTCGGTGCAAGAGCAAACCTGGCTAAGTGCCTGCTCTATGCAATCAACGGCGGTGTAGACGAAATTTCCAAGAAGCAGGTAGGACCGAAATACCGCCCCATCACTTCAGAATATCTGGACTACGATGAAGTGATGGAACGTTTCCAGGATATGATGAAATGGCTGGCCTGCGTATATGTGAATACTTTAAATATCATTCACTATATGCATGATAAATACAGCTATGAAAGACTGCAGATGGCTCTCCACGACAAAAAAGTAACCCGCTGGTTTGCCACAGGAATTGCCGGACTTTCCGTCGTTGCCGATTCCCTTTCCGCAATCAAATATGCCAAAGTAAAACCAATTCGTGACGAAAACGGCATTGCCATTGATTACGAAATTGAGGGAGATTTCCCCAAATACGGAAACGACGATGACCGCGTAGACAATATTGCCTACGATATTGTGCACCAGTTTATGCAGTATATCAAAGGGAATCACACTTACAGAAACGGAATTCCAACAACTTCAATCCTGACCATTACCTCCAATGTGGTATATGGAAAGGCAACCGGTTCTACTCCGGATGGAAGAAAAGCGGGACAGGCCTTTGCTCCGGGCGCAAACCCTATGCACCACAGAGACAATCAAGGCGCTGTAGCTTCTTTAAATTCTGTTTCCAAGCTTTCTTTTAAAGACGCACAGGACGGTATTTCCAATACCTTCTCCATTATCCCTGGTGCTCTGGGAAAAGATGACGCTATCCTGTTTGATGACATTACTTTCGAGCTGGAACCGGATTGCGCCTGCTGCGAACCTAATGCACAGCTTGACTAATCTTTGAAAACCGAAAACTTTTTATAAAAATTTTAACGGAGGTAGAAATTATGAATATCAGTGACGCTCAGATTGACAACCTTGTAGGTTTATTAGACGGTTATGCCGAAAAAGGCGGCCATCACTTAAATGTAAATGTATTTACAAAAGAAACTCTTTTAGATGCACAGAAACACCCGGAAAAATATCCTCAGCTGACTGTTCGTGTATCCGGATATGCGGTAAACTTCAATAAGCTGACAAAAGAACAGCAAGACGAGGTTATTTCCAGAACTTTCCATGATGGAATGTAAAGAAACAGGTTATATCCATTCTCTGGAAACCTTTGGCACTGTAGACGGTCCTGGAATACGCCTTGTGGTGTTTTTCCAGGGCTGCCCTATGCGGTGCCTGTACTGCCACAATCCGGATACCTGGGCACCGAAAAAGGGCCAGACAATGACCGTAGATGAGATTCTGGACATCTATGAAAAAAATAAAGGATTCTATTCCAAAGGTGGTATCACAGCTACAGGAGGGGAACCTCTTATGCAGCTGGATTTTCTGACAGCCCTCTTTGAAGGTGCAAAAAAACGGAATATCCATACCTGTCTGGACACATCGGGTATTCTCTATCGGAAAGAAAAAGAAGAAGCGTACAGACGGCTTTTTGCCTCTACAGACCTTCTACTCCTGGATTTAAAGCACAGTCAGGCAGATGCCCATAAAACCCTTACCGGACAAGCACAGCAGTCTGTTCTTGATTTTCTGGACGCTGCTGACAGGTATGGGGTTTCTGCAATTATCCGTCATGTAGTGGTCAAAGGCTACACCGATACCCCAAAGGAATGGGACGGCATCGGAAAAATCATTGCAAAGCATAAAAATGTCAAAGGTCTGGAAGTGCTTCCTTATCACAATATGGGAGAGGTCAAGTATAAAGAACTGGGACTTTCCTATCCTCTTCAGGGAATGGAAAATCTTTCAAAAGAACTGGCACAGAAAGCCCGGCAGACCATTTTGCAAAGTATCCGAAAATACCGCAACTAGAATCTTTCATAATTTTTAACGGAAGACAGAGGGATTTCCTCTTATCTTCCGTTTTTCTCATATTCCTTCCGGATTTCTCCTATAATTTCATGGAACTGTACACCAATCCGTTCTATTTCCCCCAGAACCACTTTTGTCCCCTGCTCAGTCAGATACCAATTATCCTTCCGGATAGTACTTTCTTTTACAGGACAGACAAGGAAACGGGTGTCCGGATACAAAAACTGATAATATAAAAGACTTCTTCTGGCATGATAAGGCTTGCAGCATAAAATCGCCTGTCTGATATCCAGGTGAGCCTTGTCTGTTACCTCTCGGGAGTAAATCGCATTTTCATAAGTATACATTGCCTTCTCTTCTTTTAAAACAGCGGCTTCAGGCACTCCATTCTTTGTTAATACATGGCTGAGAAATTCCCATTCTGTACGGTAGTTTCCCGGATAAAGTTCTTTCTTTTCCTGCACACCGCCAAAGTGGCCCTGTGTAACGCTGTAACGCCCAGAGGGAACTATATAAGTCGCCAAACCTTTATGATAAAGCCGTGAGGCCTCTTCTGCAAGCTGCGGAAATCCACTGCCTGGTATAAAAATAATATCCGATTTTTCCGGTTCATTCTCCACGAAAATAAATTCTGTAATCTGCTTCAAAAATGCTGCATGTTTCATATGTTTCTATCTTCCTTTTCGAGAAGTCTTTTCTTACTCTTGTATCATGTGCTGAAATTCCTTATGATGCTCAAACCAGCCTTTTGCATAAGAGCAGGTAAGCACTGCTCTCTTTCCCTGCCTGGAAATTTCTTCTGCTGCAGCCTGCATCAGCTTTCCCGCCATACCTGTGCCCCGAAGGGAAGGCGCAACAAAAGTATGATTAATCTCTACTGTGTGCTCGTCCAGACTGGGAAACGTCACTTCCGCAGCCTTTTCTCCATTTTCATCTACATAATAAATTATATTTTCTTTTACAACAAAATTCATATCCCCTGTTCTCCTTTTCGTAAATGATATTCCTATTCTGTCTCATTCTCTTTATTTTGCATCTCTGCTGTCAGTTCCTTTGACGCCTCACTGTCATTCTTTCCCTTTATGTTCAGAAAAATCCGTATAGTCCCATCCTACGGCCTTTTTTCAGCCATATGTTTTTCTCCTTTATTGTACCATAGTTCAGCCGCTGTTAAAAGAGTGCAGAAAATAAAATCTCCCCTGACACACTTCGGCTGAATTCTGATTTTTGTTTTATCATTTCTTGAAATAGCGGCGAACTGCCTTAGATATGAAAAGAAAAATTATGTTTACGGAACCGCCATGGATTCTTGTTATGATTTCACAACGGTTCCTTTTATAAAATTATATCCACTTTTTAAAAAGTTTTTTTACATAGGCCAGGCTGGTAAGATATTCTTCCTCACTGTTTAAATGTTCGATAATAACCGGCATGTCTTTGTCCAGGTTTTCTATCAATTCTGCATATTTTTCCAGATGCA
>DXFK01000071.1 GCA_019114495.1 Candidatus Blautia stercoravium
GTTCCGTCATTCCGCTTCAGGCGGCAGTTTTTTTCTTACCTGTCTGTTTTATTCTTTCTTTTCTTTGCTTTTGCAGATACAATTTCACCCAAAATCAAAACAAAACCCAGAAGTCCGGCATACCAATATCAATCGCACCTTCAAGAGTAACATCTATAAGATTAACAAAAATTGTCCCACAGATAGTCCTCATTAAATATATTAGGAGAGAGCTCATAAGAACATCTCTCCCCATTTTATCCTTGTTTTATAGTGCTAAAGATATGTCTGTTTTCTCATCTACTTTCATTTTTTACTGTCTTCTACAACATCTTTAACCTTTTCTGCAACGTCTTCTACGGTATCTTTGATATCGGTGGCAACTTCTTTTACTTTTCCCAGAACTTGTTCAGCAACACCTTCAGCTTTGAATTTATTATCATTAACAATGTCTCCGGCCACCTTTTTTGCTTTTCCTTTTACCTGTTCTACAGTTCCTTTGTCCTTCATACTGTATTTCTCCTTTCTCTTTACATGAATATATTTGATTTTTAATAATTTTCTGTCTTTCTCTCAAAGTATGCCTTTGGGTGTGCACATGCGGGACATACTTCAGGAGCTTCATCCCCCATGTGAATATATCCGCAGTTGTTGCATTTCCATCCCAACGGCGCTTCTCCCTTAAATGTTTCTCCTTTTTTCAGAGAATCCAACAGCTTCAGATACCGTTTCTCGTGGGCAGCTTCGATTTCAGCAACTAACTCAAACTTTTCCGCAAGCTGGGCAAACCCTTCTTCTCTGGCTTCTTCTGCCATACGTTTGTACATGCTTGTCCATTCTTCATGTTCACCTTCGGCAGCATCTTTCAGATTCTCTTCCGGAGTATGAATTCCGTGAAATTCTTTAAACCACATTTTTGCATGTTCTTTTTCCTGATTTGCAGTCTCTTCAAAGAGATTTGCCATCTGCACAAATCCTGCTTTTCTGGCAGCTGAGGCATAATATGTATATTTATTACGTGCCTGTGATTCACCTGCAAAAGCTTCCATAAGGTTCTTTTCTGTTTTTGTTCCTGCGTATTTTGACATACAAGACCTCCTTTGTTCATTATACTTACAAGTGTAACGAACCTCAAAGGAGATGTCAACACAATTGCCCTTGTAAAAAACGGGCGTGTCGAGTAAAAGGCGGGCGGCTTTAGAAAAAACCATCGGTAATTTGCTGGGCATTTCTGCAGAAATCTTCCTGAGATATTTCATCCATGATATACTTTTGGAAAAGATTTCCCATAGCTATAATATCCTCCATCGTATTAGCTGATAAAGGTCTTTCCTTTAATTCTACGTTTTCCACATAGTCTCTCAGCACCTCAAATCCAGGAATATCCAACTCTTCTTCACGAATAATGTCTACTCTGGCAGGCAGTCTGCTCATACATTCTGAATATGCAATGCTGCCCTCACGACTGGCTGCATACTGCAAAAATTTCACTGCATTCTCCTTTCTTTTTGAAGAACGATTCAGCACATACTGCCACGTAGCAATATTCGTGGCTTGTCTTGTAAACTTAGGCAGCGGCACGACCTGAATCTGCCCTTCTCCATATGCTCCTGCTCTCTGAAAGGTGTCCATGGCGCCGCTGTACATAAAGATACTGCCATATTTTCCTTCCAAAAATTTCTGTTCCATCTGCTCATACTGATCTGCCGTCCAGGCAAGAGAACGCTGACTGTTTTCCGCTATATCGTGAAGAAACGTCAGAGCACCTTTTGTCTGAGGGTCATCCCAGTCATAATAACTGCCGCCAAAAAGCTGAATCATTTCCGATAATTCATTATACACATACGCGCTGTCCCAGGCACTTCCATAACCCCAACGCCCTTCCCCGAAATCTTTTTTTAAAAGCTGCCGGAAATCTTCTTCCGTACGAATTTCTCCCGTCCCTATAACACTTCGATTTACCCAAAGTACCATAATATCCATAAAATAAGGAACGGAATAAATCTTTCCATCCTGCATGGCAATATGCTCCATATAGCTTAGAGGATATGCAGTAAATACCTCTTCGGACATAACCGTTTCATTCAAAGGTTCCAAATACTGCTTATGTTTGAATTCACTTACCATTTCATCATTGACTGTAAAAACATCCACAGAATCCTCCCCTGCTGCCAAAATAGTAGAAATTTTTGCATGGCGGTTATCTGCATTTTCAGGGCAGGAAAGTATCTCTATTTCCATCTGCAGTTCTTTTTCTGCCTGCCGAATAAACTTCTCAAATTCTGGATTTTCTGCATCAATGTGCATGATAGTTAAATCAGCCTGCTTGGATTCTTTCAAAGTTTTCCCTTTTTCCTGTTTCTCTGTCATGCATCCCGTAATGCCTAAAATGCAAAACCCAATTACAAAACCCAACACCCATCTTTTCAAGAATCTCTCTCCTTATCTTGGCCACCGATCCTCTTTTTTCATCAAGGGAGCAAAACCTTCATGAGGTTCCGCCTGATACCAGTATGCCACACTTGCCACATCATCCTGACGCTCAAAAAGTCCTCTGTACCCCACACCGATCTGCTGAATGGTCACCTTCAAATTTTCTTCAAAACAAATAGGATCCTGAATATGCCAACGGTAAAATCCCCGCATAGGCATACAATCATCATTGTGATAATCGTTGTGGATCACCTCATCATGAGAAGAATAATAGGGATATCCCATATAAGGCGTACAATAATTCTGCTCCACTGTTCTGCCGTCCACCTGTTTTGCAAAGCTCCAGGAACCGCCAAAGTAATCCTCTGTTCCTGTGCCGCATATAGTCGGATATTCCTCATCCCCATCAATATAAAACTTAATTTCTCCTTCACCCCACCAGTAGCGCTCTAATGTTGTCAAGGCCATATAAGTTCCCACATAATGGCCTTTTCCTTTCACATTATCCAAAATCACATAATCATTTTGAAGCTCCGTAATTTTTTGTCTTCTCCACTGTGCATGGAAATAAGAAATATCTTCTGGTAAAGGGTCATCCCAAAGGCAGTAATCTATCTGGTAGAAAAATGCCGGTATAGGATTTACATGCTGATTTTCCAATGTGATTCTTGCTTTCTTTTTAAACGGCATTTGAAAATAACTATTTAGTCCTCTGCTTGGGACTGCCGCAATAGGAAGTGAATTTACAATACACTCCCTGCCAAATCCACAGCAAAAAAAATCTCCCAGAGGACTTTCCACAGAAGGCTCTTCTTCTTCATCCCAATACATACGCAGTACTAAATCCCTTAAGACAAAACAATCCGCTTCTGTCGTTTTATTGGTCACAGTAATCCATATATGATTGATTGTTCCGGGTCCTTCAATTTCTGCCAATGTCACAGTCTCACCGCTTGGTATATCCCGCAAACATGGACTGCCTTTCCTTGACGGTCCCAGGGGGCTCGCCGCCATTCCCCCTTTACCCTTTTCGCCTGTAGGATTCTCTGCATTAATGGCACGGCTTTTTCTGTGTTTCGCCAATACCAGAGTTCCCAGACTTCCTCCTAAATCATAGTTCATCTTATTTTCCTCCTGTCTGCTTTTCCTGCGCTAAGCCTTTACACCACCTGCCATAATTCCATCCATAATCTGTTTCTCAAAAATTGCCACAAAAATAATAATTGGAAGCAATATAATCCACCCCATAGCACTGACCAAGTCCCATGGCACTCCATACATGTTATCCCTCAGCGGAAGCTGTACAATGGCTACAGACAGCACCTGGATATCA
>DXFK01000072.1 GCA_019114495.1 Candidatus Blautia stercoravium
ATACTTCACTTAGGAAAATCCTTATTATTGACAAACTTTTTCAGATAGTCAATAATAAATCTATCAACGAAAAGTGAGGTATTTTCTTTATGACCATAAAAGATATTGCAAATTTGGCCGGTGTTTCCATATCCACAGTTTCCAAAATTGTGAATAACAAAGCCGAAAATATAAATATTGAAACCAAAAACCGGGTTCTGAAAATCGTAAAGGAATACAACTATACCCCTTACGGGGCGGCCAAGAGCATTTCTTCCGCCAGAACCTTCCTCATCGGTGTTCTTTTAAAACGGACTTCCCAGCTGAACCTTATGCTAAACGGTATCATGCAGACAGCCCAGAAGCACGGCTATAACGTTTTAATCTGCGACAGCGCAGACAATCCTGAGCAGGAATTAAAACACATCACAGCACTGTGCAGACACAACATTGACGGAGTTCTCTGGGAACCCGTCTGTGAAGAAAGCCTTTCCCAGGCACGGCATTTTAAAGAGCAGAATATTCCCATTTTCTACATCAACAGCTCTTTTCCCCAGGAATCCTGCTGCCTTGATTTCTCCCAAATGGGATATGCCGCTGCCAAAAAGCTTTTGGATTACCGTCATACCCATATCTGCTGTCTTACAAAGCCCGGAAGTTTGCGCTCAGATATGGTGTTTGAAGGTTTTAAGAAATGTCTGTTTGACCATGAAATCCCCTATACCGAAGACAGAAAAATTTCTGTTTTTGACCCCGATTTCTATACCCAAATATCCCGGCAGGGCTTTACAGGGGTGGTCAGCACACATTTCGAGTCAGCCCTTTCTCTTTATGAAAAAGTGGACAGCTTTCACTATCACATTCCTTCGGACTTATCTTTGGTCAGCCTGCGGGAAGACGGCAGGGAAGCCATTTGTTTTCCCAGAATTTCCTCCATCCGTATTCCTTATGAGCGTTTCGGAGAAAAGGCATGTGAGTCCTTGATTGCCCTCTGTGAAGAACAGTCCAAACCGGAGTTAACCCTTTTTGAATCCGGAGATTTACTCTTTGACCATGAAGAAAGTATCAGTGAACCGCCTTCCTGCCGCTACAAAAAACTGGTATCTGTGGGCAGCATTAATATGGATATTACCTTAAATGTAGAAGAGCCTCCCAGTTCCGGCAGTACGATTATCACCACATCTTCCTGTATGACGCTGGGCGGCAAAGGAGCCAACCAGGCCATCGCAAGCGCCCGCCTGGGAAGAGAAGTGACCATTATAGGAAAGATTGGAAATGACTATGATTCCACCATGATTTACGACTCTTTAAAGAAAGAGCAGGTTCTGACCCTGGGACTTCGGAGAGATTTCGCTTCCATTACCGGAAAGGCTTATATCCATGTGCAGAAAGATGCGGAAAGCAGCATTACCATTCTTCCGGGAGCCAATCAAAACCTTTATCCCAAAGATATTTCCTCCCGAGAGCATTTGTTTGAGGGCTGCGGTTACTGTCTGATTTCTACGGAAATTCCTGTGGAAACCTGTATCTGCGCTGCCGAAACCGCCCGGAAATATCAGGCGCAGACCATTGTAAAGCCTGCAGCATTAAAGACACTTCCGGATAAACTTTTGAAAAACACAGACATCTTTGTTCCAAACCGGAAGGAAGCCGCTCTTTTGTGCCCTCAAGAAACGGAAGTGGAAAAGCAGGCTGAGTTTTTCTTTTCCCTGGGCTGTCCGGTAGTCATTATTACCCTTGGCCATCGGGGTTCTTATTTAAAAACAAAAGATATGGCGTGCGCCTTTCCGGCCGCCGCTTTTCCCTCTGTGGATTCTACCGGCGGTGCCGACGCCTTCATCGCAGCCCTGGCTTCTTATCTGACAGAAGGCTGTCCTCTGGAAAAAGCAATTCCCATTGCCACCTATGCCGCTGGATTCTGCGTTTCCAGAACCGGGGTTGTTCCTGCCCTTGTAGACAAAATGTCTCTGGAAAACCATATCCGTATTGCAGAACCGGAATTATTAAACTTCTAACAACAAAAAGCCATCTCAGAGAAAGCCTATGGAAAATTTCTGTATTTTCCTGCTTTTTTTTCTGAGACGGCTTATTTTATTTCCATAGGATTTGCTCTTTTAAGCTGCTGCAAGTGCTGCTCCAAGTGCTTTGCAGGCAGCCACTGCCTCTTCATCCGGTGCGTCGTTGCAGATTACGCTGTCGCAGACAAGCACGGCTCCATCCGAGCGGCAGGTGTCCTCCCAGTTTCTCATCCATTCGCCGTCTCCCCAGCCATAAGAGCCAAACAGAGCAATTTTCTTTCCTTCCAGTCTGCTCTCACACGCCTCAAACATAGGCGCAAATTCCTCTTCTTCCAACTCTTCGGCCCCCATAGATGGGCAGCCAAAGGCTATGGCATCATAGTTCTCTGTCATAGAAGCCTCAAACTCTCCACTGGTCAGCAAAATGGCCTCTCCCCCTGCCGCCTTTGCCCCATCTGCAACGGCGTTGGCCATCTCTTCTGTATTTCCGGTACCACTCCAATATACAACTGCGATTTTACTCATTGCTTTTACACCTTTCTTTCCTTTAGAATATTTTACTTACGACAATTTGGATTAGTTTTTGCTAACCTTTGTTTTTAAAGAAATGCATTCCCTGGGGAAAGCATGCTTCTTTAAGTTAGTTATTTCTAACTTTATTTAAAAGTAACACTTTTCCAGAATTTTGTCAACCACGAAATCATAAAAATACAGACCCTGTCAGGAGCATGCTCTCTGAACAGGGACTGTATTTTTTCTCTGCAGTCTTTTCCATTTTCAGGTTTACTGTCTTTCTATGACCTCATTTCCCGTGGTTTCTCCTTTTTCAAAAGCCATTGCATTGTCCAACGTGGTTTGAGAAATAGCCGCCAGGGCTTCCTCTGTAAAAAATCCCTGGTGAGACGTAATCATAACATTGGGGAAAGACAAAAGTCTGGCTGTTGTGGAGTGTTCCAGAATTTCGTCTGAACGGTCTTCAAATACGTTCTTTGTCTCTTCCTCATAAACATCCAGACCTACGCCGAAGAATTTTCTGGCCCGGATACCCTCAATCAGGTCATTGGTTTTTACCAGACCGCCTCTGGAGGTATTTACCAGAATTACCCCATCCTTCATCTTCGCAATGGTGTCTTTATTAATCAGATGGTAGGTATTATCCATCAGCGGGCAGTGCAGGGAAATCAAATCACTTGAAGCCAGCAATTCATCTAAAGTTACATAGGTTACAATATCAGCCAGTTCCGGGTTCTGGTATACATCATAGGCGATGACCTTCATGCCAAATCCATGGCAGATTTTTGCCATAGCTGCACCGATTTTTCCGGTACCCACGATTCCGGCCGTCTTCTGGTAAAAATTCATCCCCATCAGTCCGCCAAGGCTGAAATCATTTTCCCTCACTTTTACATACGCTTTGTGAATGCGGCGGTTTGCTGCAAGAGCCAGAGCCATTGCATGCTCTGCCACGGCTTCGGGAGAATATCCCGGCACACGCATGACCCGAATACCGTATTCTGCTGCTTTTTCTAAATCCACATTGTTAAATCCTGCGCAGCGCATTAAAACCAGACGAACTCCCGCTTCATGAAGCGCATCCATAGTTGCGCCTCCCACATCGGAGTTTACAAAAGCGCAAACTGCGTCATATCCTTTTGCCAACGGCGCTGTCTTAGGTGCCAAATCTGTTTTTAAATAATCAATTTCTATGCCAGGATAATTTCCTGCCTGTTTTTCAAAAGATTCTTTATCATAAGTTTTTGTGTCAAAAAATAAAATCCTCATTCTGCATTCCTCCTGTTCTGTATTTCTCAGGATTTTAATCAATATGCTTCTTTATCATAGTAATAATATCTACTATATTTGTCAAGTACCTGTTTTTCTTCATATCATAATGATATATACCACCAGGAGGATTGATTTTATGGGCGAAACTCTTTTAAAAGTAAATGACATCAGTTATGCCTACCACACAAAATCAGGGGAAACGCCTGCCCTTTCTCATATATCTTTTTCCGTATCCAGAGGAGAATTTACTGCCATCGTAGGTCCATCCGGGTGCGGCAAATCTACGTTTCTGGATATGCTTTGCGGCCTCTTACATCCGGAAAAAGGAGAAATTCTTTTAGCCGGAAAACCTTTACAGGAAAAAACTGCCAGCATTGGCTACATGCTGCAAAAAGACCATCTTTTTGAATGGCGAACCATTTACAGCAACGTCCTGCTTGGTCTGGAAATTCAGAAAAGACTCTCCCCGGATACCAAAGCACGGGCCGATCAGCTTCTGACAGACTATGGACTGGACAAATTTAAAACCGCAAGGCCGTCCCAGCTTTCCGGGGGCATGCGGCAAAGGGCAGCACTCATCCGCACTCTGGCTTTAGAACCGGAACTGCTGCTTCTGGACGAACCCTTTTCTGCTCTGGATTATCAGACCCGGTTATCCGTAAGTGATGACATCGGAACCATTATCCGCCGGGAAGGAAAAACCGCTATTTTAGTCACACATGATATTTCTGAAGCCGTCAGTATGGCAGACCGGGTGATTGTGTTCAGCCAAAGACCTGCGCACATACAAAAAATCATTCCCATTACTTTTTCCATGCCTGTGCGTACCCCTATGGCTTCCCGTAATTCCCCTGAATTTAAAACTTATTTTAATGAAATATGGAAGGAGCTGAATCATCATGATGTATCCTCTCAATCCCTCTGAGGAGCAGAAAAAATATCTGAAAAAGCTGAAACAAAATGCCATACTCATACAGTTTTTCCGATTTTTTCTTTTCTTTGCTTTTCTCTTTTTATGGGAAATCTGTGCCCGAACAGGCACGATAGACTCTTTTATTTTCTCCAGCCCTTCCCAGATAGTGGAGAAAATGGCAGAACTTTTTCACAATGGCACGCTCCTTCGGCATATTTCTGTCACGCTCACAGAAACGCTCATCAGTTTTCTTCTGGTCACACTGCTGGGGATTGTGTGCGCGGTTCTTTTGTGGGCCTTTCCCAGACTGTCTGCCGTACTGGAACCATATCTTGTGGTTTTAAACAGCTTACCAAAATCCGCTCTGGCCCCGCTTCTCATTGTGTGGCTGGGCAGCAATATGAAAACCATCATTCTTGCTGGAATTTCCGTCGCCGTCTTCGGCGCCATCATGAATCTATATACCGGCTTTTGCGAAACAGACCCGGATAAGTTAAAACTCATAAAAACACTGGGCGGCACAAAAAAAGATGCGCTCTTGAAAGTGATTCTTCCTGGGTCTGTACCTCTGATTTTAAGCGTTATGAAAGTAAATATCGGACTGTCTTTGATTGGAATTGTGATTGGAGAAATGATTGGAAGCAAAAGCGGACTTGGTTACCTGATAATCTATTCCAGCCAGGTCTTCCAGCTGACCACTATGCTTATGTCCATTGTGATTTTATGTATCATTGCCATTCTTTTATATGGAATGATTTCTTTTTTGGAAAAACGTTATCTGAAAAGCCATAAATAGACACTGCTCATGCTGAAAAAAGAGGCTGCACCCGGCAGCCTCTCCACATTATAAAAACAATTCATTTGCCTTGCGCTCTGTACAAGTCTTTTTCATCTTCGCAGAAGCAAGTTTCACTTTTAATTTGCTAATGTTTCTTGCTTTCTGAGGGCAGACCTGGACGCAGCGCATACAGGAAATACACTTGGATTTATCCGTCTTCTTTGGATTATCACCGCAAATTGCACCAGCTGGACAGACTCTGGCGCACAGGCCGCAGGCGGTACAGTGTTTATCTGCTTTTGGCTTTAACGGCACGCCTTTATACGTTCTGTAAGGCTTGCTGCCCGGCAGAGCCAGCTTTTCATAAGTCTCTGCAGTATTGAGTTTCTGCTGGATTTTCTCTCCAAAGGCTTTCAGTTCACTCTTATCCTTCCGGTCCGGTCTTCTTGCGGCAAACTGGTGCATAATGGAATGTTCTGCAATGGCTGCCACAGCGGCAGCACACACAAATCCCTGTTTTGCCACTTCTTCCTGCAGCTCCAGAAGCGTGTCTTCATAGGCCCGGTTTCCATAGGAAGCCACCAGCACTGCCTTCGCCCCGTTGCCCTGCAGGTTCTTCATTCTCTTTAAAGCCAGTTCCGGTACACGGCCCCCGTAGGAAGGCACACCAAAGAAACAAATATCCTGCGCCTTAAAAGCAGCAATATTTTTTTCCGCTTTCGGCTTGCACAAGTCTATTTCCTTATATGCGCCAAAGGTTTCTGTCAGTATCTTGACGATTTTCTCTGTTCCCCTGGTGGGGCTGAAATAAATGGCATATACACTCATTTGCGTATCCTCTCTTCCTTCTATATAGATATAGGGTTCTCTTCTGCATTTTTCTGCGTAAGGAACATTATAGCTCTTTTTGCCAGAGGATACAATGACAAAATGTCTTTATTCTGCTTCAATTCCGGCAGTTTCAATAACAAATTTCACTTTTCCGTCCACATTATCAGACTGTCCGTCAAAGGCTTTGTAAGACTTATCTGCATTTTCTACTGCTTTCAGTCTGTCCAGAACTGTTTTCACATCACCATTTACTACATCTGCAAGCTTCTGCACACCTTCTTTATCAAATTTCTCCATGCCATCCTTTAACTGCATGGAACCGTCTTTTAATTTTGCGGTTCCGCTCTTTAACTCTTTTCCCCCTGCTGCCAGCTGGGAAGTTCCGTCTTTTAAGACCGCTGCTCCGTCTGCCAGTTGGGAAATGCCGTCGCCTAACACATTGCCGCCTGCGGCCAGTGCACTGCCGCCCTTTAAGAGTTCCGAACTGCCCTGGGCCAACCGAGCTGCCCCACTGTTTAAGGAATCATTATTTGCCGTCAATGCATTTACACCTGTCTGAAGCTGCTGAGTTCCCGCCTGCAGGGCGATGCTGCCCTGGGCCAGCTGGTCAATACCGCCGCTTAACTGACCTGCACCTTCTGACATCTGCAGCAGTCCTGCATTTAAGGACGAAGCCCCGGAAGCTACCGATACGGCGCCTGCATTTAACTCCTTATTCTTAGCTGTCAGTGCTTCACTTCCCTTTTTCAATTCTCTCACCGCCTTCTGCAGTTTATCGGAAAGAGAAGTCAAATCCCCCATAGAACCTACTGCTTCTGCAAAAGACTGGGTGCCTTTCTGTAAAGTTTCTGCTCCGGCTGCAGCCTTGGCCGCTCCTTCTTTCATGATATGAAGCTGCGCTTCCGCTTCTGACAGCGCTGCTTCTGCCTCGGGAATCTGTCCATTCACTGCTGTCATTGCTCCCTGTATCTGCTGCAGCCCTTGGATAGTATCTGCCGCACCGCTGTTGTCGCTGTATGTCACCGGTACATCCACATTTGCGGAGGTCTGCACACCCACAGAAACTCCGATACCGCCCAGATTTGCCAGTACCGCCTGTTTCTCTTCTTCAGATACACCTGCAGCGTCCAAAGCTGCCGCCACGTTGTTATACTGCTGTTCATTTGCCTGGGCATTGGCCTGCTCGTTCACAAGGGCATTTTCCTGGGCAATAGCGGCGTTTGCCTGCTCGTTTACTGCATTGGTATCTACATGGAGTGTTGTCTGGCTGTTTACAAAGTTCTCAATCATACCTGCTGCCTGACCGCTTAAATCTCTTACTGTCTGTGCCGCAGTTTTCAATCCCGTTACACTGTCTCCCAGCTTTCCGGCTGCCCCTTCTGCCTGTGTCATGCCTTCTTTCAAAGTTTCTGCTCCCTCTATCAGTTGTCCGGCTCCGTCTGTGAGGCTCTGGATGGCCTCCGGAAGTTTGGATACCTGCCCCATAGAACCACTGAGTTCACTCTGCAGCTTTCCAAGACCTGCATCCAACTGAGCCGTTCCTTCCGTGTAGGTCTGCACCCCCTGTTTAAGGCTTTCGCTTCCTGCAGCCAGCTGGGTTCCTCCTGCGCTTAACTGACCGATACCGTCAAGCAGAGTTCCCTTTTTCTCGTCAAGGGTTTCGATACCGCTGTTAAGCGCTGCCGCGCCGTCTGCCACCTGGGTAATTCCACTGCCAAGCTTAGAAGTTCCCTCCGTATAGGCGCTGACGCCCTCCCTTAATTGTCCGGCTCCGTCTTCCAGTGAACTCATACCTGCAGTCAGCTGAGAAATACCGTCCAAAAGTTCTCCTTTACTGTTATTCATAGTATCAATGCCGTTTTTCAGCTTTCCGGCGCCGTCATCCGCACTGTTTAAGCCGTTTACAAAAGTATCTGCCGAACTGTCCAGTGCGGCAATACCTTCCTGCAGCTCTTTGCTGCCCTTGACTAAAGCCGTGGAAGAATCGGTGAGCACATCCAGTTTTTTCTTCAAATCTTCAGTGTTGGCAACCTCTCCCAGATTCAAATCTTCCAAAAGCCCCGTGGTAGCTATGGTGGCCGTCATTCCCAGAGAAAAATCTTTCACATCTGCCGTCAGTTCTACATAGTCCGGAATTTCCATATCGTCCAGTTCTTTTATATCTGACAGCTTCAAGCTGTCTGACAGACCCGGAAATCCATACCCTACTGCAATATCATTAGTTCCATCGGAAAGTACCTTGCCATTTGTGATTTCTACATTGGTAAAAGTATCTGCCGGAAGAATCATGGCCGTCATCATCATAAACGGCGTATAGATTTCTTCTTTTTTTCCATTGACCTCTTCGGTCTGTTTTTCTGTATTTTCATAGTCTATTCTGATTTTTACCTTACCGCTTTTCCCTGCCAAATCAGAAGCCTGGATTTCCTTACCGTCCAGATAATACGTCAGCTTTACGGAAACCGGCAGCTTTTTGCCTGTGGTTCCCTGATAATAAATATCTCCGCCGTCTGTATTCCAGGTAAGCGTTCCGTCTGTGTTCTGATTAAAAGTTTCATCACCTTTCACATTCTCAATGTCTGTCAGGCTGCTTTTATCTTTCAGAGCTTTCTCTTTTCCCTTGTTTTTCAGCCAGTTGCTGACAATCACTTTTTCAGAATTTCCGTTTTCATCTGCATTTACATAAACGGTCTGCTCCTTCTCTGTCTGTGTGTTTTCAGCTGCCAGTATGGGAGACGCGGGCAGAATCACCGACATCATCACAGACATGCCCACCAGAAGCGCCTGCACATTTTTCCTCTTCATAAACAAAACCTCCTATTTCCTAACCTTGAAATTTTTACTTGTTGCACAGATAACTTTGTCAAATATCCAATACATGGCAGGCAGAAACAGCAGCACTGCGCACATACTGATTAATGCGCCCCTTGCCATTAAAAGACAAAGAGAACTAATCATATCAATTTTAGAATATACACCAACCCCAAAGGTTGCCGCAAAGAAACTGAATGCTGATACCATAACGGGACGGATACTGCTCTGCAGGGCAATGCTGATAGATTCCTTCTTGCTCTTGCCGCTGCCTCTTTCCTGCTCGTAACGGCTGGTCATCAAAATAGCATAATCTACCGTTGCCCCAAGCTGAATGGTTCCGATAACAATAGAGGCAATGAACGGCAGTTCTGTTCCGGTGAGATACGGAATTCCCATGTTAATGAAAATTGCCCCCTCAATAACCAGTACCAGAATCACCGGAAGGGTAATGGATTTGAACACAAACAGGATAATCAGAAAGACGGCCACTATGGAAACTGCGCTGACCACCTTAAAGTCATGGTCTGTAATCTCAATCAAATCCTTGGTACAGGGTGCCTCGCCTACCAGCATGCCGTTTTTATCATAAGATTTCAGAATCTGATTTAATTCGTTGATCTGGGCATTGACTTCTACAGAAGCTGTCTGATATTCATTGGTAACGAGCATTAGTTCATAGTTGTCGCTTTCCAGAATGTCCTTAATCTCCTTTGGTATCATGCTTTCCGGCAGAGACGGTCCGATAATGCTCTCCAGTCCCAGCACTTCTTTAACACCGTCTATCTGCTCCATTTCCTTTATCATTTTGTGTTTTTCCTTACCGGAAATGTTTTTATCCATGAGAATCATGTGGGCCGCACCCATCTCATAATCCTTCTGCAGTTTTTCATTTGCCATAATGGATTCCAAATCCTTTGGAAGGCTGGCGTCCAAGTTATAATATACTTTTGCATTTGCCTGAAAATAAGCAAATGGTATAAACAGAGCCACGCACAGAAACGCAAAGGTTTTATGATGCTTGACCAGAAATTCAGAGACTTTCGGAAAATCCGGTATCAACTGTCTGTGCTTTGTCTTTTCCAGAGGTTTGTCAAAAATCATTATCATAGCCGGAAGCACGGTAACACAGCAGACAACGCCAAACACCACACCTTTTGCCATGACAATTCCCAAATCCATACCCAAAGTAAAACTCATAAAGCAAAGCGCCACAAAGCCTGCAATGGTGGTAACCGAGCTTCCCACTACGGATTTAATAGTAGCAGCTATGGCCTGGGCCATGGCTTCTTTGTGGTTCTCTCCATAGATTTCCTTCTGCTCCTGATAGCTGTGCCACAGGAAAATTGAATAATCCATGGTAACACCCAACTGCAAAACTGCACTTAGAGCCTTAGTAATATAAGAAATTTCTCCTTTGAAAATATTAGTTCCCATATTATAAGCAATAGCAATACCGATACTGGCCAGAAACAGAAACGGAATCAGATAGGATTCCATGGTCAGTGCCAGTACGATACAGGACAGTACAACAGCAATCAGTACATAAATGGCCACCTCAGACTCTGCCAGATTTTTGGTATCTGTTACAATGGCCGACATGCCACTGACAAAGCACTGTTTTCCCGCCAGCTTTCTGATATCTCCAATGACGTCCATGGTTTCATCTGCCGATGTAGTAGTATCAAAAATAATGAACATCATGGTGGAGTCTTCTGAGAACAAAACACTTCGTATTTTCTCCGGCAGCATTTCTATCGGAAGGCTTAAATCTGCAAAACTGTCGTACCACACCACCTGCGAAACGTGCTCTACCTCCTCTATTTTTTCTTTCAGAGCCGCCACATCTTTATTTGGCATGCCTTCACATACGAACATGGAATACGCACCGGTTCCGAATTCATCCACCAGGATATTCTGTCCCTTCATTGTTTCAATATCATCCGGCAGATAGTACAGCACATCATAATTCACTCTGGTGTTTATATATCCTATCACGGATGGTATCAACAGCAGCAGGCTCAGAACAAAAATCGGAACCCGGAATTTGACAATTTTCCTTCCCAGCTTTACCATTTTCTTTCCTCTCTTTCCCATTTTTCCTAAACATATGCAGACATAGCGTCTTCATATTCTATATTTTTATGACCTTTGGTCATTAATTGTTATAACGCAAAACTGACTTTTAGTCAATATGACTTATGACCAAAAGTCAGTTTTTGTTTTTATGCAATATGCAGAATTCCTATTTTTAGACATTTGAGGTTTGACTTTTTCCCTCTTTTCTCTCTATAATTGTGAAGAAGGAGGCAATACCAATGAGTAAGATAGAAAATAATAAAGAGCAGAAAAGAAATTCCCTTCTGGATTCTGCTTTCACTTTGTTTATTGACAATGGATTTAACAAGACCTCCATTGCAGATATTGTTAAAAAAGCAGGAGTCGCAAAGGGAACTTTCTATCTGTATTTTAAGGATAAGTACGATATCCGCAATCATTTAATCAGTCACAAGGCCAATCAGGTTTTTCAGACAGCCTATACAGAACTTAGAAAACATAAGGAAATTGAAGATTTTGAAGAACAGGTGTTATTTATCATTGACAACATTCTGGACCAGTTTGCCCAGAACCACAATCTGGTTCTGCTGATTTCCAAACATTTGAGCTGGGGATTTTTTAGAGATTTTTTAAGTGTTGCGCCAAGCAAAGATACGCCCGCTATTTTCACCATTTATGAAACCATGCTGTCCCACGCTTCCCATACCTACCGCACACCGGATTTGATGATGTATATGATATTAGAATTGGTCAGCGGCGCCAGCTACAATACCATTCTCTATAAACAGCCGGTGCCTTTAGACCAGATAAAGAAGCCTCTTTATGAAACTATCAGAGGAATTTTCAGTCAATACAGGGAATGACTTTTTGGGGAACTGCCCCAAAGGACAGTTCCCTGTTTTTCTACCTGCACACTTCTACCCAGGCTATCTCCATGCCCGCCTTCACATCCTGCAGCGCTGCCTGATAGTCTCCCGGTTCCAGATAGATGTTCTCCAGCTTTATCAGATTCCACTCGTTTCCGGTTCCATTGGTCTGTACAGTAGCCACAGGCTTTCCGTTCAGCAGCAGATTACAGGAAGACTGGGCCTGCTGAGAAAGTCCGGAACGAAGTTTCACAAAAAATTTATACCGTCCTGTGTGTTCTATGGAAAGCCGCATGGTTTCCTCTTTTCCGGGAATCAGCTTCACCGGCACAAAAACAAAACTTCCGGCTTCCCTTTCCAGTTCTTCCGGTGTCTTTAAAGGTCTTTTTGCCACCGGACTTTCCAGAATAAAGCGGCAGATATTCATGGCGCATCTCTGCAGTTCTCCTACAGTCAGATCTCCGCTTTCCAGAGCTTCCAGAGTATTATCTTCATAGATATTTTCCTCGGAACCGCCGTTTCCTACAACCATGTACAGGTCATTCTGCGCCCGCACCATAGCCGCCGTATTCTTCATATCCCCTTTTCCGCCTTCTACAGGGTCATTCATCTTTGCCCACCAGTCCGTCATGACAATGCCTTCATATCCCCATTCTCCTCGCAGAACCGTCGTACACAAATCATAATTAGAAGCAGTCCAATGTCCGTTTAAAGGATTGTAGGAGGTCATCAGAGAACGAGCCTTACCTTCTTTTACTGCCATTTCAAAGCCTTTCAGATAAATTTCCCTTAAAGCCCTCTGGGAAACCACGGAATCTGCTATGGTTCTGCCTTTTTCCTGATTGTTGCAGGCAAAATGCTTGTAAGCGCTTTATAACCAACCGGATAGTCAAACTTCAACTTTTGTGAGATACTTCAGATACTTGGAGTAATTCACTTCCTATCCGGTTCTCGGGATTGCAAAAGCTACGCTTCAATCTCATATCTTTGGTC
>DXFK01000010.1 GCA_019114495.1 Candidatus Blautia stercoravium
GAAACAAATCAATCCGAAGTTATTATTTTTTGATTGTGCGTTTGATTTGATGGAACAGCTTGATAAAGATGTATATCTTTGTATGCAAAGAGGCCTCACAAATACCCGTTTGAGTCTCTATCCAGATGAAAAACTGATTATGGACAGAAAAAGATATTTCCAAGAAATTTACAAAAAGAATCAAGAGAATAATCTGCAGTATTCTGAGGAAAGAATCTTTCAAAATGAGATGCATAATACTTTAAAATTGGTTTTTGAAAATGACTTAAAAGAATATCTGGAATAAATTTTAGGAAGCATATCTGACCCAGTATGCCAATATCCGTGAGGCACACAAAGCGATTGGCAGATATATACATACCTACAAATTTGAACGTTGCCATTCCGCCATCAATCATGAAACTCCGGCCTCCTGTTATTATCAGGCACTGTTGATTGACTATGTAGCTTAAGGGGAATCATGTTCCCCTTACTTTACATTTCGATCATACTCAACGTTCAAGCTGTATTACGCTCCACGAAGCAGGGCTTTTTTCCGTTTATCTTCTGTTTTATGGATTTCCTGCTGTATTTTCTGGCTATTCAGGACTGTGAGGTCGTGATGGCAGAGGATATGGCCTTTCCATCAACACGGTGATTAATTGCAGCCAAAAGACCGATAATAACCAATACAATTATGAAACCCACACACGCAAGGATAATCCCTGCAATAAATCCAAATAAGTTTCCATTGATTATATAAGCCGTCCAAAGTTTCCGGAACGGTTGTATAACCTGCAGCTCCGGGCTCATAGGTAGATGAAAGTCCCTGTTGGAGTAACTGATAGGTTAATACAATGTCTTCTCCTAATACGTCTTGCCAACCGCCGATTGTACGAACTGCCTCAGTCTGATAAGCACTGAAGGCACCTTGCGCCACCAATGTAGACTGATAGCTGCCCTGAAATCGCTTAATGGCGGCAATACTGAGCAGATAATCATAGTTTTGCATCTTAGTAACCAAAGAAACCTTTGGATTGTGAACAAACAGATTTCCCGCAACACAAGCACCGTTAAAAGATACAATATGATTCCCGCAGTAAACGTATTCTACCGAACATTTTTCCGAAGTGGTTTCCTGCAGTTTTAAAATCTCCTGCTTGGTGTGGTCCGTTGACGCATTATCCACTACAAGCAGACGGATGTGTCCTTTATACTGTTGGGCTGTAATCGACTGAATCGATTGGACAATAGTTTCTTGTTCGTTGTGCGCACACATGATAATAGTTGTATCTTCCTGTGTGTCAGAATATTTTTTTAATTTCCAGTTCAGCAGATTGGAAAAAAACATGGTGCTCATCAAATATCCCGGCAGCAGGGCGATGCCGACAATCACCCACCAGACATAGAGGTCTGGTAAAACGCAGGAAATTTCCTGTGCCCATCCAATTGCAAGAAATAAGGAAACGACAAGCCACAGTCCGCCAAAACAAATAGAAAGAATAAATTTCGTTTTCAAAAAATCACCTCTTTTCCAATATACGAGAATACAGGAAAAGAGGTGATTTTTTCTGTCTTTATTATTGTTAATCACTGTGACGGGCAGTGACTCTAAATTCAAAACAGGGAAATAAGGAGCCCGCATATGAGCTCCTTTGGGTATCAATATTCATAGCACATTTAAAATTCTTTCTCAAACGATCCCAAATCGTGCTTTGCCTATCCCAGCCCATTTTTATTTTACACTTTGAGAAAATTTCTGCTTTGCTTCCATGATTTTTTTCTCTTCAGCTGGAGGAGTTTCGTACATCCCTCTCTGATGCATCATATTAAATACATTTGTGGAAATGCTGTGTTCCTGTTCTAAAATATTCATCATTGTGCCTCGCAGGCTGTCGTGTACACATTCACCGGCAAATGTGTTAAATTTTTCTGTGGCAGATTTCTGTGCTGAAAGACCGTCTGCCAGAATCTCTTTGTCTGTAAATTCCTGCATAGTTGTGCCTCCTATTTCAAAAATTCATACAACGAATTAAAATGTCCCTGATGCTGCTGGGATATCTGCTCAAATTTCTGTTTGATTTCCGTATCATCTGTCTGTTTTGCCAGCATGGAAAATTTCTTGGTTAATAATTCTTCGTCTGCCAGCAGATCATTAAGAGCAGACAGTTCTTTTTCTGACAACTGTGCCATTGTGATGACCTCCTTTATCAATTATTTTTACCATAATAGAGTGTACTTAAATTCGGTTTTTATTCTTTTTTGTGTCATTTCATAATATTAGAAATTGCTCTTTTTTCCAAAAGATAAAAAATAATCTATTTGAAAAACTGGATTCGAAAATAGGCTATTCTGGAATAATCTGTATCCAATGGGAAATGTTATATATAAAACGCAGGAGGACAGAAATGAAATCAATTTGGAGTAAAACATGGAACAGAAAGAAAAGTTCCGCCCTGGATAGTGATATTCAGGCGGATGCAGAAGAATACAAAAGAATTATTTGTGAGGAATGTATAGCTTGCGTTGACAGGAGTCGGATAACTAAATGGGATGTGAATTGTCATGGAATCCGGTATGAGTAATTATTTCTATGGATGGTATTTCCGGTGTCAGGGAAAAAACGGTACGGTTGCTGTAATTCCGGCTGTGCATTTGTCGTCGGAGAAACGTTGCTGCTCTATTCAGGTGATTACTCCCACCGAAAGTCTGTACCGGGAGTTCCCCGTCTGTGATTTGCGAATAAACAGAAAAAGAGGAATCATACAGATCGGGGGGAATCTGTTTTCGCGAAAAGGAATCCGTATGGGGTTTGAAGGAAGAAAACAAAAAGCAGGAAAAATCATCCATGAAATTGGTGGAGATACATCAGATGATAAAAAAGTGTGGGTCAGAGGTTCTCTGCATTTTGGGAAATTTACAGAGCCGAAGTATGATATTATGGGACCATTTGTATACATTCCAGGAATGGAGTGCAGGCATGCGGTCTATAGTATGAGGCATGCAGTGAATGGCACACTGGCGCTGGATGATAAAGAAATAATTTTTCAAAATGGAACAGGATATATGGAAGGAGATAGTGGCACTTCATTTCCTGATCAATATATCTGGACACAGAGTTTCTTTCCGGGAGGATCGATCATGATTGCGGCGGCGTCAATTCCACTGGCGGGAATAAATTTTACAGGAACGGTTGGGTTTGTCTTCAAAGAGAACAGGGAGTACCGTTTCGCAACCTATCTGGGGGCTTCAGTCACAAGAATGAGAGACAGGGAGCTGCTGATTTGTCAAGGCCGATACCGGCTTCATGTACGTTTTTGGGATTTGGGCGGCAATTTGTTAAAAGCTCCGGAAAGAGGAAATATGACACGAAAAATACGGGAGGATATCGTATGCGGAGTAGAATATACGTTGACCTGTGGAAACCGTATACTGCTGCATATAGTCAACGATAAGGCAGCAGCAGAATACGAAGTGAAAGAATAAGTACATTCGAGTTCATTACTTGGCTCTGAAATTAACAGATTGGTAAATGTTAAAATCCTTCTGTAAAATGAGACCACAAATCAAAATTACAGAAGGATTTTTCAATTCAAAACCATTTTAAACTTTAAGCAAAAAAGTAGTGGTAGGAGTGAGAGACTGTTTTACATCACAAATCCTATATCCTTTACACATACATCTTGGCCAATTCCACAATCACATCCACGCATTTCTCCATGGCCTGCACGCATACAAACTCAAAGTGCCCATGGCAGTTATGGTCGCCGGTTCCCAGATTGGGGCAAGGAAGTCCCTTAAAGGAAAGCTGTGCGCCGTCTGTGCCGCCGCGGATAGGAAGTACCTGGGGTCGGATATCCAGTTTCTCATAAACAGCCAGCACATTCTCAATGAGATGCATATGCGGATCAATCTGCTGCTTCATATTAAAGTAAGAGTCCTCAAGCTTCAGTACCACGGTACCTTCTCCGTACTTCTCGTTCATATAAGCTGCTGCCCGTTCCATAAACTGTTTTTTCTTCCGGAACAATTCCATATCGTGGTCACGGATAATGTATTCGGAAACTGTTTTTTCCACAGAACCTTCAATGCCGTCCAGGTGAATGAAACCTTCCCTGTCCTGAGTATACTCCGGCTTCTGATTCTCAGGCATCATACCCTGAAATTCCATGGCAAGAAGAACGGCATTTACCATTTTGTTCTTGGCAGAGCCGGGATGAATACTGACACCATGGAAGGTAACAAGAGCGCTGGCTGCGTTGAAGTTTTCGTATTCCAGTTCGCCGCATTCGCCTCCATCTATGGTGTAAGCGAAATCCGCACCGAATTTTTCCACATCAAAGTGCTCTGTTCCCTGCCCGATTTCTTCGTCCGGTGTGAAACCGATACGAATGGGGCCGTGAGGAATTTCCGGATGGGACAGCAGGTATTCAGCGGCTGTGAGAATTTCGGCGATTCCCGCTTTATCGTCACCGCCTAAGAGCGTCAGACCGTCCGTCACAATTAAGTCCTGTCCCTGATACTGACTGAGATTAGAAAAATCTTTTGTGCGCATGACAATATTTTTCTCTGCATGAAGCACAATGTCCTTTCCGTCATAATTTTCGATGAGACGCGGGGAAATATTGGCGCCGGAGGCTGCGCTGGAAGTATCCATGTGTGCAATAAAGCCCAGGATTTTTCCCTGATAGTCGGGAATGGTGGACGGAATTGTGCCAAAAACATAACCGTACTGGTCCAGGGATACCTCCGCAAGTCCCATTTCTTTCATTTCTGCTTCCAAATCTGCTGCGAAGGCCAGCTGGCTTTTTGTGCTTGGAAAAGTTTCTGAGGACGGGTCAGAAGTCGTGTCCACAGAAATGTATTTCAGAAAACGTTCTTTTACATGCATAGTGAAATCTCCTTTAAAAAATTCATTCTGTAAATTATGCTAACACAAGGAAGGAGGGTTGTCCAGACGGAGAAATTCTGAAAGGACAGTCTTTCTTATGCTATCTCTTGACTTTAGCAAAGGGCATGTCTATAATAGACTGGTACTACCAGTGAAAAGAGGAAAGAAAGATGAAGTTTTTGAAACAATTCAGTGTCATTTTGCTGCTCTCCTTTTTGGGAGAGCTGCTGCGCAGGCTGATTCCCCTGCCAATACCTGCCAGCGTATACGGACTTGTGCTTATGCTGACAGCCCTGGGAACCGGAATTTTGAAGGTTCATCAGGTAAAAGAAGCGGCGGGGTTTCTCATAGAGATTATGCCTGTCATGTTTATTCCGGCAGGCGTAGGTCTGTTGGAAGCCAAAGACGCTCTTTTGCCGGTGTGGATTCCGGTAGTGGTGATTACGGTTGTGACTACCGTGTTTGTTATGGCAGTTACAGGACAGGTGACCCAGGTTATGATTCGGAAAGGGAAGAAGTAAGATGAAAGAATTTTTGTGTAATTCCGTTTTTTTCGGTGCTGTGTTAAGTCTGATGGCTTACGAAGCAGGGCTGCTTTTAAAGAGAAAATTTAAACTGGCCATTTTAAATCCCCTGCTGATTGCAACCATCTGCGTGATGGCAGTTCTGGTACTTTTTAAAGTGGATTATGACCAATATAATGAAAGCGCCAAATATGTCAGCTATCTTCTGACTCCGGCCACGGTGTGCCTGGCTGTGCCTCTTTACGAACAGATGTCACTTTTAAAGAAAAATTTTAAAGCTGTGGCAGCAGGCATTGTTTCCGGTGTTCTTGCCAGTCTGGTAAGCGTTCTGGTATTGGCAAAGCTTTTCGGACTGAGTCATGAGCAGTATGTAACCCTGCTTCCAAAATCCATTACAACAGCCATTGGAATGGGAATTTCGGAGGAACTGGGAGGCATTGTAACCATTACCGTGGCAGTTATTATTATCACCGGTATTCTGGGAAATGTGATAGCTGAACTTGTGTGTAAAGTGTTTCATATTCAGGAACCCATAGCCAGGGGACTGGCTCTTGGAACTGCGTCCCATGCCATTGGTACTGCCAAAGCTATGGAAATGGGTCCTGTGGAGGGAGCCATGAGCAGTCTTGCTATTGCAGTAGCGGGACTTTTGACAGTAATTGGTGCATCTGTATTTGCAGGATTTATGTAAGGAGGCAGTTTCATGGGAAAATTAGTGATTACCATTGCCAGACAGTATGGCAGTGGAGGCAAGAAAATCGGACAGGAACTGGCAAAGCGTCTGGGAATACCTTTTTACGGCAAGGATGAATTAATGGAAATTGCCAAAGGAAAAGAAGATTACGAGGAAGTGCGTTCTTTCTATGAGGAGCAGCCGGTCAACAGCCTGCTGTATGCCATTGCCATGAACCAGGGAGAAAGCGGTGCAGGAAGAATACCTTTTCGCAGGATTCGGGAACTTTGCGGCCAGGAATCCTGTGTGTTGATTGGAAGATGTGGAAATTATATTTTTCAGGAAGAAGAAAATTGTGTCAGGCTGTTTATTTATGCGGATATGGAAGCAAAGCTGGAATGGGTTACCAGCCATGAAGGAATTTCCGCCCACAAGGCAAAAGCTAAAATCCGAAAGACAGAAGAGGAAAGAGCAGAGTTTCACAAATACTATACAGGTCAGGTCTGGGGCTGCATGAATCATTATGATTTATGTATCAATGCAGGCGTACTGGGAACAGAGAGAACCGTGGAGCTGATATACAGTTATTTGAAAAGCAGAGGTTTGACAGATGAAAAATAAAGGAGATGAGAAAATAACAGAAAAGTCACAGGACACAGAAAAGGTATACCATCTGGTTATTGAACATATTAAAAAACTGGCAGAAAGCGGACAGGTGGAGTTTGGAAGCAAAATTCCGTCAGAAAGAGAGCTGATGTCCACTCTCGGATTAAGCAGAAATTCCGTCAGAGAAGCGCTGCGCTGTCTGGAAAACATGGGGATTATTGAAAGCAGACACGGACAGGGGAACTTCCTGGTGAATCATGTGGGAAACAGCCTTGGCAGTGTGCTTTCCATTCTGTTGGTAACGCAGCAGAGCAATTATATAGAAATCAGCCAGCTTCGCCGTTTCATTGAAATTGGAGCGTATTTGCTGGCCTCGGGGCAGGCGAAAGAGGCGGAATTGGAACGTTTGGCTTATCTTTTGGAGGAACTGGAGAATTGTACTCCGGAAGAACAGGCAAAAAAGGATAAGAATTTTCATGATGAACTGATAAAAATTTCCGGAAATAATCTGCTGGGCATTTTAAATGATGCGCTGTCCGATATGTTTGAACGGGTTATCAGCGAAGCCTCTGCCCGGGCTGGAAAGGCGGAGTGGGAAAAGTTGAGAGACTGCCATAGGAGGGTTTATGAAAACCTTCGAAAAAAAGACGTGCAGGAAGGCATTAAGGCTATTCGGGAGCATTATAATGTGCTGGATGAGGAAATCAGGAATATGGAAGAAAAACTGCCATGAAAAAACAAATACAAACCAGTTTACACTCGCAGCCCCCACACCTTTTGCAGAAGTCTTTTATCGTCTGCCTTCTTGCCGTTTTCTGCAACGCCCTCTGGGGCAGCGCTTTTCCAGCGGTAAAGTCGGGCTACCGTCTTTTTGAAATTCCGGGAGACAGCCCGGCTTCACAGATTCTGTTTGCCGGAATCCGGTTTTTTCTGGCGGGATTTCTGGCCCTGCTTTTCGGCAGTTTATTGCAGAAGAAAGTGCTGCTTCCAAAGAAAACCTCTGTTTCTCTGGTGTTAAAGCTGTCTGTTTTCCAGACGATTTTGCAGTATATCTTTTTCTATCTGGGCCTGGCACATACTTCCGGAGTAAAAGGCTCCATTATCATTGCATCAAACACCTTTGTCGCTATTTTAGTTGCAAGCCTGTTGTTTCATCAGGAGAAGCTGACCGGGAGAAAAGTTGCAGCCTGTATCATAGGATTTGCGGGCGTAGTGTTGGTGAATTTAAACGGAGAAGGCATTGGCATGAGTTTCCGACTGGACGGAGAAGGTTTTCTTATGATTTCTGTGGTGGCATACGCTTTTTCCTCCAGCTTGCTGAAAATTTATTCCAAAGAAGAAGACCCGGTGACTTTAAGCGGCTGGCAGTTTATGGCAGGAGGCCTGGTGATGATGATAGGCGGTTTCCTTCTGGGCGGCAGAATTACGAAAGTGACGCTGCCGGGAATTGTCGTGCTGGTTTATCTGGCACTGGTTTCTTCTGTTGCCTTTTCCCTCTGGGGAATTCTTCTGAAGTATCATCCAGTGTCTAAGATTGCTATTTTTGGCTTCACCAATCCAGTGTTTGGGGTGCTTTTATCCACTCTGATTCTCCGGGAAGAAAGTCAGACCAAGGGGTGGCAGATTCTCACAGCCTTGGTACTGGTCTGTGCGGGAATCTATCTGGTGAATCGACCGCCGAAAGAGCACATTCAGGAGAATTCGTAGAACAGAAGGGACTTCTGTCTCCTGTCCGGGCGAAGGTTTTAAAGGAACCCGGACAGGAGACGGAACATACAAGTGGTAAGAAAACATAACAGAAATCCCATGCAGGTGGGCAGCAAAAAAGCCAACGCTGTCCATTTCCAGCTGCGGGTTTCTTTTTTTATGGTAAGAAGTGTGGTTGCACAGGGCCAGTGAAGAATCGAAAAAATCAGGATGGATACAGCCGTAGAAAGTGTCCAGCCCTGTTCCAGAAGCAGAGTGTGTAAAGCGGAAAGACTTTCAAAATCCACCAGAAAGGACTGGGAGGTGTAGGCCATAATGATAATGGGAATCACGATTTCATTTGCAGGTATTCCCAGAATAAAAGCCAGTAAAATGGTACCGTCCAGACCCAAAAGCCGGGCAAAAGGGTCTAAAAATACAGATATCCGGGTCAGAAGCGTTTGCCCTCCTGCCATAGTATTTGCCATAAGCCAGATAAGGAGTCCGGCAGGAATGGCAGCGGTAACTGCTCTTGCGAGTACCTGCAGTGTCCGATGGACAACGGAGTGCAGCAGCACGGAGCAAATCTGCGGTTTGCGGTAGGGCGGCAGTTCCAAAACGAAAGAAGAGGGAATTCCCTTTAAAACGGTTTTGGAAAGAAGCCAGGAAGAGAAAAAAGTCATCAGTACACCAAAGAGAATTACACAGGTCAGCAGCAGGGCAAGCCAGAGGGTATGAAGCAGAGAAAATTCCGCTTTTTTGTTGGTAAAGAAAAGAACCAGAACCACCAGAATGGTGGGAAAGCGTCCATTGCAGGGAACAAAGCTGTTTGTCAAAATGGCAATCAGCCGCTCTCTGGGAGAATCCACGATTCTGCAGCCGGTTACGCCTACAGCGTTGCAGCCAAAGCCCATGAGCATGGTAAGAGCCTGTTTGCCGCAGGCCTTGCAGCGGGAAAAGCAGCCGTCCATATTAAAAGCAGCCCGGGGCAGGTAGCCAAAATCTTCCAGAAGCGTAAACAGAGGAAAAAACAAAGCCATTGGGGGCAGCATAACACTGACAACCCAGGCAGTTACCCGGTAACAGCCCTGAATGAGCAGTTGACATAATTTTTCCGGGAGAAGGAGAGAAAGCTGCTCATACAGCCAAGATTCCAGACTGAACAGCAGATTGTGAAGCTGGGAAGAAATGTAGTTGGCGCCCAGAAGCGTTATCCAGAAAATACACAGAAGAAGCAGCAGCATACAGAAAATGCCGGTGTATTTTCCTGTAAAGAGGTTATCTAAAGTACAATCAAAAGAGCGGGTATCCGGTTTTTCCAGTCGGACGGCTTTCTGATACAGCTCTGAGGCCATCTCGGCCCGGAGTATGGGCTCCCCGAAAAGATTCTTAAAAAAACCGGGATTTACGGTTGCTTTTTGAAACATGCAGGTATCCAGAAATTGTTTTAAACGCCGAATTTCCCGTTTTCGGCGGGCCGTGATACCGATGACAGGAATATGCAGTTCTTTTTCCAGTGCGCTGCAGGAAATATGTATGCCTTTTTTCGCTGCCTGGTCCATGAGATTAATACATAAAATAACATTGGAAGTCACAGAAAGAATTTGCAGCACAAGGTTTAGATTGCGTTCCAGACATACGGCATCACAAATAACAAGCACCCCATCAGGTGTAGTTTCTCTGAGGCAGGCACCAGCCAGGCGTTCTTCTTCAGAGCAGGCATGAAGGGAATAACAGCCGGGAAGATCCGTGAAAGTATAGAGATGTTTTCCCACAGCACAGCATCCTGTTGCCAGAGAAACGGTTTTTCCGGACCAGTTCCCAGTGTGCTGGTGCATACCGGTAAGTCCATTGAAAATGGTACTTTTTCCCACATTGGGATTTCCTGCCAGAGCAATGGTACAGAAAGAGACTGGTTCTGAATGAAGACACAAAATAACCACCTCGATTTACATTGTTTGGGAAGAGTCAGCAGCATGAACCAGAATCATTTGGGCATCTTCGTTGCGTATGGCAATCACACTTCCACGTATCTGATAGGCATGGGGATTTTTGAAAATACCTGTGTTGACGCATTTTACAGGTGTACCCTGGCAGAAACCCAGATCCAGAAACCGCCGGATGATATCCGACTTTTCAACCAGTAGTTCAGGAGGACAGGAAATTCCTTCCACTACGGCACATTGGTCTTTTTTTAGTTTACATAAAGTTGTGAAACCCATGGGAAACTCCTTTTCAGCAGAAGAATATAGTGTATTATATGAGGGAAAAAAGAAAGTGTGACAGAAAATTCCGTGGATAAAAAAAAGCCCTTGACTTTTCAGGTCAATGGCTTTTTCTTCAGTAGCGGGAGCAGGATTTGAACCTGCGGCCTTCGGGTTATGAGCCCGACGAGCTTCCAGACTGCTCCATCCCGCGTCGCTTTGTTTCCTTCATGAACCCAGTATAGACCCAATATTTCTCTTTGTCAAGTATTTGTCTTGTCCCTTTTTGTGTTCTGTGCTATCCTTTTAGAGACAAGACAGTAATTTACATAAATAAAGGAGGCTTCTGTCATGAAAGAAACAAAACAAATGTCCGAAACACACCTTCTGGGAATCCTGTTGGCTGTGGTAGGTGGATTTTTGGACGCCTATACTTATATCTGCCGGGGGC
This sequence comes from Candidatus Blautia stercoravium, assembly GCA_019114495.1. Lineage (GTDB taxonomy): Bacteria > Bacillota > Clostridia > Lachnospirales > Lachnospiraceae > Blautia > Blautia stercoravium. The sequence continues at coordinate 11,015 of DXFK01000010.1, forward strand.
ATGTTTTTGCCAATGCCCAGACCGGAAATATTGTACTTCTGGGTATTCATCTGACCAATCAGAACTGGGCCAAAGCCTTTTATTATGTGCTTCCCATACTGGCCTTTGTACTGGGGATTTTTGTCTGTGAAGTGATTCAATCCCTGTTTAAATGGAAGGAAAGTATTCACTGGAGACAACTTGTAGTTTTGGTAGAACTGCTCTGTCTTATTCTTGCCGGTTTTCTGCCATTGGGGAAAACAGATACTCTGGTTAATGTTATGGTTTCCTTTGTCTGCGCCCTGCAGGTGGAGGCATTCCGGAAAATGAACGGAAATTCTTATGCCACCACTATGTGCACCGGTAATTTGCGAAGCGCTACGGAAAATATCTATCATTATTTAAAAAACAGAGATGCTCAATGTCTGAAAAACAGCCTGCAGTATTATAATGTGATTGTTTTCTTTATTATAGGCGCTGCCGTGGGAAGCTATCTCACACGGCATATGGGGGCAAACGCTGTATGGGTAAGCTGTATCGGACTTGTGGCAGTTTTTCTTGCCATGTTCCATCACAAGCAGGAGAAAACCATATGATGGCAGATACTTCCAGCCTGAAAGAGCAGAAAGACCATGGAACAGCCGTCTTTCCCTGCGGGCTTTACGAGGTGGAAGAAACCTGTTCGTGGAAAGGGGTAAAGCACCATTGGCATGATGAAATCGAAATCCTTCGTTTTGGAAAGGGAGAGTTTCTGCTTCATATTAATATGGAAACTTTTCGGATTCAGGAAGAGTGTTTTTACTTTATAAATCCCGGCGAACTGCATTCCATTGAGCCTTTGACACAGGGGCTGGAGTCGGCGGTCCTTTTTCATCCCCGGATTCTCAGCTTTGAACATTATGACATGGCACAGACCCGTCTGCTGCAGCCTTTGTCCAAAGGAGGTATTCGTCTTCCAAGATATCTGGATGCGGCGTCGCCTGCTTTTCCCAGAGTAAGGCAGGAGTATATGGAAATTCTGCGTATTTTTCATGAGACAGGTTCTTACCTTTCGGAAGAGGGGCAGACTGTTACTGAGAACCTGTCTTCCCAGCTTTTTATCCGAGCCGGATTACTGAATATGCTGGCTGTTTTTTCTTCTTTTTCCCTGTTGACGGAACCGGAAAAGGAAGACGATTACCGGGTGGAAATCATCAAAGCCTCTCTGGATTTTATTCGTTCCCATTATCAGGAGAAAATCTATATCCGTGATTTGGCGCAGCAGGCTAACATGAACGAACAGTATTTTTGCCGTTTTTTTAAAAAAGCGCTGGGAAAGTCCCCTATATCTTACCTGAATGCATATCGGATTAAGCAGGCGATTATTCTTTTGCAGACCACGGACATGGCAGTTATGGAGATTTGTCTGGACTGCGGCTTTTACAATCTGGGGAATTTCCTTCGGGAATTCAAGAAGGACACAGGACTTACACCCCTTCAGTATAGAAAGCATTATATGAATGAAAAGTCATAATAACGTAGTTTTAAATCAAATATTCGTAAGATTTTTGTGTCTCTGCACATTATAATAGAACCCATAAAGAACATATGGAAATGACGGAGGTATTGATTATGACAAAAAAATGGTGGCATGATAAAGTTGCCTATCAGATTTATCCAAAGAGTTTTTATGATTCCAACGGAGACGGAATTGGAGACATCCCTGGAATTATCAGCAAACTGGATTATTTAAAAGATTTGGGTGTGGATATTATATGGATTTCTCCTATGTATCCTTCTCCATTTGCAGACCAGGGCTATGACATTTCTGATTATTATAATATTGACCCGGCTTTTGGTACCCTGGAAGATATGGAGTGTCTGATTGCAGAAGCAAAAAAGCGGGATATGTATATTTTAATGGATCTTGTGGTAAATCATTGTTCTGATGAGCACGAATGGTTTGAAAAAGCCTGTGAGGACCCGCAGGGCAGATACGGAAACTTTTTCTACATAGAAGACCGCAAAGAGGGAGAACGTCCCTGCAACTGGAGAAGCTATTTCGGCGGTTCGGTGTGGGAACCCCTGCCGGGACATGAAGATAAGCAGTACATGCATGTATTCCACAAAAAACAGCCGGATTTGAACTGGGAGAATCCGGAGGTTCGGGAAGAAGTCTACAAAAACATTAACTGGTGGCTGGATAAGGGACTGGGTGGATTCCGCATTGACGCCATTATCAATATTAAGAAAAAACTGCCCTATCAGGATTATCCTTCAGACCGCCCCGACGGATTAAGCGATATTGCCCTTATGCTGGCAGATGCAAAAGGTGTAGGTGAATTTCTGGGAGAAATGCACAGAAGGACCTTTAAGCTTCATGATTCCTTTGCCGTGGGAGAGGTGTTCAACGAAAAAGAAGAAGAACTGCCGGAATTTATCGGAGAAGACGGTTATTTTTCTTCTATCTTTGATTTTGCCACTACGTCCTGGGGCAAAAATGACAAAGGCTGGTATGCCAATGAACGCATTACGCCGGACGCATACAAACAGTGTTATTTCCGTGTGCAGAAGAAAATCGGTAACATTGGATTTTATTCCAATATTATCGAAAATCATGATGAACCGCGAGGTGTAAGCTATTATATCCCCGAAGGTGATGTGTGCGATGAAAGTAAAAAAATGTTGGCTGCGCTGTATTTTTTTATGAGAGGTTTGCCTTTTATTTATCAGGGACAGGAAATCGGTATGGAAAATCTGGGCATAGTGCCTATTGAAAAAGTAGACGATATCAGTGCTCTGGACCAGTATCAGGTATGTCTGGACGCAGGGTATACAGAAGAGGAAGCCTTAAAAATCATTTCCCTCTACAGCCGGGACAATGCCAGAACTCCGGTGCAGTGGAACGATGAAAAAAATGCAGGATTTACCACAGGTACACCGTGGCTTATGGTTAATCCAAACTATACAAAAATTAACGTAGCTGCCCAGGAAACAGACGCAAACTCCGTGCTTGCCTTTTATAAAAAGATGACTGCTTTAAGAAAAACTCCGGAATATAAAGAAACTTTTGTGTATGGAGACGTGATTCCCTTTGAAGAGGAACGGCATAATCTTATGGCTTACCACAGAAAGGCAGACAAAGATTTGCTGATTATTGGAAACTTTCAGAAAGAGAGACAGAGCGTGATACTGCCTGCAGAAGTGGAGAAAATACTGCTCAATAACTATCCGGACATGGAACTGGAGGGCAGAGAACTGATTCTGGAAGGGTATCAGGCTGTAGTGTTAGAAATGAAACAGAATTAAGCGTGAAAAGGTGAAAAAGTGTCCTGGAGGAATGATACTCCCGGGCACTTTTATGATATACTGATTGCAATGAACCAAAAAGGAGCCCTTATATGTACGAAAAAAACACCATGAAAATCCTGTTCCGCCTCAGCAGAATCCCGGTGGCTGTGTACAACCGGACATGGGATTTACAGGAAAGCTTCCCTGCCGTTTTGCAGCAGCCGGAGTCTTTTGAACAGGGAAAATTTGATGAATTAAAAGAGTGTCTGCACCAGGAACCCGTGTGTTTTCTGCCCTATGATACCCAGGTTCCCATTGCCTTGTGCGGTTGTAAAGGACAGGAGGAATATTTTATTCTGGGGCCTTTTTCCTATGGGAGGACGGACACCTTTGGAGGCAGAAATTTTATCCGAAGCCGCAGGATACGGGAATGTCCTCCCTGCCAGTTAGAGGATTTGTGCGCAATACTGGGTTTTTTCATGGGAAAGGACTTATCGGAAGAAGAGAGCATGCAGCTTCTGGATGGAAAAATTTTTCAGAACGGAGATAAAGAAAATCGCAATCTGATCGTCAACGAAGAACTGCGCCAGATGGATGCCTTTCAGAAAAACCACACTTATATAGAAGAACAGGTTTTGTATGACCACATCAAAGCAGGAGATGTGGAGTATCTGAAAAACAGAGAATTGTATCATACTCCTTCCCATCCCGTACTCATAGAGGACTTGAAGAAAAATGAGGAGTACATGACCGTCATCAGTATTTCTCTGGCAGCCAGAGCAGCCATTGAAGGAGGACTAAGCTCTGCGGAAGGCTTTATCAACAATGACATTTATCTGAAAAAACTGTCTGAATGTAAAAACATTTTTGAAATGAATCGTCTGCGCCGGGAAAGCCAGCTTTATTTTGCACGTCTGGTAGCCGCTTACAAGAAGGAGAGCGCTGTAAATTTTCATGTGGAGGAGGTGAAAAAGAATATTCTCACAAAGCGGTTTGGCAGAATTTCCATTCAGGAACTGGCAGAAGAGTCGGGCATTTCCAAAGAGTATCTGCAGAAGCTGTTTAAAAAGTATGAAGGGATTTCCATTACCGAATACATTGCCAATGTAAAGACAGAGGCTGCCTGCAACCTGTTAAAATATTCTGACCGTCAGATTCAGGAGATTGCAGAGTATCTGCACTACAGAAGTGTCAGTCATTTCAGTACGGCTTTTCGAAAGAGAATGCACCAGTCTCCCAAAGAATACAGAGAAAAAAACAGGCAGACCGCTTTTTGAAAATATATCCGGTTTCGTGAAAGAAATATCCTGATTCTCGTAAACTTTTTCCCGGAAAAAGCCATACAATATTTCTATAAGAATTGCGAAAGCAGGAGGGAAAATCATGAAGATTTATGTAAATCAAAAAGCTTCCCGCCAGGGAAACGGAAGTAAGGAAATGCCTTTTAAACACATCAATGACGCTGCAAAGGTGGCAGAAGCAGGAGACGAAGTGCTGGTGGCTCCGGGCATTTACCGGGAATACGTCAATCCTGTGAATTCAGGGCGGGAGGATGCCAGAATCGTGTACCGTTCTACAGAACCGCTGGGCGCAGTCATTACCGGTGCGGAGGAAGCAAAGGGCTGGAAGCACTATGAAGGAAACACTTGGGTGATTCGCATAGATAACGGTGTGTTCGGAACTTATAATCCCTACACAGAAATTGTGGAGGGGGACTGGTATTTTTCACCTAAAGACCCGAAAACCGGAACGTTTATGGACATGCATAGAGGCGCAGTATACTTAAATGACCGTATGCTGTACGAGACCACAACTTTGGAAGAATGTTTAAAGGGAGAAGTATTTCCGGCTTCCTGGGAACCGGAATATTCCGTATACAAATGGTACACAGAACAGGACGGCGGGGAAACTGTGATTTATGCCAACTTCCAGGGTAAAAATCCCAATGAGGAAAATGTGGAAATTAATGTGCGCCGCAACTGTTTCATGCCGGACAAAAAGGGCGTGGGATACATTACTTTAAGCGGATTTCAGGTGAGTAAAGCAGCGACCAACTGGGCGCCTCCGGCTGCCTTTCAGGACGGTATGATTGGCGCCCACTGGAGCAAGGGCTGGATTATTGAGGACTGCGACATTTCCAACAGCAAGTGCTGCGGCATTTCTCTGGGAAATTATCATCAGAAAGAGAAAGAGAATGATAACTACTTTACCCGCAAACATGTGAAAAGTCCTACCCAGATGGAACGGGATGCGGTATGCATTGCCCAGTATGACGGCTGGACAAAAGAAACCGTGGGTTCTCATATTGTGCGTCGCTGCCACATTCATGACTGCGGACAGGCGGGAATTGTAGGTCGTATGGGCTGCGTATTTTCTATTATTGAAGATAACCATATTCACCATATTAACAACATGCAGCAGTTGACCGGGGCCGAGGTGGCAGGAATTAAATTCCATGCGGCCATTGATGTGATTTTCAGAAGAAATCACATTCACCACTGCACCATGGGTATTTGGACAGACTGGCAGGCCCAGGGAACCAGAATCACCCAGAACCTGCTTCATGATAACTTCTTGCCGGAATTTCTTCCTATGAAAGATAATGGAATGGGATTTGGCATGGATTTGTTTATCGAAGTGGGACATGGACCCATTCTGGTAGACAACAACTTCCTTTTGTCCAGAACAGCGCTACGCTGGGCTACCCAGGGTGTGGCTTTGGTACACAATCTGATTTGCGGTTCGTTTTCGGCAGTGGGCGTTGGCACAGATATGACAGCCAACGGTAAGAATCAGCCCCGCTATACCCCTTATCACATCAAACACCGCACAGAGGTAGCAGGCTTTATGACCATTCTTCATGGGGACAACCGGATTTACAACAACATTTTTATACAGAACTGGGCGCCTCAAGAACGAATTCCGGCGGACATGGAACTGCCGGATACGGAAAAGCTGGATGTGGGAAGCTTTGTTTTCGATGGGTATCCTACATATGAGGAATGGATTGCCAAATTTAAGCTGGGTGAGAGAGCGGATATGGATACGATGCATGAACTGATGCATGCCCATTTTGATCACCTGCCTGTCTGGATTGACGGTAATGCATATTTCAATGGCGCAAAACCGTGGAACCGGGAGGAAAACAAGCTGGTGGATACCGAGCATGAGGTCTTTGTGAAGCTGACGGAAGAAAAGGGAAACTGTAAGGTGGAAACCAATGTTTATGAATTTCTGGAGGGTATGAAAGACGGTATTATCAACAGTGATATTCTGGGGGAGGCATTTGAGCCGGAAGAACGATATGAAAATCCTGACGGAACCGACATTATTTTGAATGAAGACTATTTCGGAAATCACAGAGGCTTATCTGCCCTTCCGGGACCGGCAGTCAGTGCGGCAAATCTGGAAACATTTGTCTGGGAAAACAACCGAAGCAAAACCAAATAAAGAGAGGCAAGAAAGGGTTTCTTCTCCGCAAGGAGGGAGGCCCTTTAAAAATTTGCGGAAACAGAAAGAAAAAGAATGACGAAACTGCATCAGGAATGTTATAATAAGATAAAATATTAAAAAACTGAATTTTATATGGGAATCTACCAAAATACTACAGGATATGAGGGACAGGAATAAACATGAGCAAAAAAGAAAAGAAAAAACGGACAGCAGGAGATGTAATACGCAATGTGATCTTAGTGATTGCCATAGGTGTGTTTACGTTTTCCGCTTTCCAGCTTGGCAAAATCTTCCTGGAATACAAGGAAGGAACAGATGAATATAATAGAGTGCGGGAATATGTTACGGTAACAGAACCGGAGCAAGAGAAGGAGGAGCCCCAGGCCGAGCCGGAAACCGAGCCGGAAACCGAGCCTGTGCCGCCCCAGGTGGATTTTGACAGCTTAAAAGCCATTAACCCGGATGTTATCGCCTGGATTCAGATAGAAGGCACTTCTATCAGTTACCCCATTATGAAGGGGACAGACAACGAGTATTATCTGAAACATACCTTTGAAGGAAATTATAATGCCGCCGGTTCCATTTTCATTGACTATACCAACAATAGCAATTTCGAAGACTGTAATACTATTATTTACGGACATAATATGAAAAACGGTTCCATGTTCGGACTTTTAAGAAAACATTTTAAAGACCAGGCATCGGTTCCGGGACGTTACATATGGATTTGCACACCGGATAAAAATTACAGATATGAAATTTTCAGCAGCCATGTGGTAGACGCGGAGGGAGAAGTGTACACCCTGTTTTCCGCACCGGATGAGCAGTTTGCGTCCTATCTGGAAAAGATGAAAAACCAGTCTCTGGTGGATTTTCAGACAGAAGTGACGGCTGAGGATAAGGTGATTACTCTTTCCACCTGTACGGGAAATGACGCTACCCGCTTTGTGGTGCAGGCTAAGAGAGAGGGAACGTATTAAGCAGGAATGTGTAAGGAGGCAGTCGTATGGAAGCAATAGAAAAATTGAGAGAAATCATTGCTCATACAGAGAATCTGGTGTTCTTCGGAGGAGCAGGCGTGTCCACAGAAAGCGGTATTCCCGATTTCAGAAGTGTGGACGGTCTGTATCACCGACAGTGGGATTACCCGCCGGAGACTATTTTAAGCCATACCTTTTTCCAGAAAAAACCGGAAGAATTTTACCGTTTTTACCGGGCTAAAATGCTGTGTGATACCGCAAAGCCAAATGCTGCCCACAAATATCTGGCGCGTTTGGAGCAGGAAGGCAAATTGAAAGCTGTGATTACCCAGAATATTGACAATCTACACCAGATGGCAGGAAGCCGCAAAGTGCTGGAACTGCACGGCAGTGTTTACCGGAATCACTGCACCAAATGCGGCGCTTTTTATGATTTTCCATATGTGAAGCAGAGCTGGGGCATACCCAGATGTGAAACCTGCGGCGGCATGATTAAGCCGGATGTGGTTTTATACGAAGAGGCACTGGACCAAAAGGTGCTGTCAGAAGCGGTTCACGCCATTTCCGAAGCGGATGTGCTGATTATCGGCGGTACATCACTGTCTGTGTATCCGGCAGCTTCGCTGATAGATGATTTCAGGGGTCGTCATCTAGTGGTTATCAATAAGGACAAGACCCCCAGAGACCGTATTGCGGATTTGGTTATCAATGCCCCCATAGGCGAAGTCTGCAGGTATCTGGAAGATAAGAGGACAGAATAGAAAGTGAAACCAAAGGAGAAACAGAATCTTGAAAGACAGAAATTTTGATTACGAAGTGGGAGACATTGTAAAATTAAAAAAGCAGCATCCCTGCGGCAGTCAGGAGTGGGAAATTCTGCGGGTAGGAGCAGATTTCCGCCTGAAATGTATGGGCTGCGGTCATCAGGTCATGCTGTCACGCAGACTGGTGGAAAAAAACGTCAGGGAATTGAAAAAAAAGGCTTGAAATTTCAGTCCTCTTATGGTAAAATCGGAACTTGTGATATATTATTATCCTTGTTCCCTGCTCATCAGGGAGCCAAAAGACCAAAAGGAGGTACAACAAGCATGAACAAATACGAATTAGCATTAGTCGTAAATGCAAAGATTGAAGATGACGCTCGTGCAGCAGTAGTGGAAAAAGCAAAAGGCTACATTGCCCGTTACAACGGAAACGTAACAGAAGTTGAAGAATGGGGCAAGAAAAGATTAGCTTACGAAATCCAGAAAATGCGCGAAGGATACTACTACTTCATTCAGTTTGAATCTGATGCAGCATGCCCTGCAGAAGTAGAACGTCACATCCGCATTATGGACAATGTTTTAAGATATTTAGTTGTTAAAAAAGAGGCTTAATTTTTTTGACGGCACAAAACGGGCTCATTGAAAAACAGCCTTTTCTTTCCAGATTTATGAGGTGATAAGATGAATAAAGTAATTTTAATGGGTCGTTTGACAAGAGACCCTGAGGTAAGATATTCCGCAGGGGAAAATTCTATGGCAATTGCCAGATATACACTGGCTGTTGACCGCCGTTTCAGAAGAGACGGAGAAGCAACCGCTGATTTTATCGGCTGTGTGGCTTTCGGGAGACAGGCAGAATTTGCAGAGAGATATTTCCGTCAGGGAATCCGTATTGTAGTGACTGGACGTATTCAGACCGGCAGCTACACAAACAGAGACGGCAACAAGGTATATACCACAGATGTGGTTGTGGAAGAGCAGGAATTTGCTGAGAGCAAATCCGTAAGCGACAGTCATGTGGGACAGGCTTCTATGGGAGCGCCTGCACAGGCGGCACCTTCCCCAAGCGCTGCATCAGCAGACGGATTTATGAACATTCCCGATGGAATTGACGAGGAACTGCCATTTAGCTAAGGCTGGCAGTAATATGGATAGGAGGTAAACAATCATGGCTTACGAAAAAGGTAATAGACCGGATTCTCCAATGAAGAGAAGAGGCGGACGCAGAAGAAAAAAAGTTTGTGTATTCTGCGGACAGGAAAATAACGAAATCAGCTACAAGGACGCAAACAAGCTGAAAAGATATGTATCTGAAAGAGGTAAAATTCTTCCTAGAAGAATCACAGGAAACTGTGCAAAACATCAGAGAGCGTTAACAGTAGAAATCAAGAGAGCAAGACATCTGGCCATTATGCCTTATGTTCAGGATTAATTGAGATGACAGGCGCACTGCTTCGGCGGTGCGCTTTTTTCTTGTGCAAAACCTTAAAAGATGATATAATATTGTTACCTATTAATCAAAAGAGGGAATTCTTTTGGGATTTATCGGCAGGTGAAAAGATGAATGGAAAATTAAAAGTTAAAGGTCATCTGAAATTTTATATGCAGTGGCCATTCATTCTGACCATAGTGCTGTTGGTTATGGATATACTGGTATTCACCGTGAATGTGAAGGCAGGGGCCTTGGTAACAGGGTTTCTTGCAGTTTATATCCTCATTGCGGTTTTTATGTATTTCCACAGCAGAGCCACTATTATGAACGAGCTGATTTCCTTTGCTACCCAGTATGGACAGGTACAGAAAAGTCTTTTGAATGAATTTATTGTACCGTATGCGCTGTTGGACAATAGAGGAAAAATCCTATGGCTGAATGAAGAATTTGCAAAACTGACAGGGAAGAGCAAGAGATACCGGAAGTTTATCAGCAATCTGTTCCCGGAAATCAGTCAGGAAAAGCTTCCGAAAAAAAATGATGCAGAGATTATGGTTCAGTTTGAGAAAAGAGATTATAAGACCGTCATGCGCCGGATTTCCATGAAAAAGCTGTTGGAGGAGTCCGGTCTGTTGGAAATCGAGGAAGGCAGTGATTTGATTGCCTGCTATCTCTTTGATGAGACAGAATTGAATCAGTACATCCGCCAGAAAGAAGACGAAAAGCTGGTAACAGGACTTTTGTATCTGGATAATTATGAAGAGGCGTTAAACAGTGTAGAAGAAGTCCGCAGGTCTTTGTTGGCTGCGCTGATTGAACGAAAACTGAATAAGTATTTCAGCGATGTGGACGGACTGATAAAGAGACTGGAAAAAGACAAGTTTATTCTAGTTATGCGTCAGCATTCTCTGGAAGAGTTGAAGAAGAAACGGTTTAATATTCTGGAAGAGGTAAAAACTGTCAACATCGGAAACGATATGGCAGTTACTATCAGTATCGGTATTGGAATCAATGCGCCTACTTATGCCCAGAACTATGAGTACTCCAGAATTGCCATTGATTTGGCTCTGGGTCGCGGCGGCGATCAGGTTGTCATCAAGGATAGGGACCAGATGACATATTACGGAGGAAAATCCCAGCAGATGGGCAAGAATACCAGAGTAAAGGCCAGAGTAAAAGCCCACGCTCTTCGGGAATTTATGGTCAGCAAAGATAAAGTTGTGGTTATGGGCCACAAGATTTCTGATGTGGACTCTATCGGAGCGGCCATTGGTATTTACAGGGCGGCAAAATCTCTGAATAAAAAGGCTCATATTGTAGTGAACCATCCTACCATGTCTGTGCGTCCGATTATAGAAAACTTCCTGAAAAATCCGGATTATGACGAGCATATGTTTATAGACAGCGAGGAAGCGAAAGAAATTGTGGATAACAATACCGTGGTTGTAGTGGTAGATACCAATAAACCAAGCTATACAGAGTGTGAAGAACTTCTGCATAAGACCAAAACCATAGTGGTGCTTGATCACCACCGCCAGGGCAGTGAAATGATTCAGAATGCAGTGCTGTCCTATATTGAGCCTTATGCGTCCTCTTCCTGTGAAATGGTAGCAGAGATTCTTCAGTATTTTTCTGATGATATCAGAATTTACAATATTGAAGCGGACGCCCTGTATTCCGGTATTATTATCGATACCAATAACTTTACAGCCAAGACAGGTGTGCGTACTTTTGAAGCTGCGGCATTTTTGCGAAGATGTGGGGCTGATGTGACCAGAGTGCGCAAGATGTTCAGAGACGATGTGAAATCCTACAGAGCTAAGGCAGAAGCTATCCGCCATGTAGAAACATATAAAAACTGTTTTGCAATTGCCGTATGCCCCAGTGAGGGTATTGACAGCCCGACCGTAGTGGCTTCCCAGGCGGCCAATGAGCTGCTGAATGTGGACAGCATTAAGGCTACTTTTGTGCTGACGGATTATCAGGGCAAAATCTTTATCAGCGCAAGGGCCATTGATGAAGTCAATGTGCAGCTTATTATGGAGAAAATGGGCGGCGGAGGTCATATTAATATGGCAGGAGCCCAGCTTCCGGGCGCAACGATAGAAGCAGCAATCCGACAGTTGAAAGAAACACTTGACCAGATGATAAAAGAAGGAGACATAGAAGTATGAAAGTAATACTGATTGAAGACGTAAAATCTTTGGGTAAAAAAGGACAGATGGTAAACGTAAGCGATGGATACGCGAGAAATATGTTGTTTCCGAAAAAATTAGGCGTAGAGGCTACTCCAAAGAATATCAATGACTTGAAGCTTCAGAAAGCACATGAAGATAAGGTAGCAAAAGAAAACCTGGAAGCGGCAAAAAAATTTAAGACAGAACTGGAAACCAAACAGGTGACGGTAAGCATTAAGGTGGGAGAAAACGGCAGAACTTTTGGATCTGTGTCCACAAAGGAAATTTCCGAGGCAGCCAAAGAACAGCTTGGCTATGACATTGATAAGAAGAAAATGCAGCTTGCCAATCCTATCCGGGAACTGGGTACTACATTGGTTCCGGTAAAACTGCACCCTCAGGTGACCGCAGAATTGAAAGTTGTAGTAAAAGAAGCATAAGAAGGGAGTTCCCACCGAGATGGAAGAAGCACTGATTAAGAGAATCCTGCCCCACAGCATGGAGGCAGAGCAGTCTGTCATCGGCTCTATGATTATGAGCAGAGACGCTATTGTAGAGGCGTCGGAGATGATTACAGGGGCGGATTTTTACCAGCAGCAGTATGGTGTCGTGTTTGAGGCCATGGTGGAGCTTCATGACGAGGGAAAAGCAGTTGACCTTGTAACTTTACAGGAGAGACTGAAGGAAAAGGATTTGCCGCCGGAAATCTCCAGTATGGAATTTGTCCGGGATTTGCTGGCAACGGTTCCTACATCAGCCAATGTGAAATACTATGCCGAAATCGTAGCAGAGAAATCCATGTTGCGGAAACTGATTAAGACCACAGAGGAAATCAGCAATGCCTGTTATCTGGGAAAAGAGAAAACTCAGGATATTCTGGAAGTAACGGAGAAGAAAATCTTTGATTTGGTGCAGAACCGGGGAAGTGAAGAGTTTGTACCTATCCGCCAGGTGGTATTAAACGCCATTGAAAAGATTGAAAAAGCATCCAGAACCCAGGGCAGCGTTACCGGAATCCCCACAGGCTTTATTGACTTGGATTATAAGATGTCGGGATTTCAGCCTTCGGATTTGATTCTGGTAGCGGCCAGACCTTCTATGGGAAAGACGGCTTTTGTATTGAATATTGCCCAGTATATGGCTTTTCACAGTGATGTGACAACGGCTATATTCAGTCTGGAAATGTCCAAGGAGCAGTTGGTAAACCGTCTCCTGGCTCTGGAGTCTAAGGTGGATTCCCAGAATATCCGAACCGGTAATCTGGAGGACGAAGAGTGGGCCAAGCTGATTGAAGGTGCTAACATTATCGGAAAGTCCAATCTGATTATTGATGATAAGCCGGGGATTTCCATCTCTGAGCTGCGTTCCAAGTGCAGAAAATATAAAATGGAACACAATCTGGGCATTATTTTTATCGACTACTTACAGCTCATGACAGGAAGCGGAAGAAGTGAGTCCAGGCAGCAGGAAATTTCTGAAATTTCTCGTTCCTTAAAAGCGCTGGCCAGGGAGCTGCATGTGCCGGTTGTGGCCCTTTCCCAGTTAAGCCGTGCAGTAGAGCAACGTCCCGACCACAGGCCCATGCTTTCGGATTTGCGTGAGTCTGGGGCTATTGAGCAGGACGCAGATGTGGTAATGTTTATCTATCGTGACGACTATTACAACAAAGATTCCGAAAACAAAAACATTGCGGAAATCATCATCGCAAAACAGAGAAACGGTCCTATCGGCACGGTAAATCTGGTTTGGATGCCAAATTATACGAAGTTTGTAAATATGCAAAAATAAAAGGCTTTTGCAGGAAGTGCAGGAAAGGAATACAGGAGAATTCCCAAATGCAGCTTTGTGCAAAAGCCTTTTCTATACAGTAAATACAGCGATTACAGGATATCATTCATCATAAATACTGACAATTTCCCCGTCCAGAATCCGATTCATATTTTTTACAGCACAGAAGTTCCCGCACATGCTGCAGGTGTCTTCTTTTTCCGGTTTGGCCTCTTCCCGATAGCGTCTGGCCTTCTCCGGGTCCATGCTAAGACGGAACATTTCTTCCCAGTCCAGCTTTTTCCGGGCTGTGCTCATGGCATAATCCCAGTCTGCGGCGCCCTTGATTCCCTTGGCAATATCGGCAGCATGGGCGGCAATTTTAGAGGCAATAATACCCTCCTTCACATCTTTCTCATCAGGCAGACGCAGATGCTCTGCAGGGGTGACATAGCACAGGAAAGACGCACCGTGGGAAGCTGCTACAGCGCCGCCTATGGCAGCCGTAATATGGTCATATCCCGGTGCAATGTCTGTCACCAGAGGACCAAGCACATAAAAAGGCGCTCCCTGACATACGGTCTGTTGGATTTTCATATTGGCTTCAATCTGGTTTAAAGGCATGTGGCCCGGTCCCTCGATAATAACCTGTACATCCTTTTCCCAGGCCCGCCGGGTCAGCTCACCCAGTGTTACCAGTTCTTCAATCTGGGAAATATCACCGGCATCTGCAATACAGCCGGGACGGCAGGCGTCTCCCAGGCTCAGAGTTACATCGTATTCCCGGCAGATATCCAGGATATGGTCATAGTGCTCATAGAAAGGATTTTCTTCACCGGTCATCTCCATCCAGGCAAAGATAATGGAGCCTCCTCTGGAAACAATGTTGGTCAGACGTTTATTTTCCTTAAAACGGCGGGCGGTACTCCGGTTAATCCCCACATGGATAGTCATAAAGTCCACGCCGTCCTTTGCATGCATTTCCACAATATCCAGCCATTCCTGAGTGGTGATGTCCTTCAACGGCTTGTGATAGTAAACAACAGCGTCATAGATAGGCACGGTTCCGATCATGGCAGGACACTCCTGGGTCAGCTTTTGGCGGAATTTTCGGGTGTCTCCATAAGAACTTAAATCCATAATAGACTCCGCGCCCATTTCCACAGCGCTCTGCACCTTTTGAAGCTCCATATCCACATCTTTCCAATCCCGGGAGGTTCCCAGATTGACGTTGATTTTCGTCTTCAGCATAGAGCCTACGCCATTGGGATTCAGACATTTGTGCAGCTTGTTGGCCGGGATAACGGCTTTGCCCTCCGCCATATACTGCCGCAGTTTCTGGGGATTCATACCCTCCTTTTCGGCAACAATTTCCATTTCCTTGGTGATGATGCCCTGTCTTGCGGCATGCATTTGTGTAGTGTAATTCATAGGCTTTCTCCAATCTTTAGAATTTGAACCAGCGAATCCGAACCTGCAGCACAGCTGTTTTACGTAAAGAAAAAAGTCTGTGCCTAAATAGGATGCACAGACCTATAAAATCAGTATGTGTAAACTCCCTACGTTGGCATAACCCAAATCAGGTAATACAGGTCGAAGCCGAACTTCCTCTCAGCCCAAGGGGCTCCCTGGTTGTTTTTTATCAGTTTATCACCCCTTTGGGAGGTTGTCAACATTTTTTGTCGAACATATTTTCTTGCATTTTGATAAGGGTTTGTTATAATAATTAAGAGAAACAGAGAAAGGGGTCAGTATATGCAGAAGACCATTTATTCGGTTTCGGAGGCTGTTCGTTTTCTGGGGATCCAGTCCCATGTGCTCAGGTACTGGGAAGAAGAACTGTGCCTTCCGATTGGAAGAAACGAAATGGGACACAGATACTACACCCGATGGGATATTCAGGTTTTTCTGAGTATTAGAGAACTAAAGAAAAAAGGGTATGCACTGAAAGAAATAGGAGAACTGACAACCCTTTTTTATAAAAATCAGGCACAGCAAAACAAACCTGAACATATAGAAACAGCTGCAATTCCCGTGTCCCGGGAATTTATGGAAATCATCAGTAAAATTGTAACAGACAGGCTTCAGGAAAAAAATTCTGAGGAGGAGAGGTATAAAAGGCTGGATGAAAGAATACGGAATTGTCAGCAGTTCAGACGAGAAACCGCGGCAGCTTTGGAAAAGGAAAGGCAGAAAAAGAAAAGATTCTTTAAAAGAAAGTAAAAACGAAGAGGCAGGAATCGAAAAATTCCTGCCTCTTCGTATACGCTCCATGATACAAAACATCAGAGATGTTTGTGTATTATGTAAATATTAGCCTTCTACGATAGCTTCTGTAGGACAAACACCAGCGCATGTTCCGCAGTCAACGCATGTATCAGCGTCGATAACGTATTTGTCATCACCTTCGGAAATAGCTTCTACTGGACATTCACCAGCGCATGTTCCGCAGCTTACACATTCATCTGTAATAACGTATGCCATGATTGTACCCTCCTTATATATTCTGAACCTTACGATTCAGTTCTTACGGTTATTCTAATATATTTATTTCTATAATACAAGTCTTAATTTAGAAACATAGCAGGATTTTTTTGTGCATGCAGGAGAAAAAAGGGAAGAGGAAAATGGAGAAAAACAGTTGAATATAATGAGAAAAGAGATTATAATAAGACAATAGAAAATTTTAAGGAGGAATTACCCATGAAAGTAACACCAGATATGACCATTGGTGAACTGATTCGTTTAGATGAAAATATTGTGCCGATTCTTATGAGAGCAGGCATGCACTGTATCGGCTGTCCTTCCGCGCAGGGAGAATCACTGGCAGAAGCTGCTATGGTTCACGGAATTGACGGAAATATGTTAGTTGCTCAGATTAACGATTTTCTGGAAAATAAATAAAAATGTGAAAAACCTCCGGGCAGGTATCCTGCTGCGGAGGTTTTTTGTTTGCATCTTAGATTTTTGTTAGTTGTGTCAGTGCATTATGGGAAATCATGCAGCCGCCGTGTTCCTCCAGATAAGCCTGTTTGGCAGGGGAGAAAGCGATGCCTTTTCCGTATTCGGAAAGCATGTTGCATACTTTGTTAAAATCTTCAGGGGGAGTTTTTTCCTGACGCAGTATCAGGTAATATGTGCCGTCCTTTTCGTTTTTATACAAAGCGCTGAAGCCCTGGAAGAAATGATTCAGTCCGTGAGCGGCCTCAATGACGGTATCCAGATTTCGGAAAGTATATTCGCGCATTAAATTTACGGAAACAGGAGCTTCCTCTGCGGTTTCTGCTTTTTTCGGTTTGTCTATGGTTTCAGAGGCAGCCTTTTCCTTCTTTTTGCGTTCCATGGCTCTGGATTTTGCCTCGTAAATTTTCTGGAAAATATCCAGAATATCGTCCGCACCTTCCACTTCTACTGGCGGGGCTTCATCGGTGGACTGTCCGGAATTCCCAAAAGGCGTAAATTTGGAAAAACGCGTATCCAGTTCTTCCGGGTCGTCTACCTTGGAAACAATCAAAATAATGCTGTCTGAAGATACAGGAATAGCCTCAATCATCAGAGGAGTATTGTCTGCTTCAAATCCAAATTCCAGGTTGGCCTGCTGCATCATATCGCGAAAGAGGCTTTTCGCATTCTCACTTCCGTAAGCCAGTTCGCTTAAACGAATATGCCGCTCTTCCAAATCGGCTCTGGTAAGTGTGCAGCGTATCTGATTTTCATTTATTTTTTCTATTTTCATAACATCACATCCTGTCTGGTTATTTATCTAAAGATGCTATTATTCCTTTTATATTATATACTATGCAACGCTGAATTGTAAAGAAGAAATACTTGCTAATTTGGTGTGCAGGTGTTATAATGGGAAACAGATAGAGAAGACTGCTCTGTAAATTTTACAGAAGGGAGTGAAATACAGGTAGTCTTTCCATGTTTCGGCAGATTTTTTAGATTCAAGAAATGCAGCATTCTGCTGCAGCAGGCAGATACATTCTGTATCACTGCGAATTTCCATTTATACCAGAACATACAGAGAGTCTCTCTTTATCTTTTTGTAACTGAATGAGGCGTTTTGTGCGGAAAAAGAAAAAGCAGGATAATAATATATCACAAACATTAGCATTCTGCGGGAGGAAAATATGGATAAAAAAGACAGGCAGATTCTGCACCAGGAGTTGGAAACCTATGAGGATATGGGAGTTACGCTTTATCTAAACGGAAGGTCCACAACACCCAAACGTATTGAGAAAGCATATAAGATTGCAGAAGAAGGCGATTATATGCGGGATTACATTCAGGATGAAGAGGGGAGACTGCAGGCTATTTCCTTTGATTTTATCAGAGAGTGAGCATACCCTAATTGTGTACAGAAAAGAAAAAATCTGAAAAAAACATGAAATCCTGGAAGAAATAGATGACGAAAGAAAAAAATATGCTATAATACACATAACAAAAGAGGTTAAAAGGAGCTGAAGAATGGCAAAACGAAGGAAAAGAAGAAGGCGCAGGAGAGGGATTCCTCCAGTATTGATAGCATTATTTCTTATGGTAATCGTTGGAGCAGCAGGGCTTATCACAGGCTATGTAAAGAAATATACACCGTCAGATACCAGGATGAATTTGACAAAATACTATAAACTGGAAAATCAGGAGGAGGTTGCTCTGATTCTCCAGGATACCGTCAGTGACACCAAAGGCAGGGTGATAGACGGGAAAGTTTACATTCCCTACAGCGTGGTAACGGATACCCTGGGCGGGAGATTTTACTGGGATGAAGAGACACAGAAAATGCTGTATACAACGCCGGATTCGGTGATGGAGATTGAGCCGGAGTCCACTGTCAGCACAAAAGACGGCAGTACACAGGAAGAGGACTACGTTCCTGTGAAGGAAATCGACGGAAGCTATTATATAGCGTTGGATTTTCTGGAAAAATACATGCAGATAAAGGGGCAGGTATATGAAAGCCCTGCAAGAGCCGTAATTTCCTATAAATGGCAGACTATTCAGACTGTAGAAACAAAGACGGATACTGTGGTTCGCTATCAGGGAGGCATTAAAAGCCCCATTCTCTCAGATGTCAAGGCGGCAGAGACTCTGCAGCTTCTGGAAAAAATGGAAAACTGGTCAAGGGTTATGACGCCGGACGGAGTGGACGGATATGTGCAGAACAAAGATTTAAAGGCAGCACAGGAGAAAGAGCTGGTGTATGACGGAGATTATGAGGAAAATTACACCAGTCTTACAAGAGACCACAAAATCAATCTGGCATGGCATCAGGTTACTTCCGAAGCAGCCAACGCAGCTTTTGATGAGACAGTGAAGGATGTGCAGGGTGTGAATGTGATTTCACCTACCTGGTTTTCTGTTACGGGAAGCGGGGGAACCATTTCTTCCATGGCCAGCGCTGATTATGTGAGCAAAGCGCATGCAAAGGGTATGGAAGTGTGGGGACTGATTGACAACTTTGATAAAAACGTAAGTACACTGGAAACGTTGTCGAAAAGAAGCGCCAGAACCCATATCATTGAAATGCTTTTAAGTGAAGCGAAAAGAGTAGGACTTGATGGTATTAATGTGGATTTTGAAGCTTTGACAGAGGAAGAGGCTCCTCATTTTATACAGTTTATCAGGGAACTGTCTGTGACCTGCAGGGCCAACAATCTGGTACTTTCCATTGATGACCCGGTGCCTCAGTATACTTCTTTTTATAACCGGAAAGAGCAGGGAATTGTGGCGGACTATGTGATTATCATGGGATATGATGAGCATACCACCGGGTCTGAAAGCGCAGGTTCTGTAGCATCTCTGCCTTTTGTAGAGGAAGGAATTATACAGACACTAAAGGAGGTTCCGAAGGAAAAGGTGATTAACGGAGTGCCGTTTTACACCAGACTTTGGACAGAGAACAACAATGGTGCAGTATCCAGCCAGGTTTTAGGCATGGATCAGGCAGATAAGTATGTACAGGAAAATGGTATGGAGGTATACTGGAACAAAGATGTGTCTCAGAATTACGGAGAACTTTCCACTTCCGAAGGCACACAGAAAATCTGGCTGGAAGACGAGGAATCTCTAGAAGCAAAGATGAAGCTGATACAGCAGTATGAACTTGCAGGTGTGGCAGCATGGAAACTTGGATTTGAACGGGCAGATGTCTGGGCAATCATCAGTAAATATTTACAGTAAGAGGAAAATAAGAGGTGGAGTATTATGGCAGAATACGAAATGTTTAAGACAACCCTGATGGGGGGATATGATAAGGAAGAGGTACAGGAACTGATTCAGAAGTTAAAGGATGAAATGGCGGAACTTCAGGTCAATTATAAGAAGCAGATTGCAGACAGAGACGCAAAGATTGCAGAACTTCAGAAAAGAATTGAGCTGAAGGAAGCCTATCAGGCCCGTATGGAAGAGGATATCAGGGAAAAATACCAGAAGTACATCGACAATTATGAGAGTATCGGAAAACTGGTATTTGAAGCTCAGATAAAGGCGGAAGGCATGGAGCAGGAGGCACAGAAAAAGTGTGAAAAAATGATAGCCGAGGCGGAAGAAGAGGCAAAACGCCGGGTAGAGGCTGTACAGTCGGAGATTGACGACAAACTTCTGGAAGGTAAGAAGAAATATTTGGCTGTGCAGGAAGAGATGAACGGGATTGTGGAACTGATTAATCAGGCGCAGAAAAGGTTTATGTCCTCTTATAAAGAGGTTCACCAGATTATCAGCAGTATGCCGACTTCTTTAAGCGATATCGGGGATGACGGAGAACTGGAAGTCCATAGAATTGAACTTCCGGATGAGGAGCTGACGGAAGAGGAAAAGGACCATGAACTTCACCTGGGAGATACACAGGAACTGGATATTATGGATGCTATGGAAGATATTGCAGAATTGGAAGAGTTTGATGAAGAGGATGGAGAAGATGAAGACGAGGACAGCAGGCTGGCGCTTCAGATTTCCAAACTTTTAAGTGAAGAGGATGAAGCCATGCTCGAAGAGGAGCTGGACGGTCTTCTGAAAGAATAACGAGGAATAAGAAAACAGTACTGAAAAAGGCTGCAGGTTTGTATCGGCTTTATAGAAAAAAGTAAAGCGGTGCAGCCGGCAGCCTTTTAGGTATGAAAAGTACAGATTGGAATTCTCTGGCACAGCTCATCAGTCTTCTTCGATAATCTGCAGCTCCAGATAGTCAAAGTCCAGGATTTCAATAAAATTATCCTGAGAAAACCGTACTTTTGAAAATTTTTGAAAGTCTTTGATATTGGCATCCAGCCATATAGGGCTTGGAAGGTCAAACTCATGACAGATACAGTCCAGACAGTGAAATACTTTTTTTGTCCGGCTGTTTTTGGT
>DXFK01000073.1 GCA_019114495.1 Candidatus Blautia stercoravium
TCTGGCCTTGCTGTGCAAATTATGCACTTGCTGCATAAATCCCGCAGATTTTCTCTCTCATGTTGGGACATTTCTTACATATCATATCCCCTGCTGTCACAATTTGCAAGGTTGGATTCTGCTCTATGTCTGCCAGAATTTTTCCCATATGCGCTGTAAATCCATCGCTATACCCTTTTCCCTAAAAAAAGCAAGGCACATACCATGATGTGCCCGCAATCTGAAAGGTTTTTCTTTTCTCACTTTCTGATAATACCTCCCAGTCTCTTTGTCAAAACCATTGCCAATAAAATTTTCAACAAATCCGGAATAATAAAAGGAATGACACACCAACCTAATACTGCACCGATTCCCACCGGGCCTGTCTGGCTGTTATACACAACCAGAAACCACAGAGTTCCTACGGTATAGCAGGCCAACAGTCCTATCAGCATGGAAAAGAACAGCGCTGCCTTTCCTCTTCCGAAGAATTTCTCCATCCCCCACATCACCAGTGCAGAAATCAGAAATCCAACAATATATCCTCCCGTGGATCCTGCCAGAACTCCAATTCCTCCTGTAAATCCTGCAAACACCGGAATTCCTATTATGCCAAGCAATATGTAAATCAAAACCGCCATGCTGCCCCTTCTTCCGCCTAAAATTCCCACGGCGGTAAAAATTCCCATGGTCTGCATTGTAAATGGCACTGCCGCCGGAATGGAAATCCAGGAGCATACTATAATTAATACTGCAAATATACTCACATAAACCAAATCTTGTGTCCTATTTCGTTCCCCTGCCATTGTCGTCATATTCTTTTTCCTTTCCTGTTGCTGTTTTTCAATTTTTTCATACACACTTTACCATAGGTCAGCGATAATTGTCAACTATATTATATTTTTAGGTTTACAATCTACCTTTTATTTACAAAAAATGTGGCACAAAACAGTTATGGAAAATAGGAAAAAAGTATTTTCCTTCTCCTTATTGTTTTGTGCCACATATTCATCTTGAATTTCTTAGTATTTTTCTTCGCTCCACTTCAGGAAAGAACCTGTATTAGCGTCAATTTCAAATTCATACTCTGTCTGCTGGTAAACAATATCTCCCTCATAGATATATTGTCCGTCATCCAAATCCAGTTCCATACGCAAATCTTTTTCCTCTGCTCCGGGAACACGTTCTAAAGCTGCTTTTTTCGCGTCTTCCTGACTGACAGCTACCTGAACATTCTGTGTCGTTCCCTGAGCAGCCCCTTGATTTTTATCATTCTGACCTGCGGACTGCTGTGTATCTCCCTGGGTACTGCTGTCTGGTGTATTCTGCTGGTTTGCTGTGTCCTGTCCCTCTGTTGGCTGTACACCGGAATTTGTCTGTGTACCGGAATTTGCCTGTGTCTCATAAGAATCACGAACATCTGTTTCGGCACTTAAAATGGCTCCGTCACTGGCTCCGATGTCATAACTATACTCTTTCTCTCCTGCGTCAAACTCCACTTCATAAATACTTCTTCCGTCATCTCTGTCCTTGCTGACTTTTAACCTGGAAACCTCATCTTCCGTAACTCCTGCCTTCTCGAATGCAATACTTTTGGCAGATTCCTGTCCAATATCCTTTCCCTCTGCCGCTCCACATCCTGCCAGCAAACCTCCCAAAAGCAAAACAGCTGTTATCATTGTATATTTCTTCATAAATAAAATCTCCTCTCTGTATTTGATGAGGTCAGTATATCCGATAAAAATTAAAGTAACATTAAAAATAAATGCTTATTTTAAGCCATTTTAAAGCATTTTTGTCTAAAATGTGTCTAAAATAGAAATGCAAGGAAACAAAAAAACACAGAAGATGATACAATATTATTCCCCGGCTGACAACCGGAGAGTGCTTTATAGAAGAAAAGACATCCCTTCGGATGCCTTATACTTGTCTGTTCTTTGGTTCTACCGCTTCAGAACGGATATTGTGGGTCTGGTTCTGATTTTCTGGTTTTACCTTTTGTGTTATGCTGTTGAATTTTTCGTTTGATTTCTTTTGGTTTAATTTCTCCTGCTGCTTCTTATCCATATTCTCACCTCTGGAATATTATGTGTAAGGTGGGATGATCTTATGTAGATAAAAAGTGCCATCAGAGTACTTTTATAATTCTAATTACATCGGAATGTTTTTCGATATCTCTTGATTTCCAGCAGCTTCCTTTTGCAGTTTTTATGCTTCCTCCATCGAGATGCCATAGTGTTCTGCCACCTGTTTTACACTATAGCCGTAAGCAAAGCTCTTAATCATTTCTTTTTGTGTTTCTGTGTAACTCATATAGTTCTCCTTTCTCTACCTGTTTCTATTTAATTTAATCAACAATGCTTCCTGCAGTGTGATCTCTATATGGTATTCATAACCTCCGATATACACAGAAGGTTTGACACATGGTCCATAAATATTCATCCCAAAGTTACACTCAGAGTAATGCTCATTCACAATAGGGCTTAATAGTGGTATTGGCATCTTTTAACTGCGTTTCCAGAACCCCAATCTTCGTATTCAGTTCCTGGTATCTCTCCTT
Organism: Candidatus Blautia stercoravium; assembly: GCA_019114495.1. GTDB lineage: Bacteria > Bacillota > Clostridia > Lachnospirales > Lachnospiraceae > Blautia > Blautia stercoravium. The sequence continues at coordinate 2,540 of DXFK01000073.1, forward strand.
TCTCACATAGCCGCCGTCAGATAAATCTACAAAACGTACCTGCCGCAGTTTATCTTCGATACCACGGTTATGCTCCTGTGTCTTAGCGTCAATCTGTGAAAAAAGCTCATCTCCTAAAAGTTCTTTTAATTCCATACTTCTTCTTTCCTCGTGCTGCTGTTTTTATCTCCGGTGCCTTCCGGTAGCAGTAGCAGTTTATCTCTCTTGCTACAAGAGTGAGCGGCATCAGTTTAACTGTCATAAGCCTTTTTCGGACAGAAAAATAAGACGCATAACCCTGCGTCTCAAAGGGAATATCTTTATCACCTGCCATTTCTGACTGATGGTATCTATAACTTTTTCTCAATTTGATCCGGCCATACCGTATCTGTTACGATCTTTCCATCCTTTTTATTAATGTCCATCTCATACGCCGCTCCTTCATCAAAAATTTCAACGATGAATGCTGTTTCTCCGGTTTTTAGAAGAACCTTATCAAACATTTCTAGTTCCATAGCCTCACTCCTTATCTACATAAACAGATGTCAGTCTCATTTCTCCCGTATTCTTATCATCAATCCATGCGGCATTATTTCTTATTTGCGGGCTCCATATTAATTTTAAAATTGCATTTCGTACATTCGAAATAAGTACTGGTCTTCGGATCATACGGTGTCTTTATTATCCCTTCTCGGCACTCCGGACAATGAACTTTTTTCTCTTCTCTTAATTCCCGCAACATTTTTCCTATTTCTTCTGGCTTCATTTCTTTTCCCTCCATCTGCGGTCTGAATATCTTTCTTTTACTGGCTTTATTATAGCTCTGATATCATTGCCGGTCAATTTCCTTTTTAAATGAAGTTCTGCATAAAAATCGCATACAGCTTCTGCATACTGGTCTCCATTGATATCCAATCTTAAATGCGTTACTTCATGGATAATCGTCTCCGTAATCTTTCTTACTGACTTAGTGGTCAAGCCATTGATGTAAACATAATTTCAGATGCATAAACCGTACAAATTCTTCATCCCCATATCTTCTATGGTGTTTTTATTATAATATACATTCATGGAAGTTTTACTCTGTTTAATATAATCTAGTTTCCTCCACTTTTTTCTACAGGCAGCCAAAAGGTAAACACACTGCCTTTTCCCAAACAGCTTTCTGCCCGAATTCCTCCCTGGTGCACCTCTGCAATCCATTTTACCATAGGCAACCCCAGACCGGAATGGCTGTCCTGTGTTCTGGCCTTATCCGCCCGGTAAAACCGCTCCCAGATGTGGGGAAGGTCTTCCGATGAAATTCCCTTTCCGTCATCCTCTATACTTCCCAAGATTTTGTTTTCCATACTCTGCAGACGGATTTTCACATAGCCCGGTCCTCCGTGGTAAGCAATGGCATTGGAAATCAGATTCACCACCATACGGATGTAAAGGCTCTCGTCCACTTCTGCAAAAAGATTTTCCTCTATCTGCATTTCCAGCCGGATATTTTCTTTGTCTGCCAACAGTTCCATCTCCAAAGCAGCCATTTCCGTCAATTCGCTGAGGTTTACCCGTTCTTTTTGAATTTCCTGCCGTCCCTGGTCTGCTCTGGACAAAAACAGGAGACGGGAAATCATGTCTGACATTTCAGAGGCTTTTTTCTGAATCCTCTGCAGCTGTGTTTTCTGTTCCTTGGTCAACTTTTCGTCTTCCAGCATTTCCTCACACTGTGTCAGAATCACTGCCGCCGGCATACGAAGCTCATGAGAAACATCCGAGGTAAACCGCTTTTCCCTCTCAAATCCATCCTCTATCTGCACCAGCATTTTATCAAATGTTTCTGCCATCACATAGACTTCATCTGTGCCGGGACCAAGTCCTATTCTTCTGGACAAATCCCCGTCTTTCTGTATCTTCTGTACGGTTTCTGTAATCCGCTTTACCGGGCGCAGCGTCCACCCAGTAAAAAAATACCCTACTGTTCCCGTAAACACTACCAGCAGAGGCAGCAGAATCAGAGCCAGACGCTGAACGGTTTTCACACTGTTTTCAGCGCGATTAATGGAACAGATACCCCGGATATATACATCTTGAAATTCTCCCGGCCGATACTTGATGTCAAAAACGTACCACCGTGCAGTTCCTGTTCCCACAGTCTGCATATTCCCGTCTGCAAACTCTGCCTTTTCCTGAAATCCATACGGCACTCTTCCAAAAAGAAATGTCCCCGTTTCGTCATATAATGCCAGATAAATGCCGTCCTCCAAGTCATAAAAGTCCTGTTGAATATCCAATCTGCCATTTTGCACACTTACTTCATCCATGCTTTCATAGACTCTCTTTTCCAGTTGGGCCTGCACAGAACCCAGAATTTCCTGATTACTGAGGGAAAACAGCAGTCCCAGGGAAATGCAGGTTAAAAGAGTCATAAAAAAAGTAAACATAAGAGTCACTTTTATTTTCAAAGATAGTTTTTTCATGTCTTCTCCTTCAGAACATATCCGGCGCCCCGTACTGTATGAATCAGCTTAGGCGTAAAGCCCTCATCGATCTTTTTCCGCAAATAGCGGATATACACGTCAATCACGTTAGAGCCTCCGGTATAGTCATAATTCCAGATATGCTGCTCCAGCTTTTCTCTGGACAGCACAATTCCCTGATTCTGTATCATATAGCGAAGGAGAGAAAATTCCTTTCCGGAAAGTGTGATTTCCTTCCCACCCCTCAGAACTTCATGGGTATCCAGGTGTACTTCCAAATCCGCCACACGGCACACGGTTTCCTTCTCTCCTGTTCCCCGGCGCAGCAGCACCCGGATACGCGCCATCAGCTCTTCCAGAGCAAAAGGCTTCACCAGATAATCGTTAGCCCCCGAATCCAGCCCTCGCACTCTGTCTTCAATACTGTCTCTGGCTGTCAGAAGCAGCACAGGAACCTGATTTCCCTCTTTCCGGATTTTTGCCAGCACGCTCAGACCGTTCAGCACCGGCATCATAATATCCAGAATCACCACATCATATTCCGCACCTGCCAGATAGTCCAGCGCTTCTTCTCCCTGAAAACAGGTGTCTACACTGTAATGTTCTTTTTTTAGCCTGGATACCAAAATCGTATTCATATCTCTGTCATCTTCTGCTACCAGAATCCTCATAAAATTGTACCCTCCTTACGGTATTGTCCCTGCATATTTTATACCATCTTCAGTATTTTTAAGCAACATCTTTCTTCTCTTTTCCCTGCCTCATAAGGCGTAAAATCAAGATTACTGCAGACTTTAGAATATGTTAGACTATGCTCGTCTGGACTTATTGTATCAAACACAAAGAAAATCAACAGTTTATTGAAAGTATCAACCAATGGCTGTTGCAAAGGTATTTGACTATTTTCTTGTATACAACCAACTGTCCCCTATGGTACAATAAGGTATAAAAAGTTCAGGAAAATTAACTGCTTAAAGGAGGATTCAAAAACTATGCGATTGACCAATTATGTTGCTGCCATGGACTGCTGGAAAGGCCGGGTTGACAGCACTACGGATTATGATGCTTTCCGCTGGCATCAGTGGGTACAGCCATTAAATTTAAACGAAGTCACAGAAGCAGAAAACGGGAAGCTTGGATTTGCGTTTATAGGCTTTTGTAGTGAACAGGGAGTGAAGCGAAATAAAGGCCGTGTAGGAACCGCTCTTGCACCGGATTTTATCCGAACACAAATGTCAAATTTCCCTTGTACATTTTCCCAGGAAGTAAAGTTCTATGATGCAGGAAATATTCTCTGTGATGAGATTTGCATGGAGGAAGGACAACGTCTCTTGGGACTTGCTGTGGAGAAAATTCTGGATATGAACCTGTTTCCCATTGTTCTGGGCGGCGGACACGAAACCACTTTCGGACACTTTCAGGGACAATTAGCCGATTTGAAGAAAAAAAAGGAATCTTTGGATATGGGCATTATCAATTTTGATGCACATTTTGATTTGAGACCTTATGAGCACGGCCCATCTTCAGGCTCCATGTTCCGTCAAATTGCAGATATTTATAAAAAAGAACAAGCTGTTTATCACTATCTGCCTCTGGGAATCCAGGAACACAGCAACACGGTCAGTCTGTTCAAATACGCTAAGGAAATCGGAGCGGATTATATCCTGGCAAAGGAAATTCAAAACTCCAATTATTCGGGCATTTTGGAGAAAATCGACACCTTCCTGTATGAATGTGATTCTGCTTATATCACTATCTGCACAGATGTATTTTCTTCTGCATTTGCACCAGGTGTAAGTGCCACACAGTCCCTGGGACTGGACCCGGAATCTGTGCTTCCTCTTCTGAAACATATCCTGAGAACCCGCCAGGTAAGAGGCTTTGACATCTGCGAAATCTCCCCACGGTTTGACCAGGATAACACCACGGCTAAGCTGGGGGCTGTGCTGATTTTTGCCGTAGTAAACACCCTATGCAAGCTGAATAATCTGGCAATTGATGTACTTACCAATTAAGTATTTGTCCATACAGACACGGCAGGTTCTTAGAGGACTTATACAAAAAAGGAGAAGCTATTTCACTATAACAGTTTCTCCTTTTTCTTCATAATTTCAAGTGTACTACTATATTTTATTGTTTCACAATAAACCAGGCAAAGTCTGCATAATCCTGGCTTTCTTTTCCATAAGCGGAAGCATACATTCCCATCGTACACCCCACAAAACCGCCTGCGTATTCAGTACTATAAGGCCGTAAGTCCACTGCTTCCGCAACAGGCCGTGCCTCCCCGTTTTGTACTATGTAAATCCTTCCCACTTGTTCCTCTGCCTGAAACAGGATTTCTATCAGTCCTTCACAGATAGATGCAGTACCCAAAACCCGTTCCTGCCCATCTATAGTTTCTATTACACTTACGGTACGCTCTTCATTCTCATTCCGTATTTCTGCCCTCAAAAAGTTCCGATGATTTTGGAACAATAAAACTCCGGCTCCACTATGGCTGTCCTTGGGTATAAATTCCAATCCTGCAGATACTGTGAAGGTATAGCCCATTTGCCGCACCCCCAGATAAGTGCTTCTGGCTTTTTCCCCTACGTGATGTCTTCCTGCCTGTAAGCGCAGAAAACCTGGCCTTGCATGTAATGAATACATATGAGAATCTCTTCCGTAAATACTCACCAGTTCTTTCGGCAGTTGGTTTCCGTAAAATTGAAAAAACAGATTCTCACCCGCCTCTCTTGGGAAACGCACAGGTTCTTGTGGCAGTTCCAACCACTCTTCCAATTTTCCAATACCTGGATTGATTACCGGCCAGCCATCTTCCCACTGGACTTTCGCCAGAAAGGTTTCCCTGCCCATGCTGCTGCATCCCTTGCATCTTCTGCAGGCCAGCATTACTATATACCAGTTGCCCTTTCCATCATCTACTAAATCCCCGTGTCCCGCACAAGTTACAGGATAATTCCGTCCTAAATGCCGGTGGGTGAACACTGGATTGCGGGGACATCCTTCAAAGGGCTTCTCAAGACTTTTAGTTCGTGCAACGCAAATACAGTGCTCCTCTGCTGTTCCTCCCTCGGCATGGAGCAAATAATAATATTCCCCCATTTTATACAAATGAGGACCTTCTGGCCAAATAGCATTTTGCATGGCACCCTTCCAAATAGTTCTGCTTTCCCCTATAAGGCGCATATTTTCCAAATCTAATTCCTGAAGCCAGATTTCCCAGTCTCCGTTATATTGAACCCCATTGCTGTTTGGTCGTGTTCCAACATAATAACAGGTTCCATCTTCGTCAAAAAACAAACTGGGATCAATTCCTTTGGCGTTCTCTCCCAAATAAAAAGGATCAGACCATGGACCCTGTGGTGTCTTAGATGTAACCACAAAAGTTCCCCCCTGATCCACATTTGTAGTAATCATATAAAAAGTTCCATTATTCCAACGAATTACCGGGGCAAAAATGCCTCTGGAAATTTCTCCCCCGTCTAAGGATAATTGCTCCGGTCTGTCCAGAATATTTCCTATTTGTTCCCAGTGAACCAAATCTCGGCTGTGAAATAAAGGAACCCCAGGAAAATAAGAAAAGCTGGAGTTTACTAAATAATAATCTTTCCCTACCCTGCATATGGATGGATCGGGATAAAAACCTTTTAAAATCGGATTATTGGTCGTCAGCATACGTACCTCCTAAATATTAGCGCTTTATTTTACATAGCCGAACCCAAGAATGGTA
>DXFK01000074.1 GCA_019114495.1 Candidatus Blautia stercoravium
TGCCTTTTTGCTCATTTCATCATAGTCTTTGGTTTTGTAAATCTTCATAATACCCTCTCCTTTAAGCTGGGATTTCACCCGTAATATATTCATTATAATATGAAAGTAATTGAAACACAATGTAAAAAAACAGAAAGTAGAATCAGATTGGCAGGCATAAAAACAAAACCTACTTTCTGTCAGACAAAACTTTAATGGAAGAGGCATATTCCGACGGAGTCATTCCGGTGATTTTCTTAAACTGTCGGGAAAAATAGTGAATGGATGTATAGCCGATAAATTCAGATATCTGCGTAAAGTTGTGATGATTTTCCCGAATCAGCTGTTTGGCCAGTTCAATTTTTAAATGGGAAAAATAATCAATGACACCGTAGTGTGTCTGCTCTCGGAAGAGTTTCTGCAGCTGGGAACGCCCGATTAAATTGTCCTGGCAGATGGTCTCAATGGTCAGCCGCTCGCAGATATGTTCTTCCAGATAAGTAGTAATCCGGTTGTAAATCAGAGAATCATTCTTCTGCTTAATGGATTTGATAGCAGGAGCGGAGAGCTTGCCCTCATCCATCTGACGAATCATGAAAATCAAAAGCGTTTCCAGATATAGTTTAATCAACTGTTCAGAACCAAAGGGGGCCGTATCCCGACGTATCATTTCGGTCGTTCCAGGGTCGTCCAATGGAGTGGCAATGCAGTGTTTTGCCTCATAAATAATCTGGGCAAGGAGATTTCGCTCCTGCTCGCCAATGGTGGTCAGAAGATTTTCAAAATATTTTATACAGGGAGAATGGCACTCAAAGGAGATGACTACCAGGTTGGGGGCAATGGTTCCATTGGCCTTTACGGTGTGAAATTCGTCCGGCTTGTGGAAAATGATTTCTCCTTTTTTCAGCGTATGGTGGATATTTCCGGCACATACCTCCACTTCCCCTTTATCCACGCATAGAAATTCCCAGAAATCATGTTTCTCACCGGGAAAATTATAGTCGCTCATATATTCAAAGTAATGAATCGTAACAATTTTATTGATTTCAATGTCTTTTTTTAGTTCCAGACTTGTAAATGACATGATAAACCTCCTGAATAGGAAAATATATTCTTTTTTATTATAAAGGATTGCAGAGGAAAAATCCATATGTTGTCATAAAATATCTGAAAAAGCAATGAATTTACAGATAGGATATGGTAGAATAAAACATAAGAATTGAGAAAAGGCGGAGAAGGAAATGAAACATGTACAATTAATGATGAAACCGGCATCTTCCAACTGCAATCTGCGGTGTGCCTATTGCTTTTACGAAGATGAATGTAAAAACAGAGAAATCCCATCCTATGGAATTATGAAGGAGGAAGTTCTGGAAAATGTGGTGCGAAAAGCTCTGGAGGCGGCAGAAGAAAGCTGCACTTTTGGTTTTCAGGGGGGAGAACCAACACTGGCTGGACTGGAATTTTTTGAAAGATTTATAGCGTTCACGAAAAAATACAAGAAGCCAGCAACAAAGCTGTACTTCTGTCTGCAGACAAATGGAACGCTGCTGGATGAGAAGTGGACGGAATTTTTAAGGGAAAATCATTTTCTCGTAGGGATTTCTCTGGATGGAACCAAAGACATTCACGATAGAAACCGGCAGGACGCCAGTGGGAAGGGCACTTTCCATAAGATTTTAAAGAATGCGAAAAATCTGCAGAAGAACCATGTAGAGGTCAATATTCTGTGCGTTCTTACCAAACAGAGCGCCAGAAAGATTGCATCTGTTTATCAATATCTGAAAAAAGAGGGATTTTATTATCAGCAGTATATTCCCTGTCTGGATCCGTTGGGAGAAAGGGAGGGACAGAACCCCTGGTCTTTGACCCCAGAGATTTATGGGGAGGCTTTAAAGTCCCTGTTTGACTTGTGGTTTGAGGATGTACGAAGAGGCGCCATGGTTTCGATCCGGGAATTTGATAACTGGGTGTCCATGTTAAAGGGATTTCCCCCGGAAGCCTGTTCCCAGACAGGAAGATGCTCCATGCAGAATATTATTGAAGCAGACGGCGGGGTGTATCCCTGTGATTTTTATGTACTGGACAATTGCAGGATTGCTAATGTGCAGGATGAGAACTTTCGGTTTTTCCAGGGGATTTTACCGGAAATGGAATTTTTCAGCCGGGGCAGAAAACGTGGAGAAGAGTGTACTGCCTGCAGATGGTATCCTCTTTGCCGGGGCGGCTGCAGAAGAAATTATACAGAGGAAAATAAGAATTATTTCTGCAAGGCTTATCAGGAATTTTTTGCCTATGCCATCATAAGGCTCGAATGGCTGGCAGCCAGACTGTAGGGGACTGCCGCTTTAGCTACGGCAGTCCCTCTGTAAATGGTATCCCGGAAAAAGGGCTTTAGGAGGGCATATACGGCGGATAGGGCTGTCCCGGAATCAGTTTGGTTCCGTCTGAAAAGCCCTCCGGCCGGTTCTTTAAGGTCTGGATTAAGCAGTCCCGCAGCTGGCTGATACGGTTTTGGCAGGCAGGATTGTCAATTTCGTTATACAGTTCTTTTGGGTCATCCTGGAGACGGAAATACTGCTCGTTTCCGGTTTCGCTGTACCAGATAAATTTATCCTGCGGCGTTACCAACCAGTGATTGGAATATTCTCCGTAGGAGTGTTCGCCGTGGAGTATTTCCCGCAGAGTTTTTTGAGGCTGCTTTATAAGCGGCAGCATGCTTTTTCCGTCCAGGGTATCTGGAATATGGGCTTGAACAAAATCCAGCAGGGTAGGCATGACGTCCCGAAGTTCCACCAGACTGTGGGAAACCGTACCTGGTGTGAGACCCGGAAGAAGCCTGTCGTTTCCTGAGAGAATCATGGGGATACGGATACTTCCCTGGTATGGCCGGGATTTGCGAAACATGTGGTGGTCACAGAGTTCTTCCCCGTGGTCGGAAGTAAAGAGAATCAGAGTATCTTCATAAACGCCGTATTCCACCAAAGCCTGAATCAGACGGCCAATCTGATGGTCCAGATGAGTAATGCAGGCATAATATCCCACCTGGGCTTCTCGTATTAAATCTTTATCCAGAGGACCGCATTTGGAATCAAAAACCCGACCCTGTCTTTTTAACAGTTCTTCGGTTTCCCAGTCGCCCAGAGCAGGCGGTGTCAGTTCTTTCCGATTGTACAAATCAAAATAATGAGAAGGCGCATCAAATGGCGGATGGGGGCGCAGATAAGAAGCCATAAGGAAGAATGGTTTTTGCGGGTCTTTTCTTCGCAGAAAATCAATGCTGCGGTCTGTCACCCAGTTGGTGGGATGGTATTTTTCCTCATAAATCCAGGGACGGGCCATCCAGCTGTTGCACTCCAGTCCGGTATCCGTTACATCTGCGTCAATGCCTTTTTCCTGCTTCAGCCAGTGGAAGTAATCATCGGCATTTTTCTGGGATTCCTGCCAGGGAACACTGGTATAGCGGGCGCTGTGAAGATAGCCGTCGTGAAGCTCCACATTATGGAAACCCAGATAATTTCGCAGCGGATGTACATGCATTTTTCCCACACACTGGCAGTAGTAGCCTGCCCTGGAAAGTTCTCCTGCCATGGTGTGTGGATAGTCCCAGACAATGCTGTCCTCATAGCCGGTTCGCTTGTGATGTTCTTGAGCCAGACCGGTGTGAAGAGCGGCTCTGGCGGCAATGCAGCTTGGGCAGGCGCTGTAGGCATTGTCAAAAAAAATACCCTGGCTGGCCAGTGTATCCAGGTAAGGGGTTTTGACATCCGGATGTCCGGCAAAACCCAGACAGTCCCCACGAAGCTGGTCAGTCATAATTAGTAAAATATTAGGCTGTTTCAAAGGTGATCCCTCCATTCATCAAAATTATCTATAAATATACGATGTTTCTTTAAGAAAGACAAGGGTTTTTCAAAAAATGCCTATTTGAGTTATGAAAAGTGTTGAAAGAAAGGGAAAACAAAAAGTATGAAAGAAAAAAGATGAAAAGGCAAATGTAAATGGGGCGAAATGACAGTTTTTGAAGCGAGTTAGTCTTTGGGAATTATGAAAATGCATAGAAAAAAGTATAAAATACACAGGAAGATTATTTAAGTTGCGTTATTGTGCAAATGAAATGATTGATTGTGCAAATCATTCAAACAAATAATGTGCTAGAATATGTGCATAAGTTATGATAAATAAATGATTTGGCTTAAAGGAGGAATAAGTTATGAACAAGAAAATTGTAAGCATGCTGATGGTGGGCACAATGGCTCTAACCATGCTTGCAGGATGCGGAAGCGGAAAAGGTAGCGGAGCAGACGGAAGCTCTGACGGCGGAGACAGCAAGAAAGCTACAAAAGAAATTACATATTGGTCTATGTGGAATTCTACAGAACCACAGGCAAAAGTAATTCAGGAAGCCGCAGATGCTTATGAAAAGGAATCCGGTGTACACGTGAACATTGAGTGGAAAGGCCGTGATATCAAAACCCTGATTGGAACCGCGCTGGAAGCCGGAGAGAAGATTGATTTATTCGATGACGACTATCAGCGTGTTGTTTCCAATACAAAGGAGTATCTGGCAGATCTTACAGATATGGCAGATAAAGTTGATTTTGAAAGCCATGTAATGCCGGTTATTTTGGATAAGGCAAAATCCTGGGGAGACGGAAAGCTGTATACAGTACCATATCAGGTATATACAACAGGTGTATGGTATGACAAAACCATGTGGGAAAAAGCAGGTCTTACAGATGCAGACAAACCGGAAACATTTGAAGATCTGAAAGCGGTTTGCCAGAAACTGAAAGATTCCGGAGTGAACCCGATTACATGTAACTCAGATACAGTAAATCTTCTGTATGGATTCCAGTTAGGAAGATACATCGGACAGGAAGCGCTGCTTGACTGCTATAACAACGCAAACTGGGCAAATGTACCGGAAGCTAAGAAAGCAGCAGATGATATCCAGTCTCTGGTAGATGCAGGATACTTCTCACCAAATGCACCGGCAAACTACCCGGACGGACAGAACGAAATTGGTTTTGGAGAAAGTGCAATGATCCTGAATGCATCTTGGATTCCAAATGAAATTCTGACAAAGACAGGTACAGAAGTAGACTTTGGATTCTTCCCATGGCCATCGGTAGAAGGTGGTGTGGATGGCGCAGAAGCATCTATGGTTGGCGCACAGGGCTTTGGTGTGGTAGCTAAGAGTGAAAATCAGCAGGAAGCTTTCGACTTTGCAACGATGATTGCAACAGGAGATTATGACCTGAAGATGGCTGAAGCTGTAAACTCTATTCCAGCAGATACAGCAAATACTGAGTGGCCGGCAGCAATTGCAGATGCAGAACCATATTTCAAAGAAATGACGAAAGCATACGACTGGGCCGTAGGTCTTGAGACAAACTCTGACATTGCTCCAATCGTAAATGAGAACATTGTGAAGCTGATCAAAGGTGAAGTGACATCGGATGAGTTTATTTCAGCTCTTTCCACTGCAAAATAGTACATATTTCAAATAAGTGGTATGGCGGCAAAGCAGCTGGTTGCTGAGCTGCCATACTTCTTTTTGGAAAAAATACAAATATGAAAAAATAGAAAATATCTGAGAGAAAGGGGAACATATTGTGAAAAAGAATAAAAAAATGATTGTCTGCTTTTTGACACCAGCGCTGCTGTTTTTTCTTGTAATGTTCCTGTATCCCATTCTTCGTACGATTCTTATGAGTTTCTTTAGTGTAGAAGGAGTCAGCGATCCCATGAGCAAATGGACGTTTGCGGGAATAGGAAACTATGCAAAATTGATGGATACCCAGTTGTTTCGGACATCCATGATGAATATGTTGAAAATCTGGCTAATTGGAGGCCTTGCAGTAATCGTCGTATCACTGCTGTTTGCAGTCATACTGACAAGTGGTGTGCGTGGGAAAGCGTTCTGGCGTGCCGTAATCTACATACCGAATATTATCAATGCAGTTGCAATGTCAACGATGTGGATTCAATATGTATTTAATAAACGTTTTGGACTTCTTCATGATCTGTTTCAGACATTGGGTCTGGAAGGACTGGCCAAGATTGATTATATGAATGGAACCTGGAAATTCTGGTCGCTGTTGATTGCATTCAGTTTCGGATCTGTGGGATATTTTATGTTGATTTTTATCAGCGGTATTGAAAGGATTCCTACGGATTACTATGAAGCGGCTACTATTGACGGAGCAAACAAGTTCAGACAGTTTGCTTCCATTACACTTCCTTTGATCAAGGGTGTGTTTAAAACTTGTATGACATTCTGGACAATCAGTGTTGCTGGATTTTTCGTATGGTCACAGATGTGGGCATCACCAATGCCATCTGACAATTCGACGATCACGCCGGTTGTATATATGTACAATACGGTATTTGGAACTACCGGAAGTACATCCCGTGATGCGGGAGCTGGAGCGGCTGTTGGTATTTTGATGGCAGTGGTTGTTCTGGTTGTATTTGGTGTAATGAACCTGCTTGTCAAAGAAGACGATTTGGAATTCTAGAGAGGAGGATGGCAGATTATGCTTGGAAAAAAGAACAAAGAAAAAGAAATGAGAGAGCCGTTTAATCCTCGGAAAGAAGCAAAGCTGTTGCCTGGATATATCATTGTCGGAATCTGGGTATTCTTTACGATTTTCCTTTTGATATGGATTGTTGCAGCCAGCTTTTCAACTGCACCGGAGATTATGCGTGGTGAAGTGTTCAAATTTGAAAGCGGATTTCATTTTGAAAACTATGTGAATGCATGGAATGCAAATAATATTTCCACCTTTTTCCTAAAATATCTTCTCGGAATCTTCAGCCCTTATTTTATAAGGCTTTCAGAGTCCATATTTTAAAAATCACCCACTTTTTTTCAAAAAAACGCTTGACAAATCGCTCAAAATTTGCGGCGAAGCCGATTGATTATA
>DXFK01000075.1 GCA_019114495.1 Candidatus Blautia stercoravium
ATAGCATCTGATCTCCCAGTTTACTTGCCCGCTACTAACGACTTTGAGCAACAAATTTCATCTGGTTCTTTAGAGCCGAGAGAACTGCTCACTCCTATTCAAAAAAGGTTTTCTTGCTGAGCTTAAAGAGCCACCGATTTCGTAGTAAAATGTAATTCTTATTCAATTTCATATTAGCTCCACACAGCTCTGATATAATAAACTATGGAGGTGTAGGATATGGCAATTTTACTGGTTGTAGAAGATGATATAGTTACAAACGAAGCAATTTGCGAATATATGGAATCCGCAGGGCATACGACCATTTCCGCTTCTGACGGGGAGCAAGGGCTTACGATGGCGAAAAGCAATCCGGTGGATCTGGTGATTCTGGACATTATGCTCCCAAAAATGACGGGCATAGAAGTCTTAAAGAAATTGCGCAAGGATTGCTCGGTTCCTGTTTTAATGCTCACCGCACTGGATGACGAGCGCACCCAGGCCGCCAGCTTTGACGAGCAGGCCGATGATTACATTACCAAGCCCTTTTCCATGCTTTTATTGGGAAAACGGGTGACTGCCCTGCTTCGAAGATGTGGAAAAAGCCCGGAACTCAAGCAAATGCAGTTTGGCGAAGTTTCGGTCGATTTCAGCGGATATACTGCTTCGGACGCCGATGGCAGGATCGATATTACCCCAAAGGAAATTGATTTGCTCAAACTGTTGGTGGAACACAAAGGAATGGTGTTAAGCAGGACGCAGATATTGGACGAACTGTGGGGATACGATACTCCCATTATCGACCGTACCATTGACACATATATTAAAAATCTGAGAAAGAAACTGCGGCTTGACTGCATTGTCACCGTCAAGGGCGTGGGCTATAAGTACGAGGAAATGCCATGAAAAAACTAAAACTGTTCCCGAAAATCTTTATTTATACTTTTATTGTCATGCTGGTAGTTACGCTGGCAGCGCATTTGTTCCTGTACATTTTTGCCCCTCAAATGCAGATCAATACCAGTCGCTTTATGGAAAACGGGGTGATGATGGAAAGCAGCCTCAATACAGGGTGGATTATTCAAAACGCTATTTTCAAGGCTCTGCCGGTTTCTCTGACCTGTTCCGCTATTGTTTCGCTGATTTGCTCCCTGCTTTTTTCCAGAGCCATGACGGTTCCGATCAAGCAGATTTCCAAGACCACGGAACAGATGGAGCGGCTGGATAAAACCGCTAAATGCCCGGTGGATTCCACCGATGAAATCGGGGTTTTGGCTGACAATGTCAATTCGCTGTATGCCAGCCTGCTTTCCACAATAGAAAATCTGGAAGAAGAAAAGAAAAAGGTAAGCGAGGCAGAACAGTCTAAAATAGATTTCCTGCGGGCAGCTTCCCATGAGCTGAAAACCCCGGTCACCGCTCTCCATGCAATTTTAGAAAATATGCTGCTGGGGATCGGAAAATACAAAGACCGGGACACTTATCTGCTTCAATGCAAGGAGATCGCACAACAGCTATCCTCCATGATCCAGGAAGTGTTGGAAACTTCCCGACTGGATTTCACCGAAACTGCGCAGGTGGAAACTTTTGATTTGTCTGACACCCTCCCAACATTATGCGAGCCTTACACACTGATTGCTAAGACCAACCAGATTGGTTTTTCTGTAGATGTTCGGGAGGATTGCCCTCTCTGCCTGCCAAGAAAAAATTTGGAAAAGATTCTCTCCAATCTGCTTTCCAATGCAGTTTCGTATACCAAGCCCGGACATAAGGTTTCGGTTGTCCTCTATTCAGACCGAGTTCTGATTGAAAATGAGTGTACACCTATTCCGAAAGAAACAATTTCCCGCCTGTTTGAACCTTTTTATCGTCCGGATTTCGCCCGTGACCGCAGAGACGGCGGGAACGGGTTAGGCCTGTATATTGTGGATACTTTGTCGAAGGCTATGGGACTTTCCTACACCTTTGAGCCGATGATCTGCCCCAATGGGATGCGGTTTACACTGTTTCTTACAAAATAATTTTTTCGGCCTTCGTTTCATACTGGTTCCACATAGGAATGGTATTCTATCGGTGTTGCAGCAACAATCACCAATGAAACGGAGGTCTTTTTATGAACTTTATCAGCCGGGCGTGGCTGTATATTACCCGCAAAAAAGGAAAGAGCATTTTGCTCTTTATCGTCCTGCTCATCATGGCAACCTTTGTGTTGACCGCATTGGCGTTGGGAAATGCTTCGGACGCCGCCCAACAAAACCTACGAAAAAGCCTTGGAGGAAGTTTTGACGTCTATTTTGATTACAGCGAAAACAACCCCTATCTGAAAGTAGAAAAGGTAGAAGGCGGCACTATTATGTATTCCACACAGCAGATTGCACCGGAACTGGTGGAACAGATTCGGGTAATCGAGGGTGTAAAATCCTGCGGAGCAAGAGTGGAAAGCCTGACAGACTTTCCAGAGCTGGATTTATTCGCCGGTACAATTCCCATTGAGGAGGAATTTCGTCAAACTTCCAAGATACTTGGCGTATGGAAAAGTGAAGAACTCTCACAATTCACTTCCGGGCAGCTTACGCTGGCCGAAGGCCGCCACATTACCCCGGAAGATCAAAACAAGGCTATAATCAGCAAAGATTTAGCTGAAAAAAACGGGCTGAAAATCGGGGATATTCTTCACACCCAAAAAGGTGTTGACATGGAAATTGTCGGTCTGTTTACGCCAAAGGAGATTGAGAATATCAATGACAAAGTCACATCTTATGATAAGATACAGAATCTTGTAATCTGCGATTTGCCTACCGTAGTTGCTTTGGAAAACAGCCCAGCCATTCAAGGTTTCAATGAATTAACCGTGTCGGTAGATGATCCGCAGAATATGGAAACAATTATCTCTAAAGTCCAGGACATTAAAAGTGTGGATTGGAAAGGATTTTCTATTGTAGCAGACAATACAAGCTTTGAAAATGCCGCTTCTTCTTTGCAGCAGCTTTCCAGTCTGGTATCCACCATATTGATTGTAGTCCTGGTCGTCAGCATTGCTGTCTTGTCGCTGATTCTTACTATGTGGGCGAGAACTCGCATCCATGAAACCGGTGTACTGCTTTCCGTGGGAATCCGAAAGCTGTCTATTTTAGGACAGTATATTGCGGAAGTATTGATGATCGCAATTCTCGCTTTTTCTCTATCTTACTTCTCATCCAGTGCAATCGCCGGACAGATGGGCAATATGCTGCAGGCGGAACAGTCGGTATCCCAGGTGCAGAGTGATGACGGATTGAGCGCCAACCGTGGAGAAGCTGGAACAGCCGGCAGCACTCCGAAAATAGAACCGCCAGAATTACAGGTTACGGTACAGTTAGAAGAATTAGGGCTGTTGTTTTTAATCGGTATTGGAATCGTAACCGTATCAGCCGGGATTTCCTCTATTTCAGTTATGCGGCTGAAGCCCCGTGAAATCCTGTCTAAAATGAGTTGAGAAAGGCGGTATCTCCATGAAGAAAATAATACTGATTTGTTTGCTTTTATTGAGCCTTGGAACGCTGTTCGCAGGCTGTACCCCGGAGGAAAAAAAGCCGGACGATACCAAAGGACAATCCGGCGCACCGAACATCAATTACGAGATCCCGGATAAAGCCAAGGACTACGATTTTGATTTTCAGTTTGTGCCAGATGGTGAATAGGAGGTGTTATCATGAGTGTTTTGGAATTACAGGAAGTGGCGTATTCCTACGATAAAAAGAAAAAGGTGCTCAAAGGAATTGATGTTCAAATGGAAACCGGGAAAATGTATGCGATTCTCGGTCCGTCTGGGTGCGGTAAGACAACGCTGCTCTCTTTATTGGGTGGATTGGACAGCCCTACCAGCGGAAAAATTCTTTTTAACGGAACAGATATTGAGCAGACCGGCTTGGGACGTCACCGTAAAAAACACGTTTCGTTTATTTTTCAGAGCTATAACCTAATCGACTACATGACCCCGCAGGAAAATGTACGGCTGACCGCCAAGAAACCGGCGCTCCCTTTTCTGGAGCGGCTTGGATTAACAAAAGAGGAATCCAAACGGAATGTGCTGAAGCTTTCCGGAGGCCAACAGCAGCGGGTGGCGATTGCGCGGGCGCTGGCGAGCGAAGCTCCGGTGATTTTGGCTGATGAACCCACAGGCAATCTGGATGAGGACACAGCGCAGGACATCACGGAAATCCTCAAAGAAAGCGCCCATGAACAAGGAAAATGTGTAATTGTCGTGACGCACTCCGGTGAGCTGGCGAAGCAGGCAGATGTGGTGTTCCGGCTGAAAAAAGGGACTCTAACAGTAGAAGGATTATAAAAGAGACACGCCGGTGGGCTTGCATAACAGCAAGCCCTCGGCCATGTCTTGAGAACAGGAGAATGGAGGTGATTCCCATGCAGCAAACAGAGTGGGTTTATTGTCCCGTCTGCGGGAATAAAACCCGTGATCGAATCAGGGAGGATACGGTTTTAATCAATTATCCTCTCTACTGCCCAAAGTGCAAACGAGAGAGCTTAATCCAAGCGAAACAATTACATATCGTTGTCATCAAAGAGCCAGACGCATAAACGCAGAGCCGATGAACCTGTGAGAATTTCCCACGGACATCGGCTCTTTTTCACTCTCTGGGCTGGCTGTCCAAGGCCGCCCTAACTGTCGCCTTGATGATCTGCATAGAACGCTCATCGCAGTTATACAGCATACGGACAAGGTTTTCCATTTCGGAATCCTCAATCTGCTTTTCCGGGAAGAAAATCTGATCAGGTAAAATGGACAGTTCCCGAATCAGCTTGTAGAGAATGTCGTAGCTGGGCTTTTTGCCTTCGTTCTCGATACGATATATAAATCTCTCGCCTACTCCGACCTTGGCGGCCAGATCTTCGACTGTAATATCTGCTTTTATGCGGGCGTTCTTGATGATCTCACCAAGCGTTTCATGTTTACTCTGCACCTACAGTTCACCTCTCTTTCTATTTTACAGATTTATGCCAGATTTATAATGGCATAACAGTTCAAATTTTAGAGAACTGACAGTGCAGAGAAAAGTGAACTGACCCGAATTGTATAGATGGCCCTGCCAATAAAAAAAACGGGGTTTTGGCAGGGTGCTTTGTCATGCCCATCCCTCCAGACCACGTTTTTGGCCTGGAGGGATATTTCATGCGTTGGTCATCCTGCGCGCCGCTGCTCATTAGAAGCAGCGAGTATGCTTCTATGTCGTAGGCCGCCTGCTTGACGGTGTACGGTCAAAAAAACTTCCCGTTTTTCAACGGGATATTATGCCCTTCATACTGAACTATCATGCCATGATTTATACGAACTAAAAAGAAACGCACTTGCTGTTGGGGCTGTTGTCCCATTCTGCAGGTGCGTTTTTCAATATAGAGGAACATTCCCACGTTGTAGGGGGCCGCCCGACCAGTCTGAATTTCTCGCAATTCAGACTGATCGGAGGTAAAACAGCGTGGACGCTGATAAAAAAAGAATATGGATTCGCGGCCAATTTGTCGAGGTCACGGATGAAGTGTACCGGGCCTATATGCAGGGCGACCGGAAAATGCGCTATTTTGAGAACGATTTGAAAACCGAGCGGTTCGTTCTCGGAAAGGAGGGCCAAGTGGTGCAGATCATCCCCAGCCGCGAAGATTCTTTGGACCGGCTGGTGGATGAAAATGCCCAGCAATTCTCCGATGAGCAGGAAAGTGTGGAGAGCGTGGTGCTTCATAAGCTGGAAGTGGACAGGCTACATACCGCGCTTTCCCTGCTTACTCCAGAGGAACGTGCGCTGATCCAGGCGCTGTTCTTTGAAGAACGCTCGGAGAGTGAGCTGGCGGCTGCACTTGGAATTTCCCAGCCTGCCGTTTATAAGAGGAAAATGAAAATCCTCAAAAAGCTGAAAATTTTTCTGGAAAAATA
>DXFK01000076.1 GCA_019114495.1 Candidatus Blautia stercoravium
AACAGCAGAATATGGGATACGGAAGTGCGATTTCTGTTGGTATCTTTGTATTGGGAATGTTAGTGATTGGACTTATGCAGCTCTTCCAGAGAGCAGTCAACAGGGAAAAGGAGTGATAGAAAATGCGTGGAAAGAGTTATGGTATGACAACAGGCAAACGGATTGGTAATGGAGTAAAGTCGGTCATTCTGAACCTGATTATGCTGATTTTCTCTCTCTCCTGTATTTTTCCTCTGGTATGGATGTTATATTCGTCCCTGAAAGTAAAGAGAGAATTTAATAGAGATATTATAGGGCTTCCTTCCAATCCAACACTTGAAAATTTTGTAAAGGTATTGACAAACCCGGATTATCACATTGGGGATTCTATTCTGAACAGTGTGAGAACTACCGTGATTTCCGTGTTTTTTATTGTGTTATTTGGATTTATCATGGGGTATTTTCTTGCCAGAATCAAATTCAAAGGAAATAAAATCATCTGGGTTATGCTTTTAATGGGAATGCTGATTCCTGTACATTCTTTGCTAGTGCCTATTTATGTTGTATTTAATAAAACCGGATTATCAAACCAGTGGTTTACTTTGATAATCCCTTATGTGGCCTTCGGACTGCCCATATCGGTATTTCTATGCCAAGGATTTATTAAAGAGATTCCAACAGCACTGGAAGAGGCAGCGGCGATTGACGGCTGTTCTTTCTCGGGTACACTGTTTAAAGTTATTATGCCTATTTGTAAGCCAATTATGATTACAGTTGCAATCCTTCAGACCTTTAGCTGCTGGAATGAATTCTCTTTTGCATTGGTACTGATTAAAGATACAGCACTGCAGACGGTACCGCTGGCCATGACGCAGTTTACCGGACAGTTCTCTTCAGACTATCCGAAGATTATGGCAGCTATGTTGATTACTATGGCGCCAATTGTTATTTTATATTTCGCATTCAGCAAACAGATTATTAAAGGGATGGTTGCAGGTGCGGTGAAAGGTTAAGCAAAGCGATGGAAAAACAGATTATAATAGAAGAAAACGGTATACATATTGTATTTGAAATTGAAGCAGATGGGAATTTTAAATTACTCCATTTTTCTGCTCTTCCTTTTCAGGAGGACAAGATAACAGATGCAACGAAAGAGGCGGGATTTAATTTCATAGAAATGAACCTTTACGGATTTGATCGTCCTCATGAAAGACATGGAAATAAGTATATTGTGACTTCCCATGGCTTCCGGATGAAATATGTGTCTCATACAGATGAGAGAAATGAAAAAGGACGTATTTTAAAATTCATCACCTCAGACGAGGAGACAAAGATGCAGGTGGAATCGATATGGCAGTTCTATGACGGAATTCCTATCGTCCGCATGCAGCACACGGCAGAAAACCGGGGACAGGAAGTACAGACACTGGATTATATTTCTACGTTCAATTACATGGGAATTGAAAAAGAAGGCGCAAAGAGACAGGACGAAAAACTGCTTTTGAAGCTGCCGCATAATGGCTGGCAGAGAGAGATGAACTGGAAAGATTATACATTAAAAGATTTGGGCATGGAACTGGTTCAGCCAAAAGAAATTCAGCGTTCTTCCAATCATTTCCATGTAAGCAATACGGGAAACTGGTCTTCTAAAGAGTTTTTGCCTATGGCCTATCTGGAAAATCAGGAGACGGGTTCTTCCTTGTACTGGCAGATTGAAAACAATGGTTCCTGGCATTGGGAAATCGGCGACCAGAACGGACATTTATATCTGGCTTTGGGTGGACCGAATGAATTGTATTCCCATTGGTTTAAAAATCTGAAGCCGGGTGAATCGTTTACTACGGTGCCGGCAGCAGTCGGGGTATCTCTGGATGGATTTGACGGCTCTATGGCTGCCCTGACGAAATACCGGAGAATTATCCGAAGAAAGAATCATGACAACGAAACCTGTAAAATTATTTTTAATGATTATATGAACTGTCTTTTTGCTGACCCCACAACAGAAAAGGAAATTCCGCTGATAGAGGAAGCAGCAAAAGCTGGCTGTGAATATTTTTGTATTGATGCGGGCTGGTATGCCAAAGGATTTTGGTGGGACGCAGTAGGTGAATGGAAAGAAAGCAGAGATCGTTTTCCGAATGGCCTGAAAGAAGTTACAGACTATATCAGTTCCAAAGGAATGATACCGGGTATCTGGCTGGAACCAGAGGTTATGGGAATTAACTGCGAACTGGCAAAAAAATTACCTGATACCTGGTTTTTTGTAAGGCATGGAAAGCGTATCTATGACAGAAGTCGTTATCAACTGGATTACAGGAATTCAGAAGTATGTGAGTATATGACGTCTGTTGTGGACCGCCTGATTCAGGAATATGGGATCGGCTATATTAAGATGGATTACAATATAGAACCGGGAATCGGAACTGAATATGAAGCAGAAAGTCCGGGACAGGGCATGCTGGAGCATGAACGGGCATATCTGCAGTGGCTGGACGCTTTGTTTGAAAAATATCCGGAACTGGTAATTGAAAATTGTTCCAGCGGAGGGCTGCGTATTGATTATGCCATGCTTTCCAGGTACAGTATACAGTCTACCTCAGATGAGGAAGATTACCGGTATTACGCTACCATTGCAGCCAATTCACCTAGCGGGTTAACACCTGAACAGAGTGCGGTATGGTCTTATCCGATGCCGGAAGGGGACCGGGAAGCCACTGTCTTTAATATGGTAAATGCTATGCTTTTAAGAATTCATCAGAGCGGACGCCTGGATAAAATTTCCCAGGAGGAAAAGGCTCTCGTAAAAGAAGGACTGGATTGTTACAAGTCCATACGGGGGGATATTAAGAAGGCGCTTCCTTTCTGGCCTTTGGGGTTATCTGCATTTGATGATGAATGGGCAGCGTTGGGGCTTCGGACGGAAGAAAAGATATATCTTTCTGTATGGAGAAGGAGCGGAAATACGCCATGTATTTCTATTCCGATTCCGGAAGGAAAGGGAAAAGGGGCAGAGGTTGTCTGCAGATATCCTTCCTTTAATACGAGCACCCATGAATGGAACCGGGCAGCTGGAACCTTGAGCGTGAACTTTGAAAAAGAAAATATGGCGCGATTCTATGAAATAAAGTTATGTGAAGGAAATTAAAATAAGGGCAGGAGGACGGTAACTGGCGTCTTCCTGTCCTTTGTTTTTTGAAACGGAGGAACAGTATATGACCGAAAAAGAAATCAAAGCGTTGCTTGCTGATATGACATTAAAAGAAAAAATAGGGCAGCTTACACAGTTAGATGCCAGCTGTTTCAATGACGAAGGTCCAGTCACAGGGGCGGAGACAGAGCTGGAGATTGCAGCAGAAGATTTTCCCTATGCAGGAAGTGTTTTAGGTGTAATCGGCGCAGACCAGGTGGAAAAATTGCAGAAAATGTGTATGGAAAAACAGCCGCATCACATTCCAATGTTGTTTATGGCAGATATTATCAATGGATACAAGACGATTTTTCCTATTCCGCTGGCTCTTGGCTGCTCTTTTGATACAGAGGAAGCCAAAAAGGTAGGAGATGTTATGGCTCAGGAAGCCGCTGCAGCAGGTCTGCATGTGACATTTGCCCCAATGGTAGACTTGGTCCGTGATGCCAGATGGGGAAGAGTTATGGAGTCTACAGGAGAAGACCCTTACCTGAATGCGCAGATGGCAGCAGCTATGGTAAAGGGAATTCAGGGAGACTCAGCCGATTATGGAGACCATCTGGGGGCATGTACCAAACACTTTGCCGCATACGGCGCCCCTACAGCGGGAAGAGAATACAATACTGTGGAGTTATCCGAGCGGACTTTGCGAGACGATTACCTGCCGTCTTATCAGGCAGCTATTGACGCAGGAAGCGCTATGGTTATGACTTCTTTTAATACGCTGAACAGGATTCCTGCTACGGCAAACAAGTGGCTGATAAAAGATGTACTGAGAGATGAAATGGGATTTAAAGGTGTTCTGATCTCTGACTGGAATGCCATAGGAGAGTTGATAACGAATGGTGTGGCAGAAGATAAAAAAGAAGCTGCAAAACAGGCAATTCAGGCAGGAACAGACATGGATATGATGAGCGGTTGCTACATGTCACAGCTGGAAGCACTGGTACAGGAGGGAACTGTTTCCGAGGTAAGCATTGACACAGCGGTTCTCAGAGTCTTAGAATTGAAAAATAAGATGGGATTATTTGAAAATCCATACCGTAAAGCAGATACAGCTCTGGAAACCAAAAAGATTCTGGCTGAGGAAAACAGAAAGGCAGCCAGAAAAATAGCGGCAGACACCATGGTTCTGCTGGAGAATAAAGACCATTTCCTGCCGTTGAAAAAAGAAGAAAAAGTGGCGTTTATAGGGCCTTATGCAAATGAAAAACGCATGTTGGGCGCCTGGTCTTTCTTTGGAAATCCAGAGAATACGGTAACCTGCAGAGCTGCTCTGGAAGAAAAGACAGAACAGGGATTGTTTGCAGATGGCTGCGGTATTTTGAATCCGGGACAGACTGTATACGGATTCCGTTTTCATATGACAAACGAAGACAGCGAAGAGGAAACAGAGAAGAAGATTCAGGAAGCTATCCGTGTGGCTGCAGAATGCGAGAAGACGGTACTGTTTCTGGGTGAGGCTTGTATTCAGTCCGGAGAAGGCGGGAGCCGGGGAGATATTACCATTCCGGAAGTACAGAAAAAGCTGTTAAGAGCCGTGGCACAGGTAAATCCGAATCTGGCTGTAGTAGTTCTGGCAGGACGTCCGCTGGATATAAGAGAGATAAAAGAACACGCAAAAGCAATTCTCTATGCATGGTTCCCCGGAACAGAAGGCGGTCACGCCATTGCTGATATCCTGTATGGAGACAGAAATCCTCAGGCAAGACTTTCCATGTCTCTGCCGTGGTGTGTTTCTCAGGTTCCGGTATTTTACGGAGAGTTCTGCACCGGACGCCATGTGGAGGACGGAGAACAGATAGAAAACCGGTTTATGTCCCGCTATACGGATATTCCAAATCGGCCTTTGTATCCCTTTGGATATGGGTTGAGTTACACAGACTACACCTACAGCGAAATACAGGCTGATAAGACCGAATTTTCCCAGGGAGAAAGCCTGCAGGTATGGGTGACAGTGAAAAATACAGGTAGCAGGGAAGGAACAGAAACCGTACAGCTTTACATTACAGATGAATGTGGCAGTGTAGCCAGACCGGTACGGGAATTAAAGAATTTCCAGAAGGTTACCTTGCAGCCGGAAGAGGAAAAGAAGGTATACTTTACTATCCAGGAAGACATGCTTCGTTTTCACCGTGCAGATATGAAGTTTGCTGCAGAGCCGGGAGAATTCACGGTACGTATTGGTTCAGACAGCAGAACGGAAAATGCATTGAAATTTTATTTGAAATAAGACAGAGAGTGCAGGGAAGTAGTAGAAAGGAGAATAAACGTATGAAATTTACAGACGGCTACTGGAGTGTAAAAAAGGAAATGACGCCGCTCTATGCAGTGGAATATGCAGACAGCAGAAGAAAAGGGGATGAACTGACCATCTACGCCCCGGCGAAGCACATTGAGCATCGTGGAGACATCCTGAACCTAGGCATGCTCACCATACGGCTTTCCAGTCCCATGGAAGATGTCATTAAGGTTTCCGTGGTACATTTTGAAGGAACGGCTTATAAAGGACCATTTGCAGAGATAAATCAGACCAGTCCTCATGTTTCCATAGAAGAAACCGAAGATTTTATTACCTATCAGTCCGGCCATACAAAAGCCGTGGTAGACAAACGCCCCAATTCCTGGGGAATCCGTTTCCTGGACGGAGACCGGGAGATGACCAATACCGGTTTCCGTAACATGGCAAATATTTTAAATAATGAAACAGGAAGAAAGTATACCGTAGATGCCCTGGCTATTGATGTGGACGAGTATATTTATGGTCTGGGAGAAAGATTTACTCCTTTCGTAAAAAACGGACAGGTGGTAGATATGTGGAACGAGGACGGAGGTACAGCCAGTGAGATTTCTTATAAGAATATTCCGTTCTATATTACCAATAAAGGATACGGTGTTCTTCTGGATAATGAAGGCGACGCTTCCTATGAAATTGCCAGTGAGAAAGTAGAAAGAATTCAGTTTTCCGTGGAAGGTGAGCGTCTGGACTACTATGTGATTAACGGACATACTCCAAAGGGAACCATTCAGAAGTATACAGAATTGACCGGAAAACCGGCGCTGCCTCCAGCATGGTCTTTTGGCCTCTGGCTGACCACGTCCTTTACCACCAATTATGACGAGGAAACCACCAGCAGCTTTATCCAGGGCATGGCAGACCGAGATATTCCGCTGCATGTGTTCCATTTTGACTGTTTCTGGATGGAAGGTTTTGAGTGGTGTAACTTTGTATGGGACCCGAAAACCTTTCCCGACCCGGAGGGCATGCTGAAACGTTACCACGAGCGTGGGTTGAAAATATGTGTATGGATTAACCCCTATATCGGACAGAAATCCCCGCTGTTTGCAGAGGGCATGGAATACGGTTATCTGGTGAAAAAAGCCAACGGGGACGTGTGGCAGACCGATATGTGGCAGGCAGGCATGGGCCTGGTGGACTTCACCAACCCGGAAGCCGTGAAATGGTATCAGGGCAAGCTGAAAACTCTGCTGGATATGGGTGTGGACTGCTTTAAGACAGACTTCGGTGAGAGAATTCCGGTGAAAGACATTGCCTACTATGACGGCTCTGATCCGGTGAAAATGCATAATTATTATACTTTCCTGTATAACAAGGCAGTATTTGAGCTGCTGGAGAGGGAGAGAGGAGAAGGCGAGGCGGTACTGTTTGCCCGTTCTACCACGGTGGGAGGACAGCAGTTCCCGGCACACTGGGGAGGCGACTGCTCTGCAAGCTATCCCTCCATGGCAGAAACCCTGCGCAGCGGACTTTCCCTGGCCTGCGGAGGATTCGGCTTCTGGAGTCATGACATCAGTGGATTTGAAAATACAGCCCCGGCAGATATTTATAAGAGATGGTGCCAGTTCGGACTGCTCAGTTCCCACAGCCGTCTGCATGGTTCCAGTTCTTACCGTGTGCCGTGGATGTTTGACGATGAGGCCTGCGATGTGCTGCGGAAGTTTGTGAAGCTGAAATGCAGCCTGATGCCGTATCTGTATCGCCAGGCCGTGGTTTCCCATGAAGAGGGAACACCGATGATGCGGCCTATGTTTGTGGAATTTCCGGAAGACAGAGCCTGTGAAACACTGGACAAACAGTACATGCTGGGAGATTCTCTGTTAGTGGCGCCAATCTTTAAGGAGTCCGGGGAAGTGGAATACTATGTGCCAGAAGGAAAATGGCAGAATATTTTGACAGGAGAAACGGTAGAAGGCGGAAAATGGCAGAAGGAAACATATGATTACTTCCATATGCCGCTGCTGGCAAGGCCCAATACGATTCTGGCGGTAGGAAACAACAGTGAAAGACCGGACTACGATTATGCAGAGGGAATAACCTTGTATCTTGTAAATCTGGAAGACGGAAAAGTGACGGAAACTGCTGTGACAGATTTACAGGGAAATACGGTGCTGACGGTAAAAGCCAGAAGAAATGGAAAAACCATAACCGTATGCGCAGAGGGAAGAACCGAGCATGTAACTTATAAAGTGATGGGAATTGAAGAATTGGAAATCGTACTGGAATAATTCCGTAAAAAAATAAAAAATGATTTCCCCCATTGACAACCCTCGCCTTATCGTTTATTATTCTCTTAATGAAAGGGAGTAGCTGGCACTGCAAGGTGTTTACGGCGTCGTCAATCTCGACGGGAGTATTCTCGTCCGTGTCGTGATGAAACAGCGAGACTTTTATTGCATAGCAGACTGTGCAGTAAAGGTCTTGCTGTTTTTTTGTTACCTGTAACATAGAAAGACCTTTACGAAGCACACTATAGTAGAGCCTGTAAAACAAAGCTCAAAACAAACGGAGGAAAAAGCATGAAAGAGTATTATCAGATGTCACGAACAGAAGCGCAGAAATGTGTGAATGGCAGCACCCACCCTTTAAGCGAGGACCAGATTAAGAAAAATCAGCAGAAATACGGTCCCAATGCTCTCGTGGAGGAGAAGAAAAAATCTATACTCCAGATATTTCTGGAGCAGTACAAAGACTTTCTGGTTATCATCCTGATTGTGGCAGCCATTGTATCCGGTTTGCTGGGAGAGACAGAAAGCGCCATTGTAATTTTAGTGGTTATTACCATGAACGCTATTTTAGGAACGGTTCAGACAGTGAAAGCCGAGCAGTCCTTGGACAGCCTGAAAGCCATGTCCGGGCCGGAAGCAAAAGTATTTCGTAATGGTGATGTGATAAAAGTACCGTCATCAGAAGTTACAATTGGTGATATTGTTATGCTGGAGGCCGGTGATTACGTTCCGGCAGACGGACGTGTTCTGGAAAATGCCAGTCTAAAGGTAGACGAAAGCGCCCTTACGGGAGAAAGCCTTGGAGTGGATAAGACAGAAGAAGAAATCAGCGGTCAGGATGTTCCTCTGGGAGACAGAACCAATATGGTGTATTCCGGCAGCTTTGTTTCCTACGGAAGAGGTTCTTTCCTGGTAACTGCCATTGGTATGGAAACGGAAGTTGGTAAAATTGCGAAACTTCTGAAAAGTACATCCGAAAAGAAGACACCGCTGCAGATGAACCTGGATAACTTTGGACAGAAGCTGTCCATACTGATTCTGGTATTTTGTGCGATTTTATTTGGAATAAGCGTGTTCAGAGGCGAATCCATCGGAGACGCGTTCCTCTTTGCCGTTGCTCTGGCTGTTGCGGCAATTCCTGAAGCTTTAAGTTCTATTGTTACCATTGTGTTGTCCTTCGGTACACAGAAAATGGCGAAAGAACATGCCATTGTCCGTAAATTACAGGCGGTGGAAGGTCTGGGAAGCGTATCTATTATCTGTTCAGATAAGACAGGAACGCTGACTCAGAATAAAATGACGGTAGAATACTATTATGTAGAAGGTAAAGAAGTCCCTGCAGCAGACATTGATTTGGAAGATGAAGCACAGAAACAGCTTTTGCGCCACAGTATTTTGTGCAATGACTCTACGAACAAAAACGGAGAAGAAATCGGTGACCCTACAGAGACGGCCTTGATTAATCAGGGAGATGAACTGGGTGTTCCGGCAGAAACCGTAAGAGAGAAATACCCAAGATTCAGCGAAGTTCCTTTTGACAGCGACAGAAAGCTGATGTCCACGCTGCACACATTGAAAACAGGTTCTACGATGGTAACCAAGGGTGCGGTAGATGTTTTGCTGGGCCGTGTGACCACAATTCAGAAAAATGGAAAAGCAGAACCGATTTCCCAGGCGGATATTCAGGAAATCGAAGAACAGAACCAGAAGTTCTCCAGAAACGGTCTGCGTGTGCTGGCCTTTGCTTATAAGAGTGTACCGGAAGGCACAACGATTACAGTAGAGGATGAAAACGATATGACCTTCCTTGGTCTGATTGCCATGATGGACCCGCCGAGAGAAGAGTCCAAAGACGCGGTAGCGGAATGTATCAAAGCCGGAATCAAACCAATTATGATTACCGGTGACCACAAGGTAACGGCAGCAGCTATTGCCAAACGTATCGGTATTTTGAAAGATGAATCCGAGGCCTGTGAAGGCGCTGTAATTGAAAATATGACAGACGAAGAGTTACAGGATTTCGTAGAAGGAATTTCTGTATATGCCCGTGTTTCACCGGAGCACAAAATCAGAATCGTCAGAGCATGGCAGGAAAAGGGCAACATTGTATCTATGACAGGTGACGGCGTCAACGACGCTCCGGCGCTGAAACAGGCAGATATCGGTGTGGCTATGGGTATCACAGGAACAGAAGTTTCCAAAGATGCAGCCTCTATGATATTGACAGATGACAATTTTGCGACTATTGTTAAAGCTGTAGAGAATGGACGTAATGTCTACAAAAATATTAAGAGTGCGATTCAGTTCCTGTTATCCGGAAACTTTGCAGGAATCCTGGCTGTTTTGTATGCTTCCATTGCAGGACTTCCGGTACCGTTTGCACCGGTACATCTGTTATTTATCAATCTTTTGACAGACAGTCTTCCGGCTATTGCCCTTGGACTGGAACCGCACAGTAAGTCCGTGATGAATGAAAAACCAAGACCGATGAACGAATCTATTCTGACAAAGAAATTCCTTTCCAAAATCGGAATCGAGGGTCTGGTAATTGGTATTATGACAATGATTGGTTTCTATATTGGCTATCAGGAAAGCGCACTTTTGGCGTCTACACTGGCCTTTGGTACGTTGTGTATGTCCCGTCTGGTACATGGATTTAACTGTAAATCAGATGAGCCTGTATTGTTTACAAAGAGATTCTTTAACAACATTTATCTGGCAGGCGCTTTTGGTTTAGGCGTGCTTCTGATTACTGCAGTTATGATGATTCCATGGCTTAACGGTATCTTCCAGGTTCAGACATTAAGCCTGACACAGTTGTTGATTATGTATGGTTTGTCTCTTGCCAATCTTCCGATTATTCAGTTTATTAAGTGGATTCGTAAAAAAATCGGTAAATAAGAGAAGCAGGGAGGGTATCTATGGAGTTGAATAAGAAAAATATGAAGAATCTGATTCTTCTGATTGTCTTTGCAGTTTTGTTTTATGTGGGAGTGCAGAGAATTGAGAATCTGGCAGACGGTTTTCTCTTTGTGTGCAGAGTTGTATTTCCCTTTATTCTGGGCGGCGCACTAGCGTTTATTTTGAATATACCCATGAGTTTTCTGGAGGAAAAGCTGTTTCGCAAAGTAAAGAAAAAGAAGTTTGTAAGACCGGTCTGTCTGGTATGTTCCATTCTCTTTGTGGTGGTTGTGATTCAGATTGTGCTGGTGGTTGTATTGCCGGAGATAGCAACAACTTTTTCCAGTATCAGTAAGAATATAGAAGCCTTTCTTCCGAAACTGCAGAGATGGGCAATAGATACGTTCCCTGACAGCAAGCAGGTAACTTCCTGGATTCAGAGTATTGAGTTTAACTGGGATAAAATTATCCAGACAGCCATTAATTTTCTGAAAAACGGTGCGGGAAATGTGCTGAACTCCACCTTTACGGTGGCGAAAACGGTGATTAATTCTCTGATGAACTTTTTCATAGCCTTTGTGTTTGCCTGCTATATATTGCTTCAGAAGGAAAAGCTGTCTGTGCAAATCAAAAAAGTGCTCTACGCATTCCTTCCCTTGAAGGCGGTGGACAAGACTTTAGAGGTGGCGTCTTTAAGCTATAAAACCTTTTCCAGTTTTGTCACAGGACAATGTCTGGAGGCTGTGATTCTGGGAACTATGTTTTTTATTGTTATGAGTATTCTAAGATTCCCTTATGCTTTGCTGGTAGGTGTTGTCATTGCCTTTACTGCATTGATCCCTATCTTTGGCGCTTTTATCGGCTGTGTGATTGGCACATTTTTGATTCTGGTGTCCAATCCCATGCAGGCCGTAGCCTTTGTGATTTTGTTCCTGGTATTGCAGCAGATAGAAGGAAATCTGATTTATCCCCATGTGGTGGGCGGTTCTGTGGGACTTCCGTCTATCTGGGTGCTGGTAGCTGTCACTGTGGGCGGCAGCCTGATGGGAGTTGTGGGAATGTTGGTGTTTATTCCTCTGTCTTCTGTGATTTATGCACTGTTTCGGGAAATGGTATATAAGAGGCTGAAGGAGAGAGGCATTCATGATATTTGAAACACACGCACATTATGATGATAAAGCGTTTGATAAAGACAGGGACGCACTGTTAAAGTCCATGCCTTTTGAAGGTGTGGAAACCATTGTAAATGTAGGTGCCTCTTTTCAGGGCGTATTGGATACGGTAAAACTCACAGAGCAGTATCCCTTCGTATATGGCGCTGTGGGAATCCATCCGGACGAGGTGGGAGACCTGGACGAAGAGAAAATAAAACTGCTGCGCAAATTCTGTGATTTGGAAAAAATAGTGGCAGTGGGAGAAATCGGTCTGGATTATTACTGGGATAAGGAAAGCCATGACATACAGAAAAAATGGTTCGTGCGGCAGATGGACCTTGCAAAGGAAACAGATTTGCCCATTATTGTGCACAGCCGGAATGCGGCAAAGGATACGCTGGACATTATGAAAGCGGAGCGGGCCGATAACCTGAAAGGTGTGATTCACTGCTATTCTTACTCAAAAGAACAGGCAAAAGAGTATATGAACATGGGATATTGTCTTGGGATCGGCGGGGTAGTGACCTTCAAAAATGGAAAAAAGCTGAAAGAAGTGGTGGAATATGCGCCTCTTGATTATCTGCTTTTGGAGACAGACGCCCCGTATATAGCGCCGGAACCCCACAGGGGGCAGAGAAACTGCTCCATTTATTTGAAGTATGTGGCGGAAACCATTGCGGAAATCAAAGGGATTTCCAGAGAAGAGGTAATAGAAGTGACACGGGAGAATGCCCGAAGGTTATTTGGAATAGAATAGAAAAGAAGCTGCTGTATAGAGTGCGAGTGGGCACTTTATACAGCGTTTTTTATAAAAAAA
>DXFK01000077.1 GCA_019114495.1 Candidatus Blautia stercoravium
GGCCTTTTCCACAGTGTGGGGGTTCGGAAATGTCATAAACGGTTTTTCCGAATATGGCGGTTTAAAAGCAATCGTTTCCTGGGCATTGATTTTTGCCATTTATTTTGTACCCTACGCCCTGATGGTAGGTGAAATGGGAAGCGCCTTTAAGGATGCCGGCGGCGGTGTCAGCTCCTGGATTCTGGAGACTATTGGACCGAGAATGGCTTATCTGGCAGGCTGGACTTACTGGATTGTGCATATGCCTTATATTTCACAGAAGCCCAATGGTTCTGTTATTGCAGCAAGCTGGGCAATTTTCAGAGATGCCAGGGTCAGCCAGATGAACGTAAGAGTTCTGGCTGTTATCT
The DNA here is from genome assembly GCA_019114495.1 of Candidatus Blautia stercoravium. GTDB lineage: Bacteria > Bacillota > Clostridia > Lachnospirales > Lachnospiraceae > Blautia > Blautia stercoravium. Next base: position 351 of record DXFK01000077.1, read on the forward strand.
GCCTTGTGTTGTTCCTGCTTGCCGTGTGGGTAGCGTCCAGAGGAATCGGAGTGCTGAAGAAGCTGACTTCCTTGGCAGGTTCTACCATGTTTATTATGTCTCTGCTGTTTATTTTGATGATGATTGCGGCGCCGGCTATTACCGGAGCGAAGGTTATGGATATAGACTGGTCCTTAAAGACCTTTATGCCAACCTTTGACAGCAAGTTTTTCTTAAACCTGTCTATTCTGGTATTTGCTGTAGGCGGCTGCGAGAAGATTTCACCTTATGTAAATAAGATGAAAAATCCTTCCAGGGATTTCTCCAAAGGCATGATTACCCTGGCCATTATGGTTACGGTATGTGCTGTTCTGGGAACCATTGCCCTGGGTATGATGTTTGATTCCAATAACATTCCGGAAGACCTGATGACAAACGGCGCATACTATGCATTCCAGACATTGGGTGAGTATTACCATGTAGGAGATTTCTTTGTAGTGGTATATGCCATTACGAACCTGATTGGACAGTTTGCGGTTATGATTCTGTCTATTGATGCGCCTTTGCGTATGCTGCTTGACAGTGCAGATGAAAATTACATTCCGAAAGCGCTGTTTAAACAGAACAAATACGGTACTTACACAAACGGACATAAGATGGTTACCGTAATCGTATCCATTCTGATTATCGTTCCTGCTTTTGGTATCCAAAGCGTGGATGTACTGGTAAAATGGCTGGTAAAAGTGAATTCTGTATGTATGCCTCTGCGTTATCTGTGGGTGTTTGCCGCATACATTGCGCTGAAGAAGGCAGGAGACAAATTCCATGCAGAATACCGCTTTGTGAAGAATAAGACGGTAGGTATTATCTTTGGTGTATGGTGCTTTGCCTTTACGGCCATTGCATGTATTCTGGGTATTTATTCCGAAGATACCTTCCAGCTGGTACTGAATATTGTGACACCGTTCGTACTTATCGGACTGGGCTTTATTATGCCTGTTATTGCAAAACGTTCTAACAGCAAATAAATAAGAAAATGACAGGGGGGATTGCGGGAGCAGTCCCCTGCTGTGTTATAGGAGGTAAAAAGATGTATAAAGAAACAGCAAAAGAATTGATTCAGTTTATTGAGAAAAGCCCTACCTGCTTTCATGCGGTTGCTTCTATGAAGGCAGAACTGGAAAAGGAAGGCTTTGTGGAATTGAAGGAAACGGATAAGTGGACAGTAGAAAAGGGTGGAAAATATTTTGTTGCCAGAAATGGATCTTCGCTCATTGCCCTGGCTGTGCCCAAAGGAGAGATGAAAGGCTTCCGTATTATGGCAAGCCACAGCGACTCTCCCAGCTTTAAAATTAAGGAAAATCCGGAAATGACTGTGGATAACAAGTATGTAAAGCTGAATGTAGAGCGGTATGGCGGTATGATTTGCGCGCCATGGTTTGACAGACCGCTGTCTGTGGCAGGACGTATTATTGTGAAAGAAAACGGAAAACTGGTGACAAAACTGGTTGATGTAGACAGAGATTTGCTCATGATTCCAAACCTGGCTATTCATATGAACCGGGAAGTGAATGACGGATATAAGTACAATGCACAGAAGGATTTACTGCCTCTTTTCGGTGATATTGCGGCGAAGGATACGTTTATGAAGACAGTAGCCGAAGCAGCGGGTGTCAAGGCAGAGGACATTATGGGACATGATTTGTTCCTGTATAACAGAGAAAAGGGAAGTATCTGGGGAGCTAATGAGGAATATGTTTCCATAGGACGGCTGGATGATCTGCAGTGCGCCTTTTCTTCCTTAAAGGGCTTCCTGGCAGGAGAGAAGCAGGAATATATGGGCGTACACTGTGTGTTGGACAATGAGGAAGTAGGAAGCGGTACGAAGCAGGGCGCAGCGTCTACCTTCCTGTATGATGTGCTGGTGCGTGTAAACCGGGCTCTGGGAGGGGATTATGAAGATTACCTCAGATACCTGGCAGGCAGCTTTATGGTATCTGCGGACAATGCCCATGCCGTTCATCCTAATTATACAGAAAAGGCGGACCCGGTAAACCGACCGTACTTAAATGAAGGTATTGTTATCAAACACAGCGCGAACCAGAAATATTGTACAGACGGCGTTTCAGCAGCTATGTTTAAGGATTTGTGCCAGCAGGCGGAAGTTCCCTATCAGACCTTTACCAACCGTTCTGATATTTTGGGCGGTTCCACTCTGGGTAATATTTCCAACACGAAAGTGGCATTAAATGCAGTGGATATCGGTTTGCCGCAGCTGGCTATGCACTCTCCTTACGAAACTGTAGGGGTGAAAGATACGGAATATTTGATTCAGGTGGCAGAGAAATTATTTGCGTAGAAAAGAAGAGGCAAAAAGGATGTAGGGAAATAGACAGTTCTAGTATATTAGGGAGAGAGTGACTCGAAACGAGCCGCTCTCTCTTTAAATCTTGGCAGAATAAATTGACTTCTGATGTGCTGGACGATCCGAATCTCCATTTGCACAAATGTTTTTCATCGAAGGAAGAAGCCCATGGGAATATCCAGTGGTTTTATTCATGATGAAATCAGAAAATTTGAAGGAAAAACAGGAGAAAAGACGCTTAGAAAGATATGCACTTTAAAATATGCAGTTAAGGGATTTTTATGCCCTAAAAATTGGTATTAGCCGACAGCCCCTTCTCTTTTATATTTATATTGCTGGAAATACAAGTATCAACCATGAATATAGAAAACTACCTATATATTTGGGGAAGCAGCAGAATTACAATATAAGATAAAAACAGGAGAAAAACAATGGGAACAGGTTTTTATTTGACACATGAGGCAAAAAGCTGGGAGCAGGGGCTTCCTGTAGGAAATGGCAGACAAGGTGCAGTAATTCTGGGAGGAATACAGCGGGAGAGGATTGTTTTAAATGAGGAAAGTCTGTGGTATGGTGGGAAAAGAGAACGGACAGTAGAAGCAGGTAAGGAAAAGTTAGAAAAAATAAGAGAGCTTTTAGAAAATGGAGAAGTAAGACGTGCACAGACGTTGTGCGGAAGGTGGTTTGTGGGAAATCCCAGATATACTAATCCTTATCAGCCTGCAGCAGAAGCTGTTGTTAATTTTGAATCTTTTGGTAAGTTAGAGAAATACTGCAGAGGCATTGATTTAGAAAATGGGCACGCAGGAGTAAAAATCTGTTTTGACAAGTGCCAGATAATAAGAGAAATTTTTTCTTCTGCCAAATATCAGGTGACTGCCTTGCGAATGGAAACGGACAAAGAACAGGGGATGAGTTTTTCTTTAGGACTGAATCGCAGACCCTTTGAAGAAAATGCCGGATGGGGTGACAGAGAAATTTCTCTAAGCGGACACAGCGGTGACGGAGTGTGCTATTATGTAGGGTGTAGAGTGGGGAAAACAGATGGGAAAACTGCAGTGGAAGGTGGATATCTCATTGTGGAAAACGCCTCTTATGTGGAAATCTTCTTTTGCGTGTGCACTGATTATGAAAGCAGAGAACTATTGGCAGAGGGTAGCAGGCTGTTAGAAACGGCGGCAAAAGCAGGATTTGAGGAGATTAAGAAAGCACATATTAAGGAATACCAAGAGCTGTATAACAGCATGATGCTTGAAATTGAAGCACCAAAAGAGTTTGAAAAAACTCCTGTAGATGTGCTTTTAAAACGTTTTAAAGAACCGAAGGTACAGGGATATTTAACTCAGCTTATGTTTTCTTATGCAAGATATCTTCTTATCAGCAGTTCTTACAACTGCGCACTGCCCGCAAATCTTCAGGGAATATGGAACGGCAGCTTTACTCCTCCATGGGAGAGTGGATATACGATTAACATTAACCTGCAGATGAATTACTGGATGGCAGACAGAGCAGGATTAGGCACGTGTTATGAAGCTTTTTTTAAATTAGTAGAAAGAATGCTTCCGAATGGGCGAAAAACTGCAAAAAAAGTGTATGACTGCAGAGGATTTGTGGCACATCACAATACGAATTTGTGGGGAGATACGGATATCACAGGGCTGTGGCTTCCGGCATTTCTATGGCCATTAGGTGGTGTATGGATGGCGAATCAGCTTTATCACCACAGCGAATTTGAAGAAAATGCAGAGGAAATAAGATTACGGGTATTACCGCTTTTAGAAGAATGTATCTTGTTTTTCTATGATTATCTATATCATAAGTCCGGTGATGTGTGGATAAGCGGACCTACGGTATCACCGGAAAATACCTACCGTCTTTGTGACGGACAGGAAGCTTCGGTAGCTATGGGAGTAACCATGGATCACCAGATTATTCGGGAATTGTCAGAGAACTATCTGGAAGGATGCAGAAAATATGGTACACCTGCATCAAACCATAATACTAATAAGATGGCACAAGAAATACTGACACATCTTCCTTTAACAGCGATTGGAAAATCGGGAAGAATTCTGGAATGGGAGGAAGAGTATGAAGAAGTAGAGAAGGGACATCGCCATGTTTCACATTTATATGGCTTGTATCCGGGAAGAGAAATTACACAGGACACACCAGAGTTGTTAGAGGCGGCAAAAAGAACTTTAGAATACCGCCTGCAGCACGGCGGTGGTTATACAGGCTGGAGTAAAGCATGGATTATGTGTTTCTATGCCCGCTTAAAGGATAAGGAAAAATTTGACGAACAGATGAAACAGTTTCTTAGCAGTAGTGTGGATGAAAACTTATGGGACATACATCCGCCTTTCCAGATTGACGGAAATTTTGGAATGGCAGAGGCGGTTCTGGAAGCATTGGCATCCCGCAGAGGGGATGTGGTGGAGCTTCTTAGAATTATCCCTGAGGGAATGGAGACGGGGAAAGTTACAGGATTATGTTTGGAAGGAAGGCTGAAGGTGGATTTTTCATGGAAATGTGGAAAACTTACAAAAATTTCTCTTTCTTCGGGGAAAACCCAGACTATAGAATTGTGTTATCATGGTATTCAAAGGAATATTGCCCTTTTAGAGAACAGCAGATTTGAGATAGAAGGAGTGGAATGTTATGAATAAAAAAGAATATTTTGAAAGACAGAAAAACAGATATCAGCAGGGAGAATTGGAATGGTGTGCCAAAGCAGCCAGGGAATATCATTCTGAGAACAGCAATCAGATTATGCGTATTGCAGACGAGGCTGTTCGTTTGGAATTTATCTTTGATTTACCTTGGGATATGGAACGTACTTATGAAATAGAGAAGTTTGAATATCCGATTGACTGGACTTATATGCCTGCAGATGATCCGGAATTTATTTATCAGATGAATCGCCATCGTTATTTTATCTGTCTGGGACAGGCTTATGCCATGACAGGCAATGAAAAGTATGCCAAAGCTTTTGTGGATATCATCACAGATTGGATTACACGTGTACCTTTAACGGAGGAGAGTAAAAAGGTTACGTGGAGAGAAATTGAGGCCGGTATTCGTGGAGAAAACTGGATTAAAAGTATTTTATATTTTGAAAACAGTCCTTTGATTGATGATGACTTTACGGAAATGTTTACGAGAAGTTTAGAGGAACATGGGGAATATCTGCTCCATGCCAAAAGAGGATTTCAGATTTCCAGCAACTGGGGGGTAATTGAAAATCATGGTCTGCTGTTTATCGGTTTGGCGCTTAATCATGAGGAATATGTGAAAACAGCTTTAAAACGTCTGGAACAGGAAGGAGAAATCCAAATATTTTCAGACGGTGTACATTGGGAGCAGTCCTGTATGTATCACAATGAGGTGCTGCATTGCTTTTTGGAGAGTGTTCATATATTACAGACATGGGGAAGAGAAATTCCTGAAAAACTTTTGGAAGTTACAAGCCGTATGGCAATGGTAAATGTGGCATGGAAGAAACCAGATGGCTGTCAGCCCCTTACTGGTGACAGCGATGAAACATGCCTGGAAGATATGCTGGCTGCTTCTGCTATTATTCTGGCAAAGGAAGGATGCAAAGAAGCAGAAGCTTTAAAGGGCTGTGCCGGAGGATATCCTGATTATGAGAGTATCTGGGATTTACGCTGCAAAGGAGCGGAAATCTATGAGAAAATCAAGGGGCAGGTGCCAAAGCAGAAAAACTTTATGCTGGAAGAAAGCGGAAATTATTATGTGCGAAGCAGTTGGGAGAGCGATGGGGAATATCTTCATTTCAGAAATGGCTGTCTGGGAGGCGGACACGGACATAATGATAAACTGCATTTATCCGTC
>DXFK01000078.1 GCA_019114495.1 Candidatus Blautia stercoravium
TGTCAACAAAAGTTAGCCGATAGGCGTGGAAGAAGGTGCTGTATGAACAAAAGGATATTATCTATTCTGGTTGAGAATACAGCCGGTGTACTGAGCCGGGTTTCCGGATTATTCAGCCGCCGGGGATATAATATTGACAGCTTATCTGCAGGTATTACCACAGACCCCAATTATACTCGTATGACTGTGGTTTGTAAGGGAGATGAACTGATTCTGGAGCAAATTACCAGACAGGTGGAAAAGCTGGAAGATGTTCTTTCCGTGAAGGTGCTGCAGGACGGGCAGAGTGTTACCAGAGAATTGATGCTGGTTAAGGTGAAGGTCAATCCGGAACAAAGAGCAGGCGTGTCTGCCATTGTAGATATTTTCAGAGCCAATATTATTGATGTGGGCAAAGAATCTATGATTATAGAGCTTACAGGAAATAAGTCAAAGCTGGAGGCTTTTATAGATTTGTTAGATGGTTATGAGATTCTGGAACTGGCGAGAACCGGTATTGCAGGTCTTTCCAGAGGCGCAGATGACATTTTCTACCCTTCCGCTGAGGAGGAAGAATTTTAATTGGTTATTAGAGATTTTAATCCCTAAAATACATAAAAAAATTAGGAGGAAGAAAAAATGGCAGTAAAAATTTATTATCAAGAAGATTGCAACATGGCTTTATTAGAGGGGAAAACCATTGCCATTATCGGTTATGGAAGCCAGGGTCATGCCCATGCATTAAATTTAAAGGAATCAGGCTGTAATGTTATTGTGGGTTTGTATGAAGGTTCTAAATCCTGGGACAAAGCAGTAAAACAGGGATTTGAAGTTTACACAGCAGCAGAAGCAGCAAAGAAAGCAGATATCATCATGATTCTTATCAATGATGAGAAGCAGGCAAAGCTGTATAAAGAATCCATTGAGCCAAATCTGGAAGAAGGCAATATGCTGATGTTTGCTCATGGCTTTGCAATTCACTTCGGACAGATTAAACCGCCTGCAAACGTAGATGTTACCATGATTGCTCCGAAAGCACCTGGACATACAGTAAGAAGCGAATACCAGATTGGCCGTGGTACACCGTGTCTGGTTGCGGTACAGCAGGATTACACAGGAAAAGCAAAAGACAAAGCGCTGGCTTACGCAGCAGCTTTAGGCGGCGCAAGGGCAGGTGTTCTGGAAACAACCTTTAAAGTAGAGACAGAAACAGACCTTTTTGGTGAGCAGGCTGTTCTCTGCGGTGGTGTAACTGCTCTGATGAAAGCCGGATTTGAAACTCTGGTAGAAGCAGGATATGCCCCGGAAAATGCATATTTTGAATGTATCCATGAGATGAAACTGATTGTAGATTTGATTTACGAAAGCGGTTTTAAGGGCATGAGATACTCTATCTCCAACACAGCAGAGTTCGGTGATTATATCACAGGACCTAAGATTGTAACAGACGAAACAAAGAAGGCCATGAAACAGATTCTCTCCGATATCCAGGACGGCACTTTTGCGAAGAACTGGATTCTGGAAAACCAGTCCGGCTGTATGCACTTCGGCGCTATGAGAAGAAGAGAAGCAGAACATCAGTTAGAAGAAGTTGGAGCAGAGCTTCGTAAACTGTACAGCTGGAACGGAAAAGAAAAACTGATTGATAACTAAGAGATACATAAAAACCAAATATAAAAAGTAAAAAGGCAGTGGAAACAAATGTTTTCACTGCCTTTTATAGTATGACGGCATGCCGTCAGTCTGTGTGCTGTGCAGTTTAAGAGCGGGTTCTGTAAAAATCAATGAATTCCCGGATGGCGGGATTGGACTGAAAATCTGCCAGATAGGCAAAGCCGATTTCCCGTTTATGTATGGGGATTTCAAGAGGGATTTCCACCAGTGCGCCCTCATTTAGTTCCTGCTCTACAAACTGACGGATGACACAGGCCACTCCCAGGCCGATTTTAGCGAATTCAATGAGCAAATCCATGGCGGATACTTCCAGTACATTGTTGTTTTCAATGTGATGCAGGGACAGATAGTCGTCAATATACTGCCGGGTAATGTTCTCTTTATCCATGAGCATAAGGGCAGATGTTCTCAGGATATCGCCCTGCTGGCTGGTTCTCAATACCAGATTTTCAAGGTAGGATTTTGTGCTGACGAAAATGTCTTCAATTTCTCCTACGGATTCAAATCGTACATGGTGCAGCCGTTCCGGTCTTCCAATCAGACCCAGGTCAATTTTGTTTTCGCGAAGAAGCTGCAGGGTGTGATTGGTGGACTGACATTCGATGGTCATCCGGATATGGGGGTGGGCAATGGTAAATTCCTTCAGGTAATCCAGAAGAACATATTTGCAGAGTGTGGTGGAAACACCGATTCGCAGATGTCCAACGCCAAGCTCGTTGATTTTTTTCAACTGGGCTTCTCCCAACTGAAGGGAATAAAAAGCCTTTTGTACATAATCGTATAAAATCTCCCCTTCCTCGGTCAGCTGAACCCCTCTGGAATTTCTGGAGAAAAGAGTGACCTCCAGATTTTGTTCCAGCTTGCGGATGGATTTGCTGATGGCCGGCTGGCTGATAAAAAGCTCTGCAGCAGCTTTGGAAATGTTGCCGGTATTGGCAACGGTGTAGAAAACTTTGTACAGGGAAAGATTCTGGTCCATAAAGTTTTATCCTTTCTGTATGTTTATAAATCAAAGTTATGTCTGACATACTTTTTATGTATTTCTATTATAACAAAACATATGATAGAATGGCAATAGCAGAAACAGCAGGAGGTAGAATATATGGGAATGACATTGACGCAGAAAATTCTGGCAGCTCATGCCGGGTTGGATAAAGTAGAAGCAGGACAATTGATTGAAGCAGATTTGGATTTGGTACTGGGAAACGATATTACCTCTCCGGTGGCTATTCACGAAATGGATAAAATGACGGTGGATACCGTGTTTGACAAAGACAAAGTGGCATTGGTTATGGACCACTTTATTCCTAATAAAGATATTAAATCCGCAGAACACTGCAAATGTGTAAGAGAGTTTGCCTGTCGTCATGAGATTACTAATTATTTCGACGTGGGAGAAATGGGGATTGAGCACGCGCTTCTTCCGGAAAAAGGTCTGACTGTGGCAGGAGACGTGATTATCGGTGCAGATTCCCATACTTGTACTTACGGCGCTTTAGGTGCATTTTCCACAGGCGTGGGAAGTACAGATATGGCAGCAGGAATGGCAACGGGAAAAGCCTGGTTTAAGGTGCCCTCTGCCATTAAGTTTAATCTGGTGGGCAAACCGGCCAAGTGGGTCAGCGGAAAAGATGTAATTCTTCATATTATCGGTATGATTGGTGTGGACGGCGCTCTTTATAAATCGATGGAATTTGTAGGAGAGGGGATTCAGCATCTATCCATGGATGACCGCTTTACCATTGCCAATATGGCTATTGAGGCAGGCGGGAAAAACGGTATTTTTCCGGTAGATGACCTTGCAGTGGCTTACATGAAAGAACACTCCATGCGCCCGTATACGGTGTACGAGGCAGATGAGGATGCGGTTTATGAAGAAGAATATACCATTGATTTAAGCACTTTGAAGTCCACCGTGTCTTTCCCGCATCTTCCTTCCAATACCAGAGTGGTGGAAGACCTTACTGAGGATGTGGTAATTGACCAGTCGGTCATTGGCTCCTGTACCAACGGTAGAATCGATGATTTGCGCTGTGCCGCGGAGATTTTAAAAGGACGCAAGGTAAAGAAAGGGGTTCGCTGTATCGTTATTCCGGCAACCCAGAAGATTTATCTTGAAGCCATGGAGGAGGGACTGCTGAAAATATTTATTGAAGCAGGCGCTGTAGTAAGTACTCCCACCTGCGGTCCGTGTCTGGGCGGTTACATGGGAATTTTGGCAGAAGGGGAAAGATGTATTTCTACTACTAACAGAAATTTTGTAGGACGTATGGGACATGTGAAATCAGAGGTTTATCTGGCAAGCCCTGCAGTAGCGGCAGCCAGCGCAGTGACAGGGAAGATTTCTCTGCCTCAGGAATTAGGGTTATAAGGAGGATGTGCAGATGAAGGCAACAGGGAAAGTTTTTAAATATGGTGACAATGTAGATACAGACGTAATTATTCCTGCCAGATACCTGAATTCTTCAGACCCGGCAGAACTGGCAGCCCATTGTATGGAAGATATTGATAAAGAATTTGTGGAAAAAGTAAAAAAAGGGGATATGATTGTAGCAGATAAAAATTTTGGCTGCGGCTCTTCCAGAGAGCATGCACCTCTTGCCATTAAAGCAGCAGGAGTCAGCTGTGTGATTGCAGAAACCTTTGCCCGGATTTTTTACCGTAATGCCATTAATATTGGTCTGCCTATTGTAGAGTGCCCGGAGGCGGCTAAAGGAATTGAAGACGGAGATGAAGTGGAAGTGGATTTTGACAGTGGTGTGATTACCAATAAGACAAAGGGAACCACCTTCCAAGGACAGGCATTTCCGGAATTTATGCAGAAAATCATAAAGGCTGAGGGACTGGTGAACTATATCAACAGACAGAAATAAGAACAAAATCCATGAGCCGTTTTGCCTTTATAAAAGACAGGCGGCTTATTGGAGTGCTTGCCTTAGTATTTTTGTTAAGATTTGTGAAAAAATTTGAAAAACTATTGCTTTTTTCTTTGTAATCTGATAATATATAACTCGTTCCGGGGTATGGCGTAGCTTGGTAGCGCGCACGGCTGGGGGCCGTGAGGTCGCAGGTTCAAATCCTGTTGCCCCGATAGGGAAAGTGCCTGATTTTCAGGCACTTTTTTCAATTCGTGTTGCATTGATTAGAACCTGAATCCTCAGAATGGCCCGGACAGAATGACATTGAGTACAGCAGGAATGCCAGAGGCACACAATCAGAAAAGCCAAAGAAGCAGGAGCAGAGGTAGTAAAACAATGGGCATAAAGCCATGTGCCCTGGAGGGCTTCGAGTTGTGAAAAGAGATGTGAATTGCAGATGTAAAATGCATCAAAGGGCCAAATGGGCATTGGATGAGAAAAAACTGGAAGAATTGAAAAAGAGGGGTGAATTCTTCGGATTAGATAACAGTATTCCCGGATGCTCGGATCAGAGTATAGGGCATTTTGGGTAGAGTAGTCCAGTTTCCGGCTGCCAGAGCATAGATGTCTTCCAGTGTATCAATATTTTCTTTTAATTTCATATCTTCCAACTCCGTGCATTTTAAATAAAGGGTGTATTTCATTATAATATAAATTACTTCGTGTGTAACAAAACATGCAGAATACTGATTTGCTTTTAGATGATGAAGTCTATTTTAACCAGAAGTCTTTACCACATCGTAAATATTTTTTCCGCTTTTTTCTTCAAAATATTTTTTCAGTGCTAAATTTCTTTTCCACTTTTCCTCAGGATAGAAGCCATATCTGCCCCTTACATCTGCCATGCGGATTTCTATATCCAGAACTCCCTCACTTCCAGCCAAAGCATCACACAGCTGAATCAGGGCGTCGTACTCATCAAAGGAAATTTTTTGCAGAGTTTCTTGAATCAGAGCCAGTTCTTCTTTTGTAGTATCATATTTTCCTACATAGTCCTCTAGTTTCTGATTGGGAAAAGAATGGGTGAGACATACCCTTGCAACTTCTTCATAGCCAAGAGACATCATATAGGAATATCCGTCAGAAACATGCCCCAGATGACGGATGCCGAATTTTCTGCCAATATCGTGCAGCAGTCCCAGAACATAAGCTTTTTCGGAGTCCAGATTGCCGCAGGCTTGAGCGATTTTTTGCGCACAGTCACCGGCAATACGACTGTGATTGCCCCATGGACCAGGGTTACAGTATTCGCCTTCTTGCAGTAGCTTTTTGGCTTCCTCTCTTGTAGGCAGCATATGAAATTCCCCCTTCCAGCTAATGTTATGATTATTATACATTATTTTCCGAACTGAGACAATAGAGTGATAAAGAAACAGCCTTGAATTTTCTTAGAAGATATTTTCAATGTTCAATATTGGTAATGTAGTTAATTACATGAGTAATAAACAGAATAAGCAGGAGACTTCATTGGAAAACCCATAAAAAATCTCTACACCAGGAACGGGAGTGAAAGAATACTTGAAGATGGCAGAGACCCATATTCCCTGCTGGGGCAAAGGTATGGACAAAAGCCTGACAGAATTTTTGCCATTTCTACCCACATTATAGAAGAAGCCGCAGATATTTTTAAAGAGGTAATTTTTTGCATGAGGGAAGGCTGGCGGGGGTCATGTGCTTCGGAATCTGGATTTGGAGATTCAGAAAGCCCCGGTGAATTAACCAAAAGCAAAGAAAATTCCATGTTTTATGGAATTTTCGATTGACGTTTACACTTTAAAATGGTATCGTAATAAGAAATTGTTTATGAAAAGGGAGGAGCTAGAAAGTGAAGAACAGCAGCAAATACAAAAGACAGTACTTCCTTCCCCCGGTAAAGTGTATGGACTGGGCAGAGAAGGATTATGTAGACCATGCCCCGGTATGGTGCAGTGTAGATTTAAGAGACGGGAATCAGGCTCTGGTCATTCCCATGAATCTGGAGCAGAAGGTGGAATTTTTTAAGCTCCTGGTAAAAATCGGATTTAAAGAAATTGAAGTAGGGTTTCCTGCCGCGTCTGAGACAGAATACACTTTCCTTCGTACCCTGATTGAAGAAAATCTCATTCCGGATGATGTGACGATTCAGGTTCTGACGCAGGCCAGAGAGCATATTATCAAAAAAACTTTTGAAGCGGTAAAAGGCGCAAAAAATGTCATTGTTCATGTATATAACTCCACTTCTCTTGCACAGAGAGAGCAGGTGTTTAAGAAATCCAAAGAAGAAATTCTGCAGATTGCCGTAGAGGGAGCGAAACTGTTAAAGGAGCTCACGGAAGAAGCGGGAGAACAGTATCGTTTTGAGTACAGCCCGGAGAGCTTTACGGGAACCGAGCCGGAGTATGCTCTGGAAGTGTGCAATGCAGTTCTGGAGGTATGGAAACCACAGGCCGACCGAAAGGCCATTATAAATCTGCCGGTTACGGTGCAGCATTCTATGCCTCATGTGTACGCCAGCCAGGTGGAATATATGTGTAAAAACCTGAAATACAGAGAAAACGTCGTGGTTTCCCTGCACCCTCACAATGACCGGGGCTGCGGTGTAGCGGATTCTGAGATGGGGCTTTTAGCCGGAGCAGACCGTATCGAGGGAACTCTGTTCGGAAACGGAGAACGAACCGGAAATGTGGACATTGTAACTCTGGCCTTAAATATGTATTCCCAGGGCGTAGAGCCAAATCTGGACTTTACCCATATGACAGATATCTGTGAGCAGTATGAGAACTTTACCGGCATGAAAATTAACGAGAGAAGTCCTTACAGCGGAGCGTTGGTATTTGCTGCTTTTTCGGGTTCTCATCAGGATGCCATTGCAAAGGGCATGCACTGGCTGGATGAGAAGAAACCGGAACACTGGACGGTTCCTTATCTGCCCATTGACCCAACCGATTTGGGCAGGAATTATGACGCAGATGTAATTCGTATTAACAGCCAGTCCGGAAAAGGCGGTGTGGGCTATATTCTGGAAACAAAATTCGGCCTGAATCTTCCTGCGAAAATGCGGGA
>DXFK01000079.1 GCA_019114495.1 Candidatus Blautia stercoravium
ATTCGCATCTATGACTACATCCATGTTCAATCACTATGGGGTTTCCTTTAATCTTCCAAACAAATGGAATTTACAATGTATTTTCATGCAAAGCTGCATAAAAAGTTCTGATACCATCAAGAATAAATGCATTTATATTATCATATTTGAAACATTTTGTTATGAGTAACATGTAAACCATGCAGATGGAAAATCCTTTTGGATACATATGATACAATCATTCATTCATCTGCATCAAAAATAAGTTTGCCCAAGCAAACTTGCCAACAAACTTATGATGTAAGGAGTAGTATGAAAGTAAAAAAGGTATATACAGGTATTTTACTATCCATAATTTTGGCCACTACAGGAACAGCGAAGGTCTCAGCAGCAGAAATTTCAATACCAATTAATCAGACAACATTTCCGGATCCGGTTTTTCGGGATTATATAGAAACAAAGGTAGATACAGATCAAGATGGAGCACTTTCTATTCAGGAAAGAAAAACGATTCGTAGTATTATGTTGAAAGAAAAAGGAGTACAAAGTATTGAGGGAATTCAGTATTTTCCGGATTTAAATAGTGTGGATTTTAATTATAATAAAATTCAGACAGCAGATTTCTCCCAAAATAAAAAGCTAACTGCGCTTTGGATTAATAACAACCAGTTAAATAACATTGTCCTTCCAAATCAAGAGGATAATACCACATTAGTTTATTTGGATGTGTTTGCAAATCGTTTGACACAGTTAGATCTACACCGGTTAAAGGCTTTGGGGTTTTTACATGCAGATGATAATTTACTGACACACTTAGATCTATCAGATAATCCTTTGACAGACGGACATGGATTTGTAGCGATGCATAACCGACTGGAAGAAATTACCCTTCCGAATAATGGAAAAGAATATCCATGGACAGAATTTTTGGTAGAGCAGCAGGAAGTAGATGGATATCAAAGCTATTGGTATGAGGATGCAGAAAAAACCAAAAGAATCGATCCAGCTGTTACAAAGATGCTTCTGTGCCATGGTCAGACCATTTATGCAGAGCATAAGGCCATTACTTATCAGGTCCTATTCCAGCCAGGTCTATATGGAGAGGGAGAAATGGAGCCACTTGAGGTGACATATGATGATACCGTGAAACTGACAAAAAATCAGTTTACCTCGAAAAGTTCCAATAAAATTTTTGATTGCTGGGTGGATAAAGCAGGAAGACAATACAAGGATGAACAGGAAATTCTCAATTTGTCAAATAAAGAAAGAGATACAATTATTTTGACTGCACGTTGGCGAGATAAGAAAGCATTTACATTGGAGGTACAGAAAAAGGGCAATGGAACGGTAACTCCGGAAGGAAAGAAGGCAATTACAGAGGGGGAATCCGCAACAATAGAAATTCAGGCATCTGCCGGATATGTTATCGGAAATATCTTATTGGATGGGAATCCGATAGAGGAAGGAAAAGGAAAAACTCAATATACCTATACATTACCCAATATGCAAGTGGGACACAAGGTTTTGGTAGAATTTGAACAGCAGATAGAAGATGAGCAGATTCCGATCACCGCAGAACATTTTCCTGATTCGACTTTTCGAGCCTACGTGAAAAGTAAAGGAGACAGCAATGCGGATGGAAAGTTGTCTGCAGAAGAGATCGAAGCTTTCACATATATCTTTTTGGAGAACCAGGGAGTGCGGAGTATTCAGGGAATAGAGTATCTTACTGGTTTAACAAGTGTTGATCTGGGAAATAATTTGATTTCGGCTGCAGATTTTTCGAAGAATACCAAATTGCGAAGTCTGAATCTTTCAAATAATCAATTACAGGAATTACGCCTTTTCCAAGGAAAGAACGAAAACTTGAATGTACTCAATGTATTTCATAATCAGTTGGAGAGTTTGGAGGTATCGAATCTATCTGGTTTGGAGTATCTAAACGTGGCAGATAATCATCTGACATATTTGGATGTATCAAAGAACCCATTGAGTGGTGGATTTCGAGCAGCACGCAACGAACTGGAAGAAATCCAGTTGCCACACAATGGACAAAGTCTGGACTGGGTCGATGCTTTTCGGGTGCAGGAGGAAAAAGAAGGATATCAAAGATATTGGTATTTGGATGCAGATAAAACGAGGAAGCTGGATCCGGATGGTGAGCCTGAAATTCTCTGTCAAGGACAGACTGTATATAGTGAGTGGAAACCAATTCTGTATTGGATTGAATTTCAACCTGGAGCCTATGGAACAGGAAGTATGGAGCCTATGAGTGTATCTTATGATGAACTGGTTTCGCTGAAGCAGAGTCAGTTTATTTCCAGTAGTGACAGACGAGTTTTTGACTATTGGATGGATGAAAAGGGAAGAAAATATACCGATGGACAAAGCATTATTAATCTGACCAATACGGATGGAAAAAGAATTGTTTTGACAGCACATTGGAAAGAGAAACCAGAGTTTTTGTTAAATGTATTGGTTTACGGGAATGGAAATGCAACGTATGTAGGACAGAGTTCTGTTCCGGAGGGGGATTCCCGAACCATAGAAATTCAGGCAGATTCAGGTTTTGTTATTAAAAATGTTCAGATGGATGATCAAGTGATTGGAGAAGCAAAGGGGCTGTATAGCTTTACCTATACGATTTCCAATATTGTGGAAGCTCATATCGTACGAGTGGAGTTTGAATCAGAGGAAGTACAGACTCCGGAAGAGCCGCAGAGACCGGAAGAGCCGCAGAGACCGGAAGAGCCGCAGGTGCCAGAAGAACCGCAGACACCGGAAGAGCCACAGACACCGGAAGAACCTCAGACCTCGGAAGAAACGCAGGTGTCAGAAGAGCCCCAGATTCCAGAAGAACCTCAGATTCCGGAAGAACCGGAGACTTCGGAAGAACCGCAGGTGTTGGAAGAAGCGCAGGTACTGGAAGAAGCGCAGGTACTGGAAGAAGCGCAGACTCCGGAAGAGCCACAAGGAGCAGTGGAATCTTCAAATCCAGAAAGTCAACCGATAGTCAATGAGGTACAATCGGAGAAAAAGCAGATTACTTTGGAAAAAGCACAGACACCAGTATCCGCAGCAAGAGTGGAGGAGCATAATAGAGTAGTAACACCAAGCGATTCAGGAACACAGAATGTGAAGTCTGGTGTTTCGAAAACGGAGAATTCAGAAAATGCAGGAACAGTAAGAAAAGTGCAGGAACATAATCAGACGGAGAAGCACCTTCAAAGTTCTATTGCGAAGCCAACGAATAAAAAAGAAAATTTCGTCAAAAAAAGAATATGGCAGGCAGTTGCTTTGGGTATTGCGATCTGTGGAGGACTCTGGTACATTTGGAGACGTTTTAAATTTTAATTGAGGTTCTTCTTCTTTTAAGATATAATCCTGCAGGATTCAGGTTTTGTTAAAACGCTGACTCTTAGAGGGAAAAAATAAAGAGGATAGGTTAAGAAAATTTGAAGAAACTGAAATTCATTTCCTGCCTCCCAAACTCAAAAAAATATTGTAATAATTTTGTTTTAGCATAGTTTCACTATAATATGAGACGGAGAAAAAGATGGCTGTCGTTAGCCATCTTTTTGCCTTTTAAAGAGAAAAAATTTTAGGGGGCGTTGTGACTGTTCATATTACACACTATTTTTCCTTTCAAGAATCTATCAATGAATTGCAATTTATTCATTTAAAAAAATGAGCAAATTAAAGTGATAAGATTTATAATGAGCAGTATTAGTAGGAGAATTAAAATTAAAATATTGTTCCATTTTTTTTTATCTTCTTTTGTTTCAGAATAATATTTTATTTTTTGGATAATAAGTGCAATATAACAAATTATTAATAT
>DXFK01000080.1 GCA_019114495.1 Candidatus Blautia stercoravium
CTCCAGTACCAGACGGCTCTGGATTCTCTTCAGTGCCTGAGGTCTCATCTGCTCCTGAACTTTTGCGTTGTCAAGACCTGTAAACTGATAGTACTGGTCAATAGATAATCCTTGAGCCTGCATTCTTCTGATGAAATCCTGCATTAACTGCTGAATCTGGTTCTGAATCATAGCTTCCGGAATATCCATCTGTGCGTTTTCAATAACAGCGTCTACCGCTTTGTCTTCTGTTTCGCGTTTTGCAACAGATTCTTTGCGTTCTTTTAAGTTCTTAGCAATGTCTGCTTTGTACTCTTCCAGTGTATCGAACTCAGAAACATCTTTTGCAAATTCATCATCCAATTCCGGAAGTTCTTTCACTTTGATAGCTTTTACTGTGCATTTGAATACAGCCGGTTTTCCAGCCAGGTCATTTGCATGGTAGTTTTCCGGGAAAGTAACGTTTACTTCTTTTTCTACGTTTAATTCAGCGCCTACTAACTGTTCTTCAAATCCAGGAATGAAGGAGTTGGATCCGATTGTCAGCGGATAGTCTGTTCCTTTTCCGCCTTCAAAAGCAACACCGTCAACGAAACCTTCAAAATCCAGAGTTACCATATCGCCCTGTGCTACAGCTCTGTCATCTACGTCGATAGTTCTGGAATTGTTTTCCTGCTCTTTTTTCAGTTCAGCAGCAATTTCTTCTTCTGTTACTTCTGCAGGAGAAACTTCGACTTCCAGACCTTTGTATTCACCTAAAGTCACTTCCGGTTTTACAGCTACTTCTGCTGTGAAGATAAAGGATTTTCCTTTTTCAATCTGTACAACGTCGATTTCCGGCTGAGAAACGATATCCAGTCCGCTTTCTTCTGCTACCTTTGGATATTCAGCCTGAATCAGAGCGTTTGCTGCGTCTTCAAAAAAGATACCTGCGCCGTACATTTTTTCAATCATCATGCGAGGAGCTTTTCCTTTACGGAAGCCCGGGATTGTAATTTTGTTTCTGTTTTTCATGTATGCAGCCTGCACTGCTTTTTCAAAATCTTCTGCGGCAACTTCAACAGTAAGTTTTGCCATGTTCTTTTCTAAGTTTTCTACCTGTACACTCATTGTTATGAATTCCTCCTTGAATTTCTATATGCATCTGCCCTGCCAAAAACAGCAGAAAACAGCGCTTTTTTCATACTTACAGTCATTAACACAGTATAGCACAAGGGTTTGGAAAACGCCAGTGTTTTTTTTCGTATCCCCCGATTTCTACAGGGTTTTCACGAAATTTTTATAAATTTTCTCTGAAAATAATAGATTTTTGAATTTCCAGGGCTTTTTCTTCCCCGTAAAGCTGGGAAATTAACTCCAATGCAAAGGGAATGGCTGTGCCCAGCCCTCTGCTGGTGGTAATATTTCCATCTCTTACCACTTCCTGTGTTCCCACCTGGGCGCCGGTAAGTTTTTCTTCAAATCCCGGATAGCAGACTGCTTTCTTTTCTTTTAAAATCCCCAGTGCTCCTAACACACTTGGGGCCGCACAGATAGCTGCCACATTCTTTCCATCTGCCGCAAAGTCCTGCAGAAGTCTGCAAAGCCCTGCATGTTCTCCCAGATGAAGAGTTCCCGGCATACCGCCCGGAAGCACCAGCAGGTCCATCTTGCTGTAATCCGCTTCTTCAAACAGAACGTCTGCCTGGAGAACGATGTTGTGGGAACCTGTCACTGTCTTTGTATTGCTGATGGAAACCATCTGCACTTCGGCTCCTGCTCTTCTTAAAAGGTCCACAACAGCCAGACCTTCGATTTCTTCAAATCCGTCTGCTGTAAATACACATACTTTTGCCATAGTCCTTACCTCTTTTCTATTTTCTTTCGATCAAATACATCTATACTTCCCACTTCTTTGCTGCCCTTCCCCAAAGCACGATTTTTTCCTGGGTAAACGGCTGATAAAACTCCACTCTCCCGGCATACAGAGCCAGTCCCTCAAATACCGGGTTTTGGCCGTCTCCGTAAATTACGTCTCCCAAAAGAGGATGTCCAATCCCCGCCATATGCACCCGTATCTGATGTGTCCTTCCCGTAAATATCCTGCACTTCACCAGTGTACAATTCTCTCTTTCTTCCAGCACTTGGTATCTGGTGCAGGCCGTTTTGCCCTGTGGATGAATCTGCATTTTCAGCTTCTCTCCCGGAATTGGGGCAATAGAAGCAGTAATCTCCCCTTCTCTTTGCTCTAATTTCCCTTTCACCAGCGCATAATATATTTTCTGAAAACGCCCGTCCTGCTTCTGTGCAGACAGCCGCGCCGCTGCCATCTGATTTTTGGCATACACCATAAGACCAAAAGTATCCTTATCCAGCCTTCCCACAGCCCGGACAATCCCTCCTTCTCCCTGTTTCTGCAGATACTCCGCCACCCGGTTTCCCAGAGTATCCTCATAATGTCCCCGTCCCGGATGACAGGGCATGCCGCCGGGCTTTTCCGTTACCAGTAAATCTCTGTCCTCATAGAGAATCTCCAGTTCTCCTGCACAAGGCTTCACCCGGCTTTTCTCTTCCTGCAATTCCTCCAGACGCACCTGCAGGTTCTGTCCCACAGAAGGTCTGTATGTAATTCTCTGCCGCCTTCCATCTATGCAGATACCCTTTAGCTGGAATTTTGCCCGGCTGACTTCCCGCCTGCTCAGTCCCAGATTTTCCCTCAGAATCTTTTCCAGGGATTTTCCTTCCAGCTTTTCGTCTATCTCTAATTCCAGTATTTTCATCTTACCAGCAGAGCACTTCACTGCCTTCTTCTGTCACCAGTACCATAATTTCCCACTGGGCAGAAGGCAGCCCGTCATCCGTATACACGGTCCAGCCATCCGTGTCATCGGTGTAGATTTCATGAGTTCCCATATTAATCATAGGCTCAATGGTGAAAATCATTCCCGGTACCATGAGCATACCGGTTCCGGCTTTCTGGATATAACCCACCCAGGGGTCCTCATGAAACTCCAGCCCTACCCCGTGTCCGCCGATTTCTCTAACCACAGAATAGCCGTTTGCGTGAGCATGCTCATACACCGCCTGACTCATATCTCCCAGATATCCCCAGGGCTTTACTTTTTCCAGGCCTTTCTCCACACATTCCTTTGTTACTTCCACCAGCTTTTTCTTCTCACTGCTGACTTCTCCGATGCAGAACATGCGGGAGGAATCTGAAAAATAGCCATCTAAAATCGTAGACACATCTACATTAATAATGTCTCCTTCTTTCAGAACAACGTCTTTAGACGGAATTCCGTGGCATACCTGGTCATTAATAGAAGTGCACACACTCTTGGGAAAGCCGCCATAATTTAAAGGCGCAGGGACAGCCCCTGCTTTTTCTGTAATGGCAGACACCCAGTCGTCAATTTCCTGTGTTGTAACTCCTTCCTTGATATGTTCTGCCACATAGTCCAGAATCTCCACATTGATTTTGGCACTTTCTTTGATTTTTTCAATCTGTGCCGGTGTTTTCAGAATCTCATGAGAAGGTACCAGCACTCCCTGTGACTCATAAAATTTTAATTTTTCATCAAATGCATAATGACATTTCTTGTATTTTTTACCGCTGCCGCACCAACAGGGATCATTTCTCTGCAGCAAATGCATCTGCCTGCGCCTCCTTCTGTCTCTGATATGCAATTCTTGGAGAACCATCCTCCACATAAATGATACCGCATCTTTCAAATCCGTTTTTCTCAAAAACCTGCTGCATCACTGTATTTTCTCTGTGAGTGTCTCCCCGTACATTGCCGCACTGTGCAAAGCACCAGTCCAGACAAAAGGAAGCAACCCCTCTGACTTTTCCTGCGGATGCCATACGGTGCATCACACCATAAGGTCTGGCATTTTTCCACGCTCCGGCTTCAATTCTTTCATAGCAGGGGTCTGGCTGCATGGAGAACATAAATACACCTGCCAAATCCTGTCCTTCCCGGCAGACATACAACTCTTGGTTCTCCAAATCTTTTTTCACCAGTTCCGTGGACGGATATCCCTCTTTCCATTGGCTTGGATTTCCGTGCTCCTGCATAAAAGCCCTTGCCCGTCCATATATTTCCATAATTTCCGCTAAATCTTCTGTTTTCGCTTTTGTAATCTGCATATTTTCCACCATGCTTTCTTTTTTCACTATGCATTATACCATTGTTTTTCTCTTTTTTCCACTTATGAAATCGTTGTAATTTTCTGATTTTTTTATATTGCAAAAACAATATAACAGTTTATTATTTTGTTTTTTGTCTTTTTTCTATTTTTATATTGACAAACCATAATTTCACTGTTATAATTTAAGTATCAAATAAATCAAGAGAAAGATCACAGAAAGGATTGATTCCACCAAAAACTTAACATTTTTCTCATAATACAAAAGAAAGGACGGTACGGACCACCAGAAACGTAAACAAACACCCAATTAAAAATTTTTTTACGAGGTATATTCCAATGGATCTTGAAGTACATTAAAAAGGCATCATTCTAAAATAAGTTCAGAATGATGCCTTTCCTTATCACTTTTTTCTTTCAAAACACATCCAAAATGCAAGTCTGTTCTTAAAAAATCGCTCCCAGAGCACCGAAAGCTCCCATACTTACAGCCGCCATGATAATACCGGCCAGAATTACGCCAAGCATAACGGCAATGACACTGGATTTGAAATCCATATCCAGAATGCTGGCCGCCAGCGTTCCTGTCCATGCGCCTGTTCCCGGAAGTGGAACTCCTACAAAGAGCAGCAGAGCCACGAAAAGTCCTTTTCCCGCTTTTTCCTGCAGCTTTTTCCCGCCTCTTTCACCTTTATCCAGACACCAGGTAAAAAATTTTCCGATAATCGGTTTGTCAGCTCCCCACACCAGCACTTTTCTGGCAAAGAAGTAAATAATCGGAACCGGAAGCATATTTCCGAGAATAGCTACAATATAATACTGTACAAAAGGCAAGCCCAGCCCCTCTGCAATGGGAATCGCACCTCGAAGTTCAATCAGGGGTACCATAGAAATAAAAAATACAATCAGGTATTTTTCTAACATAAAAATCTCCTTTTATCCTATTTTCCAACATGCAATGCATCCGTTTCAATATAGCACCCTTTCTGAACTGGCGCAAGCATTTTTCGACAATCCCACGCAGATTTTACACAAGTTTTATTTTTTCACATCAGATGGTTCTCTCATCTCCCCAGAAGAACAGAGCAACGGTTCCCGGACCTGTATGGGCGCCGATAACCGTTCCGATGCTGTTTATCAAGACTTTTCCATCCAGATTCGGAAATTTTTCTTCTATCATATCTGCCACTTTCCGCGCGTCTTCTTCGCAGGCTGAGCAGGATATAAAGCACTTTCCGCTGTAATCCAATCCTCCCTTGGCATGCTCCTCCATGCGTTTTACCATTTCCCGGATAACCTGTTTCTTTCCTCTGTATTTGCTTCTGGGAATCAGTTTTCCTTCGGAATTGACATTCATCAGCGGACAGATATTTAAAGCCTGTCCTACAAAACCGGAGACTTTGGAAATTCTGCCGCCTCGGATAAAGCTAGTCAGGTCTGTGGAAAAGAACCAATGGTGCAGCTTGTTTCTGTTTTCCTCCAGCCAGGCAGCATTTTCTTCCAGGCCAAGCCCCTCCTGCTGCTTTGTCAGAGCCATGTCCACCAGCATACCGTATCCAGAAGAAGCAGCCAGAGAATCAATAATCATAACTTTTCTGTCCGGATATTTTTCTTCCATCTGCGCTTTTGCAATATTAGCAGAATTAATACTGCCCGAAATACCGCTTGACAGTGTCAGGTGCAGAATATCCAGACCTTTCTGCAAAATCGGCTCAAACAATTCCATATACTGCTGGGTATTCACCTGAGCCGTGGTAGGTTCTGCGCCATTGGCAATTTTTTTATAAAATTCATCAAAAGGCATGGATTTTCCCAAATCATCGGGATACTGCACGCCGTCCATCAGAAAGTTAAAACATACAAAAGGTATTTTTTTCTCTTCAAAATACTGTGCCGGCATATCTGCTGTGGAACAGCAGGTAATCTGATATTCACTCATAAGGTTTTCCTCCTCTGCATTCTTGCTTTTTGCATTCCTATTTTAACACTTTACATGGAAATTGACTAGAGCATTTCCAAAAGTCCCGAAAGCCCCTGTTCCTCGTAAATTCCTTTGTAATATTCCACTTCCCGTTCAATAATTCCATCAATGACCTGAATACCCAGCAGTTCTACAGGCGCTTTATCATCTGTTAAAATATATTCCCCCTTTTCGCAGGGAGTCAGCTGCTGTGAAACCTCATACATCAGGTTCTGTAGTTCTCTGTCCCTAATTTTCGCAGTATTCTTTTCCAGATTTTCTTTGATTTCATGGTTGGCTGAAGCGAAAAGTTCCCGGTTCGTAGTTCCTTCCACGTCTGCTGTATATACAGCAGGAAAGACCTCAGAAATGGTATCTGACAGATAATCGTTGATATTTCCCTCTCCCTTTGCCTGCATATTCATATTGACCACCATAACTCCGTCTGTATGCAGATGTTCCTTCACAAGGGTAAAAAATTCCCTGCTGGACATCTGAAAAGGAATGGTAATATCCTGGTAAGCGTCCACCATAATCACATCGTATTTTTTATCTACTGCCTGAAGATAGGCTCTCCCGTCATAAGTCGTCACCTTTACATTTTCCGGCAGATCAAAATATTCTCTGGAAAGATCTGTAATCTTCTGATCAATCTCCACACCCTCCATGGACAGATTGTGGAAATAGGCCTGGCACTGTCTGGCATAAGTCCCGCTTCCCATACCCAGGATCAATACTTCCAAGTTCTCTTTCTCCCCGGTATCTGCCATCAGAGGCGCAGCCATGGCCGTGTCGTAATACATACCGGTTAGCCCTTTTTCTTTCTGCATGACAGACTGCACGCCAAAGAGCACATTGGTAGACAACACCACATTTTCTTTCGTTTCTTTTACCTGCAGATAATTGTAAACAGACTCCCCTTCATATAAAAGATCCTGCTCCCAGAATGCAAAATGACTGCGGTTTCCCAGCACTGCACACAAGAGAAAAACCACAAGGGCTGCCGCACAGCTGCGTTTCTTCTTTCCTGTCTGGATGAAATAAATCAGAGCAAGCACCAGCAGTACACCGGAAAAAATCAGAAAAGTAATCGCCGTTCCCACGGCCGGAATGGTGACAAAGGTAGGAAAAAAGGTTCCGATAATGCTTCCAATGGTATTGAATGCGCCTAAAGTTCCCACAATCTTCCCATTGTCTTCCAGGCTGTCCACCGTGTACTTAGCCAGAGAAGGGGTAACCGTTCCCAGCAGAAACAGCGGAAATACAAAAATAATCATACAGGCTGCAAAAGCCGCAAGAATCAGAAAATTGTTGCTCACCGTAAATATCAGAAGTCCGGATACGCCCAGAATAATATATTTTCCCACCACGGGAATCAGGGCAATCCATACCGCAGCGATTAAAATTCTTCTGTACAGACGGTCCGGATTTGGGTCTTTGTCTGCGCTTCGTCCGCCCCAGATATTTCCCAGAGCCATAGCTATCATAATTGTTCCGATAATAATGGTCCACACAATCTGGGAAGAACTGAAATAAGGAGCCAAAAGTCTGCTGGCCCCCAGTTCCACAGCCATAACCGCCATACCTGCAAAAAATTCTGTAAGATACAGGTAATATTTATTGCTCAAAATTGATTTCTTTTCCATACACGCCTCCTGTCTATACTTGAAAACAGACGGGGCTGCCCCATAAATACTCATGGGATAACTCCGCCTGCCTGTTTTTTACTGAAAAGATGCTTTATCCTTATAGTTTAAAGCAATATACGTTTTTCCTCTGTTCAGCTTGATTTCTTTACCGGACTGGTCATAGAAAGACAGATAGGACTCCTCGTTATTACTTTCCTTAGACCAGTGGATTTCCTGAACACCTCCGTTTGATACATAATAACCTTTGGATTTTTCAGAACCATCCCAGTCCAGTTCCTTATGCCCCACCTCATCTCTTACAGAAATGTCGGTTTCCAATACAAATACATTGGTAAAAGCCAACTGCTCTCCTGTCTTTCCGTCCGTCTGAGGGGTATTGTTAATCTGCTTTAAGTATACCTTTTTCTCTGCATCATAGGTAAACTGGGAAGACTGTGCGCCAAACTGAATATCCACGCTGGTGCAGTCCTTTCCCTCCGGTTTCACCTGCTCCTCCATCCCGTTAAAGGAAAAGGCCGTTCCTTTTTTATCCTCTTTTAAGTCTGTTCGCAGATGGTTTGCTTCAATATAAGCCGGAAGTTTGGTTCCGTCAAAGTAACCGGTGTGCTCCAGAGAATACCCCTGGTTTAATTTCTCCTGGTCTCTTCCAAACAGTCCGCCGGTATTGGTAATTCCTTCAATCTGATCTAAGTCCAAGGCTTCCAGATAATCTGCTATGGTATCATCAATTCCCCAGTTGACATAGAAGGCGTCAAAGCCCTGGGATAAAGCCGGGAAGTAATAACGGCAGCTTCGGATAGGGCAGATTTGCGGTACTTTGGTGTAGTCTCCGTACAGCGCCATAAATCTGGTGGCATCTCCTTCTACAGGAATTTCAAAAATCACATCAGCCTGAGCCACGCCGTACTGAGGCATTGCTTTCTGCACATTGTTGACCATAACCGCCACTGGTCGCTTGCCAATGGCGCCTTCTGATAAATCAGCCAGTCCGGTAAGCAGGTTCTGATTGGCAGGTATCTCTTCCTGCTTCACTTCTGCCCCTTCTACAGACTGGGATTTATCCTCCTGTACCTCTTCCTGCACGGTTTCTTTTTGCTTCTCTGTGGAGGTTGTTTCTTTTTTCCCACAGCCTGCTGCACCTAAAAGTACCAGCGCCGAAGCAATCAGAAGTATTTTTCTGTATTTCATAAACAACTTTCCCCCTTTAGATTTCAGCGATAACCTCCACCTCACACAGCACGTTCTTTGGCAGTGTTTTCACAGCCACACAGGAACGGGCCGGTTTTCCGGTAAAATATTTTCCGTAAACCTCATTAAAAGCGCCAAAATCTCCCATATCTGCCAGAAAACAGGTTGTCTTCACAGCTTTCTCATAGCTGCTTCCCGCTGCCTTCAACACTTCTCCCAGATTTTTCATAACCTGCTCTGCCTGCTCCTCTACCGAGGTTCCCATAATTTCACCGGTTGCAGGATTTAAAGGAATCTGGCCAGAGGTAAATACCATACCGTTTATGGCCATAGCCTGTGAGTAAGGTCCAATTGCTGCAGGTGCTTTTTCTGTACTGATTACTTTCATGTTCTGTCTCCTCGTTTTCTGAATTTTCTTTTTCCTCATTATAAGCCCCGCTCTTTAAAAGAGCAAGCGTTTCAGATATTTTCTCCCCAGAATCTTTTGATTTTTTCTCCCACATTAGCTGCTGTGCAGACCTCATAATGCTGCCACTCTGAGGGAAACAACTCCCGGTAAGCTCTCTGCAAAAACCGTTCATCCAAAAGCAGCACCACGCCTTTATCTTCCTTTGTCCGAATCACTCTTCCGGCTGCCTGGAGCACCTTGTTCATGCCCGGATAACGGTAGGCATAGGCAAATCCCATCCGGTCCTTTCTGTCATAATACTCCTTCAGAATTTCCCGCTCACAGCCCACCTGCGGAAGACCTGTGCCGATAATGGCTGCCCCGATAAGTTTCTCTCCTGTAAGGTCTATTCCCTCTGAAAAAATACCGCCCATAACGCAGAACCCCACCAGAGCAGCGCTCTGTTCCTCCTCAAAAGAGGCCAGAAATTCTTCTCTCTCCTGCTCTGACATGCCGCCTGTCTGGCAGATGCACTGCACCAAAAGCCCTGCCTGCTCTGCCTGTTCTTGAAAAATAGCATGAATATCCTCCAACATGCGGTAAGAGGGAAAGAATACCAGATAATTTCCTTTCTTCGCAGAAACCATCTGCAGAAGATACGCTGCTATCCGCTCATATTCGGACTGTTCCCTTCTGGTGTATTTACTGCTCACATCATTGGCAACCAGCACTTTTAAATGCTCCCTGGGAAATGGGGAGTTTGCACAGATGGCATAGTCATCGTCCCGCATACTGAACAGGGAACGGTAATACAAAAGCGGCAGAAACGTCCCAGAAAAAAATACAGTTCCTCTGCCCTTGCTCATACATTCCTGCAGATTTTTCCTTGGATTGACGCAGAACAAGGTCAGCAAAAATCTGCTCTCCTCACCGTAATGGGTATAAATCACATAATTTTCATCGGTCAGTTCATACATATTCAGAAAATGACGCACTTCAAAAGAAAATTCCAGCACAGCCTTCTGCACCTTTTCCTCATGCTCTTTCTCCAGGAAATTTTCCATTTCCCCCAACAAATTCATAAGCTGCAGGGAAAGCCCTCCGATATTTTCCAACACCTCATAGTTGTCACATTCTCTTTTGTATTCCAGCATCAGCTTATTACACCGGTTCAAAACCCGGAAAAGTCGGACGCTGTGACTCTTTACGGCCTTGGCGGTTTCCAGAAAATCCTCTTTGCAGAGCGTGGCGCTGTACATCTTTCTTCCCCTGTCCACCAGATTATGAGCTTCATCTATGAGAAAAAGGTAATCTCCCTTCACACCGTCACCGAAAAATCGTTTTAAATGCACTTTGGGGTCAAAGACATAGTTGTAGTCACAGATAATGGCATCCGTCCATGTAGAAATGTCCAGGCACATCTCATAAGGGCACACCTGATACTTCTCTGCCTGCAAAAGAAGGTCCTCCCGCAGATATGTATCCTTTTCCTGCAGAATCTCAAACACTGCGTCATTCACCCGGTCAAAATGTCCCTTGGCCACAGGACATTTTTCAGGATTACATTCCCCGTCTCCTCTGAAGCAAAGCTTATCCTTGGCAGTGATGGTCAGTGTTTTGTAGGAAAGCCCTTTGCTTTTTAAAATGGCAAAGGCTTCTTCCGCCACGGTTCTGGTAATGGTCTTTGCTGTCAGGTAAAAAATTTTGTCTCCATATCCTGCTCCTACGGCCCGGACGGCGGGAAAAACGGCCGCCATGGTCTTGCCGATTCCCGTAGGCGCCTGTATAAAGAGCTGCCGTCCGGCCGCCATAGTGTGATACACCCCAGACACCAGACTGCGCTGTCCCTCCCGGTAAGGATATGGAAACTCCAGCCCTTCCATAGATTCTCTTCGGGCAATCTGCCTGTGATACTGAAATTCTGCCCATTTATAATATTCATTTATCAGATCTTCAAACCAATTCTTCAGATAGCTGTGGGTAAAGGTCTCCTGAAAACGCTTGATTTCTTCTGATTCCAGGTGACAGTAGGTCATCTGCACCTCAATCTCTTCCAGACGATTCTGACTTGCATAAAAATATGCATAACACATAGCCTGTGCTTTGTGTACCAGTACAGGCTCTTCCAGAAACTGCAAATCCATATAAACACCCTTAATTTCATCAATGGCTCGGTGTTCCTCTTCTTCTATAATACCGTCTGCCCGGCCTTCCACGGCAATAACAAATTCCTCATATTCCTGCTCCCATTTCAACGGCACCTCCGCCCGGTAAGAAGCCTTCGTCTGTTTTTGGATTTTCCGGTGTATTTTGCTGCCTTTGGTCATAGCATCCCTGTCTGCCTGAAAGGTTCTTCGGTTGTCCAGATTTCCGCTCCGCAGAATAAATTCCACCAAATTGCGGACTGAAATTTTAATCACTTCTTTTTCTTTATTCATCATACCCACCATTATAACACCAGCCTGTGTGTACGTCAAAAAAACCGCTCTTCCCGAAGGAAAAGCGGTCTTAGACAGTACAAGATTGCGAATATTTGTTATACTGGGCTCCAATACTCATAATAAAATTTTATGCAACAGCAAATTTATCCAGGTAGCTGTTAAATTTCTCGTCGTGGCCATTGCATCTTACGGTAAGAATTCTTGTCAAATCCATGCTCAGGACACCTAAGATTGATTTTGCGTCAATAATTACTCTGTTATAAAATATGTCAATATCAAAATCACATTTGCTGGCTTCGTTGACAAATTCTTTTACATCTTCTTTTGCAGTCAGTTTAATTTTGCGCTCTACCATAAAACAATCATCCTTTCTATCTGTTAAGATTCAGAAAAATTATCCGGTCTGCAGCATTCTTCTTTCTGCATTATCGGTATTATTACACTGAATTTGCCATTTGTCAACAAATTCCGCCCTATCTGGTAGTACCAGTTCTCTTCCGTTTTTTTGTTATTTTTTACATTTTCTTAACATATATTCTCTCCATTTTCATGATTTTTTTCAAAAACCCTTAAAAAACGCAAAAAAGAACCGGTTACTTATGTGAATACCGATTCTTTTCCGCTTGATTTTTCTGTGTTTTTTCTGTTATTTATGGGAAGATACAGCACCTTAAGGCAGATATTTCTCCACATCTCCCAGATAAGTATTGACCACGCCTGCAAACTGGCCGGCGTCTACGGCTGCTGCCATCTCCGGATCTAAAGGCATCTTGCCCATAACCGGAACCTGTACCTCGGCTGCTGCCGCGTCTACTTTGCTTTCTCCGAACACATAGATGGCTTTTCCGCAGTCCGGACATTTCACATAGCTGTAGTTCTCTACCAGTCCCAATACAGGTACATTCATCATTTTCGCCATATTATAAGCCTTTTTCACAATCATCTGTACCAAATCCTGAGGTGAAGATACAATGACAATACCATCAATGGGCAAAGACTGGAATACGGTCAGCGGGACGTCGCCTGTTCCCGGCGGCATGTCTACGAACAAATAGTCCAGGTCGCCCCACACCACATCTGTCCAGAACTGTTTTACCATATTGGCCAGAATCGGACCTCTCCAGATAACGGGAGCATCCTCCTGCGGAAGCAGAAGGTTAATGGACATAACCTTAATGTCATTGCCTGTCTCCATTGGATAAATGCCGCTTTCATCTGCTACTGCTGTACCTTTTAATCCATACATTCTCGGAATGGAAGGTCCGGTAATATCGGCGTCCATAATGCCCACTTTGTATCCCCGGTATGCCATTTCATTTGCCAGAGATGCGGTGACAAAGGATTTTCCCACGCCGCCTTTTCCACTGACAACTCCAATAACCTTTTTAATGCTGGAATGGACATTCAGAGTTTCCTTGGGGATTCCGCCTCCTTTGGCACTGCTGCAGCCTGCACAGCTTTCTTTGCTGCAGGTCTTGCTGTCACATTGTTTTTTTTCTTCACTCATGACTTTTCCTCCTGGTATCTTTGTTTTCTGTATTATTTCATAAAACGGTCAATGGCTTTATTTAATTCTTCCAAAGCTTCTGTATCTCCGTGTTCGATGGCGTCTACGATACAGTGTTCGATATGGTCCTGAAGAATTACTTTTCCCGTATTATTAATCGCTGATTTCACTGCAGAAAGCTGTATCAGCACCTCGCTGCAGTCCCTGCCTTCTTCCACCATACGGCGAATAGATTCCAAATGGCCGATTGCGCGGGAAAGACGATTCAGCACTGCTTTGGTATGCGCATGGCTGTGGGTATGCCCGTGGCTGTGAGTCACTACGGTTCCATCTTCCAGCACATGGGTGTGTTCCTGATGATGCTTCCGATGTTGCTCCATATCCTGCTCCTCCTTTCTCGCACTCACTTCATTATAACAGACCTTGCCGAAAAAGCAATGTTTAAAAGCTTCAAAACCGGGAAAAGGTGTAGCGCTGATGGATGGCCGCAGTCATTACATCAAAGACTACACTGCCGTCCTCTTTTTCCGTCCGTTCAATGGTCAACTGCTCTTCATTTTTAAACTTTTCCCTTACATAGCTTTCCAAATCCGCCTGGTCGGGAAGTTCTATTTCTTCTATAAATATATCTCTCATCTGATTTCCGGGACAGAGATTAAACATCTCCCGAATGACTTCGTATTCCTTCATTTGTTTTTCCTCCTGAATAATTTGACTTTATTACTCCATTTTACACCATACCACAACAGAAAGTCTACCTCTTGTACACTTTTTAGAAAAAAGCAAAAAAAGAAATTGCTAATCCGCAAAATATATCGTATTATGGTATTTATCGAAAACACAGGAGGAATCACAAATGCAGCTTTTAAAGGAACGCATTTTAAAAGATGGAATTGTAAAACCGGGAAACATTCTGAAAGTAGACAGTTTTCTCAATCATCAGATGGATATTCCCCTTATCAATGAGATAGGAAAAGAGTTCAAACGAATTTATGCCGATGCACCTGTCACCAAAATTCTCACCATTGAGGCTTCCGGTATCGGCATTGCCTGCATTGCAGCCCAGTACTTCAACGTGCCTGTTGTCTTTGCCAAAAAAGCGCAGAGTCTGAATCTGGACGGGGAAATGTACTGTACAAAAATTGAATCCTTCACACATAAGAAGGTCTACGACGTCATTCTTTCCAAGAAGTTTTTAAATGCAGACGACCATGTACTGATTATTGATGACTTTCTGGCCAATGGCTGCGCTTTAAACGGGCTGATTGAAATTGTCCACAATTCCGGAGCCGTTCTGGAGGGTACCGGCATTGTAATTGAAAAAGGATTCCAGCACGGTGGTGATTTGCTGAGAGAAAAAGGAATCCGGGTGGAATCTCTGGCTATCATTGATTCCATGACCGACAATTCCCTTATCTTTCGTGAATAAGCGGTTTTATAAAGCCTGCGGCATTGGACACAAGGAAATATCCAGATGTCCAATGCCGCAGGCTTTTTCGACACTGGCATGGCTAAATAATTCAAAACTGGATATTTATCAAATACCAGTTTTGCAGTATAGTGGGAAAAACGAATTGGAAAGGAAGGCTGATTGTATGAATCTTAACACGAAAAAACTTGTTTTAACTGCTCTTTTCGCAGCCCTCTGCTGCGTGGCTACCATGTCTATCCGGATTCCCACACCAGGGACAGGGGGATATATTCACCCCGGAGACGCTATTGTCATTCTTTCCGGTATTGTTCTGGGTCCTCTCTACGGATTCCTGGCTGCCGGCATTGGTTCCTGTATGTCTGACCTTCTGGGCGGTTATCTGACTTATGTACCGGTTACCCTGCTCATAAAAGGACTGGTGGCCATAACCTCCGCTTTTGTCTACAGAAAGCTCTCCAGCACCGGAAAACACCCTTATGCAGGGGTTGCAGCCGGCGGTATCCTGGATATTATACTGGTATCTGGAGGCTATTTTATTTTTGAATACTTCCTGTACGGTGCAGGAGCTGCAGCCAGTATCCCCGCAAATCTGATTCAGGGAGTAAGCGGACTGATTCTGGCGCTGATTCTCTACCCCCTCCTTACCGCAGTACCAGATGTGAGACGAATCCTGGCTGCCCGGCAAGTCTGAATCGGCCAACCGCTACGGACGGTCCTTTATCATCTGATAGTAGTGCAGTTCTTTATATCCCAGACGGTCATATAAGGCAATGGCTCTCTGGTTACTGTAAGTGGCCTCCAGGCGGAAACGTTTCGCCTGGGGGTATTCTTTTTCTACCCATGCAAATACTTGGGTTCCATATCCTTTTCCCCTGCAGCTGCTCTTAAAGAATAACTCCTCCAGCCAGATTGCCATGCCTCCGGCTTCGTTACTCCAGGTAATGGCAAGGAGAAAGTATCCAGCCACGCCTGTCTCGTCTTCCAACATCAAAACTCTGGAGTATCCACGGCTTTTCAGACACTCCTGCAGCGTACGTTCAAAATGTTCCTCCGGTATATTATGGTCGCAGGCTGGACCGCCATAAAACTCCTTTGCCATGGCAAAAAATTCCTGTCTGTCTTCTTCCCTGATATCTCTTATATTCAACATATTTTCTTCCCCTTCTTTCCCTTTTATTGATTTAAATCCTGTAAAAATACAAACACTTTTTTCATCATTTCACAGTCTTTACTGTGAGGACAAACACCGTAATCGCAGTCGATTCTGTCCAGCACAAAGCCTTTTTCTCCCTGCTCAAATTCTCCTATGGCCGTTCTTGCCATATCATAATTTTTGCAGTATCCATTGAAAAATTCTTCTCTGATTTCACTCATGTTTTTCCTGCTTCTCCCTTAATGTTTTTAAATCCACCTGCCGTCCGTCCGGATGTCCTCCCGCCATATTTTCCACTTTGGGATTGTCCAGAAATGAGGCCCTCATAATAGAATTACTGCCAAATTTTTTTCGGATTTCGTCCACAGCCTGGTCCATTTTTTCCATTTTTTCATAGTCTGTGGTGTCAAAAAGACTGAGCTGGCGTCCCCTTTCCTCTCTGGATACTTTGCTGGTGTGTACTCCCAAAAGCCGTATGGGCGTCCCGTCCCACAGTTCCTCAAACAACTGACAGACCGCTTCGTAAATCTCTCCCGTCAGATTAGTGGGGGACTGCATAACCTTTTGGTGTGATACGGTTTTCATTTCAAAATTCCGAATGGAAACAGACACAACCTCTGCTCTGGCCTCATCTTTTCTAAGGCGGGAAGAGACGGTTTCGCAAAGAGAAAGAAGCACCATTTTGGCTGTGCTTTCTTCTGTAACATCAAAAGCAATAGTGGTGCTGTTGCTGTATCCTTTATTTCCCTGGGCATCGCTTTCCACCAGAGAGGAATCCCTGCCATTGGCAAAATTCCAGATACTTTCCCCCTGTTTTTTCAGATGGTGCTTCAGGATTTCAACATCTGTACAGGCCAATTCTCCGATAGTATAAATCCCCAGTTTTTTCAATACCTGTTCTGTAGCATATCCTACAAACAGCAGTTCAGACACAGGCAGCGGCCACATTTTTTTCTGAATTTCTTTCTGAAAAAGTGTATGCACCCGGTCCGGTTTTTCAAAGTCCGAGGCCATTTTTGCCAAGTATTTCTTATCGGAAATGCCTATATTTACTGTAAATCCCAGTTCTCTGCTGATGCGGTTTTTCAGCTTGTGAGCAAAGGCCACCGGGTCGCCAATTAAATGCTCCATCCCACTCATATCCATAAATGCCTCATCAATGCTGTACTGCTCTACATCCGGGCTGTACTCCCGGAGAATCTCCATAAATCTGGAGGAATACTGACGGTACATGGCATGGTGAGCCGGAACTACCGTAAGCCCAGGACACTTTTTTAGAGCATCTGTCAGCGGCTCTCCGGTTCGTACACCGCAGGCCTTGGCGGACAGTGATTTTGCCAGAATAATCCCCCGCCGTTTGCTCTTATCTCCTCCTACGGCGCTGGCAATCTCCCGCAAATCCACGGTGCCGCCCTGCTCTTTCAAGCGGTATACTGCCTCCCAGGACAGAAAAGCACTGTTTACATCAATATGAAAAATGACTGCTTTCATAAACTTTACCCCGCCTTTCCCTAAAATGCCAGTTTTTTTACTGCCCATGCCGCCTGCAGCGCTTCCTCCTCCGTATTGAACCAAGAGAAGGAAAAGCGGACGGTTCCCTGCTGCTCTGTCCCCAAAGCCCTATGTATCAGCGGTGCACAGTGTATCCCTGCCCGGACGGCAATGCCATATTCCTGCCAGAGCACATCTCCCATCTCTTTGGAATCATAATCCCGGATATTCAAAGAAACCACTGCCGCTCTGTCTTTTGTTTCAAAATCTCCATATACCGTGACACCGGAAATCTTCTTCACCTGTTCATAGAAAATCCCCATCAAGCGGCTTTCATGCTTCTGGATATTCTCTACTTTTGTTTCTTTCAGAAAGTCAAAAGCCGCAGACAATCCGGCAATTCCGTGTCCATTTGCCGTTCCCGCTTCCAGCGCCTCCGGCATCACCGAAGGATGCATTTTCTCAAAAGACCGGATACCGCTTCCTCCCACTTTAAAAGGAGGAAGCGTAAGGTTTGGACTCACACAGAGCCCTCCGGTTCCCTGAGGTCCCAACAGCCCTTTATGTCCGGTAAAGCACAGCAGTTCTATGCCCATTTTCTCCATATTTATGGGAATACAGCCTCCTGTCTGAGATATATCTGCGGCCAGATGTATGCCTTTTTCCCTGCACATGGAGCCGATTTGAGCAAGAGGCAAGAGATTTCCCGTGACATTGGAGGCGTGGGTGCAAAACACCCATGCAGTATCCGGGTTCACGGCTTTTTCTATATCCTCCAGCGAAATCCTGCCCTTTTTATCTGCTTTTGCAATGGTAAGTTTCACGCCTTTTTGAGCTTTTCTGTACAGAGGGCGAAGTACGGAATTATGTTCTGCTTCTGTGGTAATCACATGCATGCCCGGCTTTACCGCCCCTTCTATGGCAATATTCAGAGCCTCTGTGGCGTTGCTGGTAAATACAATCCGGTCAGCACCCTGGACTCCGAAAAAGGCAGCTGCCTTTTCCCTTGCCCCATAGATGTCCCTGGCTGCCTCCAACGCAGGTCCGTGCATACCTCTGGAACTGTTGCCCAGTCTGTCCATGGCATCAAAAACCGCCTGTTTTACACATAAAGGCTTAGTGAGTGTCGTGGCCGCATTGTCCAGATAAATCATTTTTCTGCTCCTGTTTTTCTGATTTTTATAAAAACTTCCTGCTTTTTGACAACCCTGCCGATTACAGCAAAAGGTGTCTCCATTTCCCTGTTTTTCAGGGCTTCCAATATAGTCTCTGCGTATTTTTCCTCCACGCTTATCAAAAGGCCGCCGGAAGTCTGAGGGTCAAAAATCAAGTCCTCCATGGCCTCTTCTATGCCGCCTTCCAGCAGAACTTCAGGCTTTTGGTACCGCTTATTTCGATAAGTTCCCTCCGGCACCAGTCCCATAGCCGCATAGTCTAAAGCCCCCGGAAGAATCGGCAGTCTGTCCGCCCATATTTCCAATGTCACTTCACTGGCTTTGGCAATTTCCAGGCCATGTCCTGCCAGAGAGAAGCCCGTCACGTCAGTACAGCAATGAATGGGAAAATTCTGAAACACATCTCTGGCCTTTTTATTCAGAGTCGTCATACTTTCAATTACTTTTTTCCTGGCATATTCTGAAGCCAATTCTGCTTTCACTGCCGTGTTCACCAGACCTGTCCCCAGCGGTTTTGTAAGAATCAGCACATCCCCTGGGCATGCACCCTGGTTTTTCCAGATTTTTCCCGGTTGTACAAATCCTGTAACAGACATCCCATACTTGGGTTCTTCATCATTGATAGAATGTCCTCCCGCCAGAACCGCTCCTGCCTCCTTTACTTTATCTGCCCCGCCTGCCAGAATTTCTCCCAGTACCTCTGCACCCAGGCAGTTTGGATAAGCCACTATATTCAGCGCCAGCTTCGGTTCTCCGCCCATGGCATAAATATCGCTTAACGCATTGGCTGCTGCAATCTGTCCAAATATATAAGGGTCGTCTACCATAGGCGGAAAAAAGTCCAAAGTCTGAATCATAGCCAGATCTTCCGAAATCCGGTACACGGCCGCGTCGTCTGAAGTTTCCACCCCTACCAAAAGGTTTTCATTCTGAAAATTCGGAAGCTTTCCCACAACTTCTGCCAGAATCTGAGGGGAAAGTTTGGCAGCACAGCCTGCGCTTTTTGCAAATTGTGTTAATTGTATTCGCTCTTTTTCCATATCTTTATTCCACATCTATCTGTACTTCTACAGGGCAATGGTCTGAGCCGAAAATTTCTGTGTGAATAGCTGCACTGACCAACCTGCCCTCCAGTCTTTTGGAGGTGCAAAAGTAGTCAATACGCCAGCCCGCGTTCTTCTCTCTTGCTCTAAAACGATAAGACCACCAGGAATAAATGCCTGTCTCTTCCGGATAAAAATAACGGAAGGTATCTGTGAATCCGCTTTCCAGAAATTCTGTAAATTTACCTCTTTCTTCGTCGGTAAAACCTGCATTTCTCCTGTTTGTTTTGGGATTTTTCAAGTCGATTTCCTGATGTGCCACATTCAAATCCCCACACATAATCACGGGCTTTTTTTCATCTAATTTCTTTACATAAGTCCTGAAATCATCCTCCCACTTCATGCGGTAATCCAGCCTTGCCAGTTCGCTTTGAGAGTTGGGTGTATAGACTGTCACCATATAAAAGTTTTCATATTCCAGGGTAATCACACGGCCCTCCTGGTCATGTTCTTCTATTCCTATGCCATAAGCCACGGTAAGAGGCTCCTTTTTCGTAAAAATGGCTGTTCCTGAATAACCTTTTTTCACCGCATAATTCCAATAGCAGAAATATCCTTGCGGGGCAAAATCTATCTGTCCCTCCTGCAGCTTTGTTTCCTGAAGGCAGAAAAAGTCCGCATCTGATTCCTGAAAATATTCGGTAAATCCTTTCTGCACACATGCGCGCAGTCCATTTACGTTCCACGAAATAAATTTCATTAGCTGTCTCCTTTTCTTGTCTTTTTGCACATCTTTCTTTTTATTATACACTATTTTTTCTCCCTTGCGAAGTCAAAAACTTTTGGTAAATCACTTTACGAACCCCGAAAGCAAAGTATATAATAAAGCGTATACTAAAATTTGTTATGCAAGAAAAGGAGAACTACAATGGGTGGAATATTTGGAGTAACTTCTAAAGCAAGCTGTACTTTGGACTTATTTTTTGGAACAGACTATCATTCTCATCTGGGAACCAGACGCGGCGGTATGGCAGTATACGGCCCAAATGGATTCAGCCGCACAATTCACAACATTGAGAATACACCGTTTCGTACCAAATTTGACAGAGACTTGGACGAACTGGAAGGAAACACCGGTATCGGCTGTATTTCTGACAACGAGCCGCAGCCTCTTCTGGTTCAGTCTCATCTGGGAAGCTTTGCTATTACTACAGTAGGAAAAATCAACAATATGGACGAGCTGGTGGATATTTCTTACAAAAACGGCTGCACACACTTTTTGGAAATGAGCGGCGGCAGTATTAATCCCACAGAAGTGGTTGCCTCCTTAATCAACCAGCAGGCAACTATTGTGGAAGGTATCCGCTATGCCCAGGAATTGATTGATGGTTCCATGACTCTTCTGGTTTTGACGCCAAAGGGAATCTATGCAGCCAGAGACCGTATGGGACGTACTCCTGTGATTATCGGAAAAAAAGACGGTGCACACTGTGTTTCTTTTGAAAGCTTTGCCTATCTGAATCTGGGCTACGAAACCCTGCGTGAACTGGGTCCCGGAGAGATTGTTTTTCTGACACCAGAAAGTGTGGAAACCGTGTCACAGCCTTTGAATGAGATGAAAATCTGTTCTTTCTTATGGGTATATTATGGTTATCCCACTTCTACTTACGAAGGTGTAAATGTTGAGAACATGCGCTATGAATGTGGAAAAAAGTTAGCTGAAAGAGACGCCCAGAGAGATGATGTTAACCCTGACCTTGTCGCCGGTGTTCCGGATTCCGGTATTGCCCATGCCATCGGTTATGCCAATGAGTCTGGTATTCCGTTCTCCCGCCCTTTTATTAAATATACACCAACCTGGCCACGTTCCTTTATGCCCACCCGACAGGAGCAGAGAAACCTGATTGCCAGAATGAAACTGATTCCTGTAGAAGCCTTAATCAAGAACCGCAGTCTGCTGCTCATTGATGACTCCATTGTCCGCGGTACACAGCTTCGGGAAACTACAGAATTTTTGTACAACAGCGGTGCCAAGGAGGTCCATATCCGCCCGGCCTGCCCGCCGCTCCTTTTTGGCTGTCCATTCCTGAACTTCTCTCGTTCCAAATCCGAAATGGATTTGATTACCAGAAGAATCATTGCGGCAAGAGAAGGGGAAAATGTCAGCCGTGAAGTGCTGGATACCTACGCTGATCCGGATTCCCGGAATTATAAAGAAATGCTGGAAGAGATTGGAAGACAGTTAAACTTTACAACTCTGCATTTCCATCGTCTGGACGATTTGCTGGCCTCTATTAATATTGAGCCGTGCAAGGTATGTACTTACTGCTTTAACGGGAAGAAATAATATACAAATATAAATTGACGCAGGAAATATCTAATAAAAATACTGTTTCCTGCGTCAATTTTGTTTCCATATTCCGGCAAATCTACACCATTAATCTCAATATTTCCAGACTCTTAAACTCCTTCTCCACATACCGTTTCCGGTATGCCCGCATGACTCTTCCCACCTCTTCCAACACTTCCTTACTCACGGTAAAAGAATACAGTTTTTCCAGCTTCGCCGCAATAATAAACTGCAGGGTATAGAGCGCTGACGGACTGATATGTATCAATCCCTTTTCCACCTGCCCGCATTTTTCGCAAAAAACACCGGACTGTTCCACAGAAAACCAACAGATATTTTCCGTGCTCCCACAGTCTCGGCAAGCAAAAACCGAGGGATATTCTCCATTTATAGTCATAACCTTCAATTCAAAAATATAGCGTATCAACTGGTTATCCATCTGCTGCCGCATAAGTGCTTTTAACGTTACATACAGCAGATTCAACATCTGCTTCTCGTCCATATTTTCACTGGAATAATACTCTGCCAGTTCCAGAAAGTAAAAGCCATAGTACACACCTGGCTGTATGGAAGCCAGTTCCGAAAAATACTCCTGCACAGAAGCAGAACGCATTTGATAAGAAGTCCGCCCCTCATACAAGAAGAAAGAGCCAAAGACAAAGGGATTTGCCACAGCCAGAAGGGGGCTGTTCTGCCTTCTGGCCCCCTTGGCAAACACGGTGATTTTCCCTCTCTCCTTTGTAAGAATCACCAGCCTTTTGTCATATTCTCCAATAGGCATGGCAGACAGTACCATGCCGGTCACGGTTATGAAATCGCTCATCAGATTTCCTTCTTGTCGTATCCAAAGTTTTTAATCAGATAATCGCTGTCTCTCCAGTCCTTCTTTACCTTCACCCAGAGTTTCAGATTTACTTTCATATCCAGCATTTTTTCAATTTCAAACCGGGCTGCACTTCCGATTTTTTTCAGCATAGCGCCCTGTTTTCCTATGATAATTCCCTTATGAGAATCCCGTTCGCAGATAATGGTGGCATCAATATCCACCAGATTTCCCTGAGGGCGTTCTTTCATCCGGTCAATGGTCACAGCAATTCCGTGAGGAATTTCTTCGTCCAGTGTTCGCAAAGCTTTCTCCCGAATCATTTCAGCCACAATCTGCCTCTGTGGCTGGTCTGTCACAGTGTCCTCATCATAAAACTGCGGACCATAGGGCAGGTATTTAAAAATACATTCCAGAAGGGTATCCAGATTCTGGGAACGAAGCGCCGAAACCGGCACAATTTCGGCAAAATTGCAGATATTGCGGTATGCTTCAATAAAGCCTGCAACATCGCTTTTCTTTACGGTATCCACCTTGTTGATAACCAGAAGCACCGGCAGTTTGCACAGCTTCAGCTGCTCTGCAATATGACGCTCTCCTGCGCCGATGAAGTTGGTTGGCTCTACCAGCCACAAAATCACATCTGCATCTTTAAAAGTTCTCTGGGCAACATTTACCATATATTCTCCCAGCTTGTTTTTGGCCTTATGAATTCCCGGTGTATCCAGAAATACCACCTGC
This sequence comes from Candidatus Blautia stercoravium, assembly GCA_019114495.1. Taxonomy (GTDB): domain Bacteria; phylum Bacillota; class Clostridia; order Lachnospirales; family Lachnospiraceae; genus Blautia; species Blautia stercoravium. The sequence goes on from DXFK01000080.1 coordinate 23,449, forward strand.
CCCCGCTCATCTGTATAAACCGTCTGAATTTTATTTCTGGTAGTCTGGGGTTTTCTGGACGTAATGGCAATCTTCTGCCCGATTAAATGATTCATCAGCGTGGATTTTCCCACATTGGGCCTGCCTATAATGGCTGCAAAGCCCGATTTAAAATCTGCGTTCATACTTTCTCCTTTTTACAGTAAGTGTCTGACCTCTCCAAACACCTTTCTCTCCTGTTCTATTTTCTCTTCGCTGCCAATAACACAGATACGGTTCTGTTCCATCATGGCGTCTACAATTCCTGCCAGGCGACGTATATCCTCTGGCTGTGCACGTAATATTTCTATTCGTTCTTTTTGTAAGTCCTCTTCCGTCAGATTGGAAAACCAGGCATTTAAAGACATATTTCCCTTAGCGGACGGTGTCAGAGGTGTATCCAGTTCACTGATAGTTCCAATGATATATTTTGTCATCTCTCTTTCATCTGCCTCAAAAGAGCGGATAAACTCACCGGTCTTTTTGAACACCTCCAGAGTCTTTGTAAGATTCGGGTCACGGTAAGATACCAAAAATCCGTCTCCGTTTCTCCTGAAGGAGCTCATACAGCCATATGCGCCGCCTTTTACACGAATATTCATCCAAAGATATTCATAGCTTAACATCACTTTCAAAATCCGAAGCGCGCCAGTATATGAAAAACCTGCCTCTGCAAAATTTCCTGCTGCTGCCACATACTGTACTTGTCCGGAAGTTTTGAAACCCTCATTTTTCACTGCAAACTGTGCTTTCGTCTCTCCTGTTTCCACGGGGCAGGTGTAAAGAGTATCTTTTAACTGCTCTACCTCTTTTTCCAGATATGCATATCCCTTCTCATCTGCCGTGTAGCTGACCAGCAGATTTTCCGGTCTGAAAACATACTGCATCAATGCTTTGAGGTTTGCAATGACTTCCTGTTTTTTATCCTGGAAGTGTTTTTCAATCTCATCTACAAATTTATAGAAATCAATTCCCGCTACCTTTTCCTGGAAATTGGAGTTTTCAGAGAAATAGGAAAGCGCCCGCATAACGGCTGTGCTGTGTCCTGCAGAAGCCAGATTCATCTGCAGTCTGGATTTCATCTTGGCAAGGATTTCGTACAGCCGTTTTTCATCATCCAGATGGGACGTACAAATGATTTCTTTTATCATTTCAAAGACAAAAGGCAAGTCCTTATACAGCGTTTTTGCCCGCACACCCATAACATGTGTGGTCTTTCGGTTGTCCTTTGCGTCTCCGAATACCTGGATTCCAAAGGCAATGCCGCCGCTTCCGGCATTGATTTCATTAAACAATTCTCCATATTTGTAATGTTCTGTATCCACATACCCCAGCACAGATTTCAGAATTCCAAGATACGGAATCAAAGCCTGGGGCACCTGTTTTGTATCAAAGAGCAAGTCCAGATAACCTATGCCGTTGGTATAAAGATTGTGGTGAAGAATCCGGGTATCCCCCACTATCTTTTCTGTATTGTAAAGCTTTGCCGCCTCTGTGCCGATATCGCTTCTTTTCAGCAGCGGAATAGTGCGAAGAGCTTCCTCTGTCTCCGGCTCGTCCTGATATTCTTTTAAGTGTCTGGTATCTGCGGCAATTTTGCGGATTTCCTCTTTGGTTAAAGAGGCTTTATAAGAAGCCAGTTTTTCTTCCAGCTTTTTGTCCGTTTCCGCAGCCAGTCCTCTTTTGGGATTTACCACTACAATAGAAGCATGGGTATTCTCCAACAGATATTTTTCAATCAGTTCTTCAAAGTATCCGGTATCTGCCTTTGCTTTCAATTTTTCAAAAATCTCCAGACGCATTACATGGTCAAAGGGCCTGTTATCATCATACAGCCAACTGTCAAATACATCAATGCCGTACATCAGCCCTTTCGGGAAGGAGGAAAAATCTGCTTCCCGGAAACGGAATTCCATATAATTGATACCAGCCGCAATGGCTTTTTTGTCTACTCCGTTTTTCACAATCTCTTTCAGAGTATTCTGAATCAGCGATACAAAGCGTTCCTTGTCCTCAGGTCTGGCATTTTTCGCTACAATGGAAAAGAAAGGCTGATAGATACCGTCTTCATAAGAGCCCATAATATCCTTTCCGATTCCCTCGTCTAAAAGCACCTGCTTTAAAGGCGCCCCCGGTGCACTTAAAAGGGTATAATCCAGCACTTCAAAGGCTGTACAGGTTTCCACATCCAGACTGTCTCCAACAACCACATTGTAGGAGAGGTAGGAGTTATTTTCCTCCGGCTCATTTTCTGTAATAGAATATTCCATTTCCAGTTCCCGCACCGCCTCAAAGGGATTCTGCCTGGGAATTTCCGAGTGTACCGGAATTTCATCATATTTTCCCAGGTATTCCTTGTCCATCCAGTTGAGCCGTTCTTCCATATCCATGTTTCCGTAAAGATAAATATAGCTGTTGGCCGGGTGGTAATAGCGGCTGTGGAAAGAAAGGAAGTCGGAATACTTCAGTTCGGGAATGTATTTCGGGTCACCCCCGGACTCTACACCATAGGGGGTATCCGGAAACAGGGAGTTAAAAATTTCCCTTTCCAGTACGTCCTCCGGTGAGGAAAAAGCGCCTTTCATTTCATTGTAAACCACACCGTTTAATGTAATGGGGCCGTCTTCCGCTTCCAGTTCATAGTGCCAGCCTTCCTGACGGAAAATTTCCTCTTTTTCATAAATATTCGGGAAAAATACTGCGTCCAGATACACATGCATCAGATTTTTAAAATCCTGCTCGTTGCAGCTGGCCACCGGATACATCGTCTTATCCGGATACGTCATGGCATTTAAAAAGGTATTCAAAGAACCCTTTACCAGCTCTACAAAAGGGTCTTTTAACGGATATTTTTCAGAGCCGCACAATACGCTGTGCTCCAGAATATGCGCCACGCCTGTGCTGTCCGAAGGCGGGGTGCGGAAAGCGATATTAAACACTTTATTGTCATCATCGTTTTCCAGAAGCATTACTCTTGCACCGCTTTTTTTATGTTTCAGCAGATAACCTTTTGAATGAATATCCGGGATATCCTGCATCAATACCAGCTCATAAGCCGGAACCTGCTCGATTCTCATAGTCTTTCCTCCGTATTCTTTTCTGTCTTCATATATAGTCTATAGTATAGCACAATTTCAAAGTTCTTGATAGGGGCTTTTGCCTCCCTTTTTCTCTCTGCTAAGAAGAAAAAGCCCCACCGGAACCAAAAGGGCGTCTGCCACCGGAACTGCCACCCAGACACCACGGACTCCCAGTACAGGCGGCAGTACTGCAGCAGTCAAGAAGGCAATCAGCATAATTTCTCCATATATCAGTATATAAGCGTACACATTGCTGCGCACAGCGTAAAAATAAGACGTGGTCACTCTTAAAAATGCCAGAAATAAAAAACCGGCGCAAAAGACCGGCAGTGTTTCAGCCACATCATTGGCAACAAGTTCCGAAACCCCAAAAAACAGGGCTGTCTTTCTTCTTAAAATATACATACTTATCATACAGAAAACACCCACTGTCAAAGAAAACCCATAAGCCATTGTTCTGATTTTTCTCACTTCTCTCTCTTTTCCGCAGCCTTTGAATCTGCTGAACAACGGCTGTGCGCCATCTCCAATCCCCTGCAGCAAAAGCTGCGCTACACATACAACATAACTCACCACTGCATAACATGCAACAGCAGCGTCACCGCCATACACCGCAGCCCCCTTATTCATAATGACAATAACCAGATTCGGGGACAGCGTAAGACCAAAAGGAGAAACACTGACCTTCCCAATGTTTTTCAACAGTTTTGCCTCTGGCTTCCAGACTGCAAAGCCCTTTACTTTCTTTTTCTTCGCCAAAAAGGACGCCGTCCCTGCCATGGTTACCGCCTGTCCTACAACGGTTGCCGCTGCAGCACCCGCAACGCCCCATTCCAGAATGCTGACAAACATCCAGTCTAAAAATACATTGGTGACAAAGCCTGCTATCATGGAAACCATAGCGGCAAAAGCCCCCTCATAATTTCGGACTACGGGAATTAATCCGGTTCCTGCAATTTGAAATACAGTCCCCAGAATGATAATTCTGATATATTCAGATGCATATTGCAGAATAATGCCCCCTGCTCCAAACAATTTCAGCACAGGATAATATATCATGTATAACCCTGCTGTCAGCAATATACAGGCAGCCCCTAAAAGCAGCAGCGTATTTCCCAGATATTTTCTCTCTTTTTGTTTCTCTCCTTTTCCTATGGCAATGGATATCTGTACGGCCCCGCCCATGCCGATTCCTGTTGCTGTCGCCTGAATCAATGCAGTCAGCGGATAAGCAATGTTAATGGCCGCCAGCCCTCCGTCTCCGGACTGCTGTCCCACAAACCAGCCGTCTACAATGGCATAAATACCTGAAAAAGCAAAGGCCAGCATAGACGGCAGTACATTGGAAAAAAACTGTCTCTTTAAATTCATTTCTTTTCTCCTCATATTTGTATGTACATCTCCTTACAATATAACAAAGAATGAACCGGCACGCAAACAGGAAAAGAAAACCTGTTATGATTTTTTTCTTGACTATACAAACAGAATGTGATATTTTATTGCTTAATTAAAATGAAAGGAAGTGAAGACGCAACATGGACGACAGTCCTGAGAATTACCCGACAATCAATAAAATAATGACCATTCCATGTGATATTATGAATAGATAACGGAGCTGCTGCACAGCTTAGATGGGGGTTTGGACTCTTTTGCACATTTTTTCCCGTCTTTCTGTGGAGCCGCTCCTTTTTGTGTTTCATTATCACTTTTATTATTTATTATTTTCGGAGGAATACTATGATTGGTTCAATTATTTTATTAGCAGTACTGATTTTATTAAACGCTGTTTTCGCAAGTGCGGAAATTGCAGTCATTTCCATGAATGAAACAAAGTTGAAAATGCTCACAGAGCAGGGAAACAAAAAGGCTGTAAAACTGACCAAACTAACCCGGCAGCCGGCACGTTTTCTGGCAACCATTCAGGTGGCCATTACCCTGGCAGGCTTTTTAAGCAGTGCCTTTGCAGCGGACTATTTTGCCCAGCCTCTGGTGGACACGCTTCTGCAGGCAGGTGTTCCCATCTCGGAGCAGGTGTTAAGCTCCTTGTCTGTTATTGTCATTACCATTGTTTTATCTTATTTCAGCCTGGTTTTCGGAGAACTGGTTCCGAAGCGAATTGCTATGAAAAAGGCAGAGACTCTGGCCCTATCCCTGGCGGGGATTCTGTATACGGTTTCAAAAATCACCGCCCCTCTGGTATCTCTTTTAACGGTATCTACTAATGTTGTTTTAAAACTGCTTGGAATAAATCCGGAAGAAACGGAAGAACAGGTAACGGAAGAGGAAATCCGTATGATGCTTTCTGAAGGCAGCCAGCAGGGTACCATTGCTAAAGATGAAACAGAAATAATTCAGAATGTTTTTGACTTTAATGACACCAATGCAGAACAGATTTGTACACATCGAATTGACGTACTTTCTCTAAATTACGAAGACAGTTTAAATACATGGGAAACTATTATTTTCGACAGCCGTCATACTTATTACCCCGTATATCGGGAAAATACGGACAATATTGTAGGTATTCTGGATACCAAGGACTATTTTAGAACGAACACGAAAACAAGAGAATATATCCTGAAACATGCCTTGGATACCCCCTGGTTTGTGCCTGAAAACATTAAAGCAAACGTACTGTTCCAGGAAATGAAGAAATCCAGAAAATATTTTGCCGTGCTGATAGACGAATACGGCGGCATGTCCGGAATCATCACCCTTCACGACCTGATTGAAGCTCTGGTTGGTGATTTGTATGAACTGGAAGACGATTTTCAGCGTCCGGAAATTATACAGACAGCAGAAAACACCTGGAATATTCTGGGCAGCGCCAGTCTTGACGATGTGGCAGAAGCCATAGGTATCAAGTTGCCTGTTGACCGCTACGATACTTATAACGGGTATGTCTGCGATATTATAGGACGAATCCCAAATCGCGGAGAAAGCTTCACATGTGAGGCTGATGGACTGAAAATACAAGTACATACGGTAGAGAATCATTGCATTGGAGAAACTACGGTCACGCTGGTGTAAAATATCCCTTCTTATCCAAAAGGACTCCCTCCCCGCAGTCGCCTGCGGGTGGGAGTCCTTTCAATTGTTTGGACACATTTATAACATTTCAGTTAATGGAATTACTCTTCTGTTTTTCCGTACAGAGTAACCAGTTTGTTCAGATATTCGTATCTTTCCTTAGCTTCAGACTCATTCTTAGCAAACAGTCTTGCTGCTTTTTCCGGATTAGAACGTTTCAGAGAATTGTAACGAACTTCTCCGTCTAAGAATTCCTGGTATCCTTCTGCTGACGGTGCTTTAGAATCCAAAGAGAATTTGTTTTCTGCAGCTGGATTGAAGCGGAAGTTGTGCCAGTATCCACATTTAACAGCTAATTCTTCTTCTGTCTGAGCTTTGCTCATACCTTTCTTGATACCATGGTTGATACATGGAGCATAAGCAATAATCAGAGATGGTCCCGGATATGCTTCAGCTTCAGCGATTGCTTTTACAGTCTGGTTGAAGTCTGCACCCATAGCAATCTGAGCAACGTATACATAACCATAGCTCATAGCGATAGAAGCCATATCTTTCTTCTTCACTTCTTTACCGCCTGCAGCGAACTGAGCGATAGCACCTGTTGGTGTAGCTTTAGAAGACTGACCGCCTGTGTTAGAGTAAACTTCTGTATCGAATACCATAACGTTGATATCCTGTCCGGAAGCTAATACATGGTCAACACCACCGAAACCGATGTCGTATGCCCAACCGTCACCGCCGAAAATCCACTGAGATTTCTTAGCTAAGAAGTCTTTGTTCTTAACGATGTCTTTGCATACTTCACAGTCAACACCTTCTAATGCTGCAACTAATTTATCTGTAGCTGCTCCGTTTGTGATTCCGCTTCCGAAAGTATCTAACCATTCCTGGCAAGCTGCTTTTACTTCTTCAGAAGCTTTTTCGTTAGCCATTACAGACTCAACTTTTTCTTTTAATCCGCCGCGGATAGCTTTCTGAGCTAATAACATACCATATCCGAATTCAGCGTTGTCTTCGAATAAGGAGTTAGACCAAGCAGGACCCTGTCCTTTTGCGTTTACAGTATATGGTGTAGATGGTGAGGAGTTACCCCAGATAGAAGAACATCCTGTTGCATTAGCAATGTACATTCTGTCACCAAATAACTGTGTGATTAATTTAGCATATGGTGTTTCACCACAACCAGCACAAGCTCCTGAGAACTCAAGTAATGGCTGTTTGAACTGAGAACCTTTAACTGTATTTTCTTTAAATTTAGCGATAACATCTTCTTTAACCGGTAATTTTACGCCGTAATCGAAGAATTTCTGCTCTCCTGCATTTGCTTCCATATTTCCCATAACAAGAGCTTTTGCACCCTTCTTACCTGGGCAGACATTAGCACAAGAGCCACATCCTGTACAGTCGTAAGCAGATACAGTTATAGCAAATTTGTAATCAGCCATACCTGTCATAGGCAATGTTCTCATTCCTTCCGGAGCTGCCGCTGCTTCTTCATCAGTCATAGCAACCGGACGGATAACGGCGTGAGGACATACATATGCACAACGGTTACACTGGATACAGTTTTCCGGCTGCCATACAGGGATATCTACTGCAATACCACGTTTTTCAAATGCAGAAGAACCAGATGGTGTAGTACCGTCAACGTAATCTTTAAATGCAGATACAGGTAATGTATTACCTTCCTGAGCATTTACTTTAGCCTGAACATTGTTTACAAAGTCAACAACATCCTGGCGTCCGCCTTCAGCATGAGCCATGAATAAACCTTCATCAGCACAGTCTTTCCAGCTTTCCGGAACCTGAATTTCAACAACCTGTTTAGCACCTGCATCGATAGCGTCATAGTTCATCTGAACGATAGCGTCACCTTTTCTTCCATAAGTAGCTTTTGCAGCAGCTTTCATTAATTCGATAGCCTGTTCTTCCGGAATGATGTTAGCCAGTTTGAAGAATGCAGACTGAAGAACTGTATTGATACGTCCGCCAAGTCCGATTTCTTTACCAATTTTAATACCATCAATGACATAGAATTTGATGTTGTGGTTAGCAATGAAAGCTTTTACCTGTCCCGGTAAGTGTTTTTCAAGACCTTCCATATCCCATGGGCAGTTTAACAAGAATGTACCGCCGTCAACCAATTCCTGAACCATGTTATATTTGTTAACATAAGAAGGATTGTGACAAGCAACAAAGTTAGCCTGTTTAATAAGGTATGTGGATTTGATTGGGCTCTTACCAAAACGAAGGTGAGACATTGTAACACCACCGGATTTTTTAGAGTCGTAATCAAAGTATGCCTGTGCATACATATCTGTGTTGTCACCGATAATCTTGATGGAGTTTTTGTTCGCACCAACAGTACCGTCAGCACCTAAGCCCCAGAATTTGCAGTTGATAGTTCCTTCCGGTGTAGTAACAAGAGGAGCGCCAACTTCCAGAGATAAGTTTGTAACATCATCCACAATACCGATTGTGAATTTTTCTTTTGTTGTATTTTCATACACAGCAACAATCTGAGCAGGTGTTGTATCTTTGGAACCTAATCCGTAACGTCCGCTGAAAATTGGTGTGTCGTTGAATTTTGTGCCTTTTAATGCAGCAACAACGTCTAAGTATAATGGTTCGCCAAGAGCACCTGGTTCTTTTGTTCTGTCTAATACAGAAATCTGTTTTACAGAATCCGGAATAGCGTTTACTAATGCTTCAGCGCAGAATGGTCTGTAAAGACGAACAGTAACAAGACCAACTTTTTTGCCTGCTGCCATTAAGTAATCAATGGTTTCTTCGATTGTTTCACATGCAGAACCCATAGCGATGATAACGTGTTCAGCATCTTCAGCGCCGTAGTAATTGAATAATTTATAGTTTGTACCGATTTTTTCGTTTACTTTATCCATGTATTCCTGTACTAATGCAGGTAATGCATCGTAGTATGGGTTACATGCTTCTCTTGCCTGGAAGAAGATATCCGGGTTCTGAGCAGAACCTCTCTGGCATGGGTGATTTGGATTTAAAGCGTGTTTACGGAATGCGTCAACAGCGTCCATATCTACCATGTCTTTTAAGTCTTCATAATCCCATGTTTCAATCTTCTGGATTTCATGAGATGTACGGAATCCGTCGAAGAAGTTGATGAATGGAACTTTACCTTTGATTGCAGAGCAATGAGCAACTGGTGTTAAGTCCATAACTTCCTGTACAGAAGATTCACATAACATAGCGCAGCCTGTCTGACGGCATGCGTAAACATCAGAGTGGTCTCCGAAGATAGACAGTGCATGGCTTGCTAAAGCACGAGCAGATACGTTGATAACACCCGGCAACTGCTCACCAGCGATTTTGTAAAGGTTTGGAATCATCAACAGAAGACCCTGAGATGCTGTATATGTAGTAGTCAGGGCACCTGCTGCCAAAGAGCCGTGAACTGCACCAGCAGCACCAGCTTCAGACTGCATTTCTGTAACCTGTACTTCCTGTCCGAAAATGTTCTTTCTTCCCTGTGTTGCCCATTCATCTGTAGCTTCTGCCATTACGGATGAAGGGGTAATCGGATAGATGGCCGCAACATCTGAATAAGCGTATGAAGCATGAGCTGCTGCATGGTTACCATCCATGGTTTTCATCTTTCTAGCCATTTGATTTTTTCCTCCTTGAAAATTGTTGTTTTTTTAACAATATTCCACTTCGCTCACGAAGTCTATAAGAAATTATAGCACGATTTGAAGTGCATGTCCATTTGTAAAACATAAGAAAATCAAATGTTTTCCCAAAAAAACATGCACTCTCCTGCTTTTGACTTATTTTTCTTCTGAAACTTCCCCTGCAATAATTTCCGCAATAGATTTTGCAGACAATTCCCGCAGCAAAACACCCTGTATTCTTTCCAATTCCCTGTGTACCCTGCAGCCACAGTCCTCCTGGTTATGTACACAGGGCTTCTTGGGATTCATACACTCTATCATATAGAAGTCCGGCTCTACCGCCAGATAAATATCCAGAAGCGTCAGCTCCTCTATAGAACGCTTCAGCGCATAGCCGCCGTTGCTTCCCCGAAAGGACTTTACAATTTCCTTTTTTTCCAGTTTTTTCAGTATTTTATATACAAACGCCGGTGTAAGCCCTTCCTGGTCGCAAACCTGGTTGACGCACATCTTTTCACCATTTGCCAGGGCGCGTACAATCCTTACGCCATAGTCACATTCTCTTGTAATCAGCATGATACTTTCCCTTCTTTTGTTGTTTACTTCCTAAATATACAAATGTAATTATAGCTATCTGTACTGTATTTATCAAGTATTTTTTCGCAAGAAACACTTGCAAAATCCAGGTTTTACGGTAAAATAAAAGAGATTACGCATTAATATTGTTTTTGTTAAGTGAGGTATGAATAAAACATGATTGCAGCAAATAATGTTACATTACGAATCGGTAAGAAAGCACTGTTTGAAGATGTCAATATTAAATTTACAGAAGGAAACTGCTATGGTCTTATTGGTGCCAACGGCGCCGGAAAATCAACATTCTTAAAAATCCTTTCCGGACAGCTGGAAACCACTAATGGAAATATTACCATTACACCTGGACAGCGTCTTTCCTTCCTGCAGCAGGACCACTTCAAATACGACGCTTTCACTGTCCTTGATACCGTTATTATGGGAAATCAGCGTCTGTATGACATCATGAAGGAAAAAGAAGCGATTTACGCAAAAGAAGATTTCACGGACGAAGACGGTATCCGGGCCAGCGAACTGGAAGGCGAATTTGCAGAAATGAACGGCTGGGAAGCAGAATCTGACGCCGCTATGCTCTTAAACGGACTGGGCATCGACACTGATTTACACTATGCCCTTATGGCTGACTTAAAAGGCAGTGAAAAGGTGAAAGTGCTTCTGGCTCAGGCCCTGTTTGGAAACCCTGACATTCTGCTTCTGGACGAGCCTACAAACCATTTGGACTTAGACGCCATTGAATGGCTGGAAGAATTTTTGATTAACTTTGAAAATACGGTCATTGTGGTATCCCATGACCGTTATTTCTTAAACAAAGTCTGTACTCATACTGCTGATATTGACTACGGCAAAATCCAGCTTTATGCCGGAAACTATGATTTCTGGTATGAATCCAGCCAGCTTCTCATCAAACAGATGAAAGAAGCCAACCGTAAGAAAGAGGAAAAGATTAAGGAACTGCAGGAATTTATTTCCCGCTTCTCCGCCAATGCTTCCAAATCCAAGCAGGCGACTTCCAGAAAACGTGCGCTGGAAAAAATTCAGTTAGACGACATGCGCCCTTCCAGCCGTAAATATCCTTACATCGACTTCCGTCCAAACCGAGAAATCGGAAACGAAGTGCTTATGGTAGAAGGTCTGTCCAAAACCATTGACGGTGTAAAAATTCTGGATAACCTGACCTTCACTCTGGGACGTGAGGATAAAGTGGCTTTTGTAGGCGGCAATGAGCGTGCCAAAACTGTTCTTTTCCAGATTTTAACGGGAGAAATGGAACCGGATGAAGGTACTTACAAATGGGGCGTTACCACGACACAGGCCTATTTTCCAAAAGACAGCACCAAAGAATTTGACAATGATTTAACCATTGCAGACTGGCTCACCGGATATTCTGAAATCAAGGACGCTACTTATGTCCGCGGTTTCCTTGGCCGTATGCTCTTTCCTGGAGAAGACGGAGTAAAAAAAGTCCGGGTACTTTCCGGTGGTGAAAAGGTAAGATGTCTGTTGTCCAAAATGATGATTTCCGGGGCAAACATCCTGATTTTCGATGAACCGACCAACCACCTGGATATGGAATCCATTACAGCCTTAAACAACGGTATGATAAAATTCCCAGGTGTGATTCTCTTTGCCTCTCACGACCACCAGATTGTACAGACCACTGCAAACCGTATTATGGAAATTCTTCCAAACGGTGTATTAATCGACAAGATTACCACTTACGACGAATATCTTGCAAACGATGAAATGGCGAGAAAACGTCAGGTTTATACCATGACCGAAGAAGACAACTAATCTTTCTGAGGCTGCCGCATGAAGCAGAAACGACTTAATGCGGCAGCTTTTCGTCTTTCATTCCTATCTGTATTTTCAAGTCTTTGTATTCTTTTGGTGAAATCCCAAACTCTTTTTTAAAGGCCCGGTAAAAGCTGGAATAATCCTTAAAGCCAAACATCAGATAGGCCCGGCTGATACTGATGTTTCCCAAAATCGCGTCCTGACAGGCGGTCAGACGTTTTTTCATAATATACTGGTGAATCGAAATTCCTGTATTTTCTTTAAAAATATGAGCAATATGATATTTGCTCACATAAAACTCTCCGGCTAGATACTCTAATGACAAATCCTGTTCCAGATGGTCGTCAATGTACTGCAGAATATTCTGGTAAAGGTTCTGGTCTTCCTTTATTTTCCCCGGATTGTTTTTTTCATAGGCCATGCGGTTTAAATGGAGAAGCAAATCACAGATATTAATGAAAATCCGCGCTTCTTTTCCATAGCGCTCTGCGTAAATTTCCTCCATCAGATGAAATATTTTAGACTGAATACTGGAAAATTCCACCGTGCTGTTGTGATACACATACTGCTTCTTTTCCGCTGCACGCTGAACCAGATAATAATAATCTTCTGACATCTTCCGCAGACGCTGATAATATTCCACACTAATCCAGAATACAAAGCGGCTGTAAGGCTGTTCCTGGTCGTGAATCACCACTTTATGCGGAATTCCCGGCGGCAGAATAACCACATCTCCCGCCTCCAGTTTGTACAGCTTATCCCGAATCAGGATAGACACACTTCCTTCCAGAAAAAAATACATTTCGTAATATTTATGTATATGGCTGTCCACATTGCCCAGATGAC
>DXFK01000081.1 GCA_019114495.1 Candidatus Blautia stercoravium
TGAGGAACTGAACACGGAAACTTCAGGTTCTTATAAGGGAATCGGTGTTGTGATGCAGATGCAGACGGATACCGGAGCAGTGAAGATTGTTCGCTGCTATGAGGGAGCTCCGGGAGCAAAAGCAGGACTTCTGCCAGAGGACGACCTGGTACAGGTCAATGGAGAAGACATCAGTGGATTGGAACTTTCAGAGGTCGTGGATAAAGTGAAAAATTCCGAAGGAGAGGTTGCTCATCTGACAGTGGCAAGAGAAGGACAGGGGGATTATCTGGAATTTGATGTGCCGCTGGAAGAAGTGAATATTCCTGTTGTAACCCATGAAATGCTGGAGGATAATATTGGTTATATTGCGCTCTATGAATTTACGGAACAGACAGAGTCCCAATATCTGGAGGCTTTTGAAGATTTGAAGAATCAGGGTATGGAGCGGCTGATTGTAGATGTGAGAAATAATCCGGGAGGATTGCTTACCTCTGTGTGTGGTATTTTAAATGATATGCTGCCCAAAGGTCTGATTGTGTATACAGAGGATAAAGACGGCAACAAAGAGGAAATCAACAGTGACGGTAAAAGTGAACTGAAGATGCCTCTGGCAGTGCTGGTCAATGGAAACAGCGCCAGTGCGTCAGAAATTTTTGCGGGGGCGATTCAGGATTACGGTACAGGAACTATTGTGGGAACTACTACCTTTGGAAAGGGTATTGTGCAGAGCGTGCTGCCTCTTTCAGATGGAAGTGCGGTAAAGACTACCACAGCCAAATATTATACGCCAAAAGGCAGATGTATCCACGGTACGGGCATTGAACCGGATGTGGAAGTAGAGTTGACTGAAGGGCTGGAACAGAAAGCTGAACTGCCCCATGAAGAGGATAATCAGCTGCAGAAGGCCATAGAAACAGTCAAGGCCATGCAATAGAAACGAAAAAATCAAAAGCAAAAAGGAAAGGGGCAGTCTAATATACGGCCTGCAAAAAGGAGAAGAAAAATGACACAGAAAGAACGTATGGAAAAAGGCATGTTGTATGATCCGGGGGATGAGGCAATTATGAATGAACAGTTCCCTTATCTGGACAGATTGGGAGAATTTAATAGCTGCAGTTCCAGTGAGACGAAGAAAAGAGAGGAACTGATGAAGGAGATGTTTGCGGAATGTGGAGAAAACTGTTACATTCAGCCCCCTTTTTATGCCAACTGGAGCGGACATCACATACATCTGGGAAAGAATGTGTATGCGAATTTTAATCTTACGGTTGTGGATGACGGAGAGGTGTATATCGGAGACTATGTGATGATTGGACCAAATGTAACCATTGCCACGGCCGGACATCCGGTGCGGCCGGATTTGCGGCGCAGGGGTATCCAGTTTAACCTTCCGATTCACATCGGGAACAATGTGTGGATTGGCGCAGGTGTTGTGATCCTGCCGGGGGTTACCATTGGGGAAAATTCCGTTATCGGTGCGGGAAGTATTGTGACAAAAGACATTCCCGCTGGTGTGGTAGCTGTGGGAAATCCCTGTAAGGTGCTGCGGGAAATCGGGGAGAAAGATGAGAAATACTATTACCGGGACAGAGAAATTGATGTGAGGGAAGAGGAAGAAGGGCTGATATGGGAAAAATAAAGAAGGAAGAATTATTTTCCATACCGAACTGTATGGGATATTTCAGGATTCTTCTGATACCTTTTTTTTGCGGGATTTATCTGAAAGCAGACAGCATGAAGGATTATTATCTGGCAGCAGGAATTGTGATAATCTCAACCATTACTGATTTTCTGGATGGAAAAGTGGCGAGAAAGTTCCATATGATAACAGAGTTCGGAAAATTTCTGGACCCCTTGGCAGATAAACTGACCCACGGAGCCATTGCGCTGTGTCTGGCTTTTCGCTACGAAGCCATGCGGTATCTGGTGGCGCTTATGCTTGTAAAGGAAGGCTTCATGGCTATTATGGGGCTGATAAACCTCTGTCATGGAAAAAAGCTGGACGGAGCAAAATGGTTTGGAAAAGTGTGCACAGCCAGTCTGTTTGTTGTGCTGTGCATTTTGGTGCTGTTTCCGGGGATTCCCCTTGGGGCGGCGGAAACTCTGATTTATTTGGAGATAGGAATTATGGAGGTAACGCTGCTTTTGTACATACCGGAATTTCGGAAAATGAGGAAAAGCTGGGAACAGGAAGAAAGCAGGTGCTGATATGCTTATAGAATTTATTTTTTATATACTTTTGGGATATTTTTCAGGTGGACTTATGTTTGGGTATGTGATACCGAAATTTATCAAAGGAATTGATGTACGCAGTCTGAGCAGTGACGGGAATCCGGGGACAGCCAATGCCTTTTATTACGGTGGGGCTGCCTGTGGAATTGCGGTACTGCTCTGCGACATTTTAAAGGGACTTTTGCCGGTGCACTGGGCTTTGAAATGTCTGGGACCTGAGAATTTTGGGATGGGATTTGCCTTGGTTATGGCAGCCCCAGTGGCAGGTCATGCATTCCCGATTTTAGGAGGACGGAAGAAAGGCGGGAAGGCCATTGCAGTGTCTTTCGGCGTGCTTTTAGGGCTGTATCCTATGCTGACCGGATTGTGGCTGCTGGTCTTCTGGTATCTGTTGTTTTCATTCATTCTTGTACTGGAGCCTCACGGATACCGAACCATTGTGACCTATCTGTGCTGGGTGGTCAGTGGTTTGGTATTTCGTCTGAAGCCGGCAGTGCTGGCAGGAAATCTGCTGATTTCCTGGGTGGTTATGAATAAACACGCGGCAGAGTGGAAAAACAAGGAAGAAAGGCAGATACGTTTATGGATTAGGAGAAGTTAGTGTATGAAGGTTTTGATTTTATCCTGCAAGACAGGAGGAGGACATGATGCGGCGGGCTTTGCCGTAAAAGAAGCATTGGAGCAAAAGGGACATGAGGCGGTGATGTTCGATTATCTGGCTTTGGCAGGACAGAAAGTATCGGATACGGTGGGAGAGGTGTATGTAAATACAGTGAAAAAAATGCCCCATGTGTTTGGTGCGGTTTACCAGATTGGGATGGCAGCCAGCAAAATTATGCGGAAATCTCCGGTGTATTATGTCAATGCAAAAATGGGAAAATATTTAAAAGACTATTTAGAGTCAGAAAATTTTGATGCCATTTTGATGCCTCATCTATATCCTGCGGAAACCATTACTTATATGAAACGGCAGGGAATAAAACTGCCGCTGACGGTGGCGGTTATGACGGATTATACCTGTATTCCTTTCTGGGAAGAGACGGAGTGTGACTATTATGTGGTGGCTCATGAGGAAATGGTGGAAACATGTGTGAAAAGAGGAATACCAGAGGAAAAATTGCTGTCTTTGGGAATTCCGGTCAGCGGGAAGTTTTCCAGACAGGCGGATAAAGACAAGGCGAGAACTTATCTTCGTCTCCCATTAGAGGGCACAAACTATCTTCTAATGGGCGGCAGCATGGGAGCCGGACATTTAGAAAAGCTGACCCAGCAGTTTTGCCGGACAAGAGAGGAAGCGGAATTTCTCACTGTCATCTGCGGCAACAATAAAAAGATATTTCAGAAAATGAAGAGGAAATACAGGGATGATACCCTTATTTTTATCATAGGGAAGACCAGTCAGATGGATGTTTACATGAAAGCCTGCGACATTATTTATACAAAGCCAGGTGGGCTGACTTCTACAGAGGCGGCAGTATCCGGGATTCCTATTGTGCATACAGCGCCTATTCCGGGGTGTGAAACTGCCAATAAGCGGTTTTTTGTGAAACATGGTCTTTCTATTGCGCCGAGAACAGTAGAAGGACAGGTGAAAAAGGGGAGAAAATTATTAAAAGACGGGGAAAAGACAGAAGCTATGCGGGCGGCACAGAAGCAGGTGATACCGGGGAATGGCGCGGAGAAGATTGCTATGCTGTTGGAAGAGAAGACTTGCATAACAAAAAAATAGGAAATAATGGGGTTGAGGCTGATAAAATTTCTATTATAAAGTCTCAAGTTACATATAGATAAAATGGATATGACAATGGTATACTGATTGAATGCAACCCCATGAAAGAGTGTAAAAGACCAAAAAGAAAAAAGATAGAACTTCATCTCTTAAATGAGCAGCAGAAATCACTTTTTATAAGAGCAGCGAAATGCAGCTCATGGTATCTGGAAATTCTCCTGTGTATGTTTTGCGGAATGAAAAGAGGAGAGATTTATGCGTTGAGATTTGATGATTTTAATGTGGAAGAGCAGACTGTAACCATAACTCATCAGGTCAGTGCAGAATACGTGAAAAAGAAAGATGGAAATTATATTTGCGTCCCGACAGAAAAAGAAATTGAAATGGAAAATTCCAGAAGAATGTTAAAAGTTCCAGAAATTATTATGGCAGAGTTAGAAAAAAGAAGAACAAGGAATGAAGATAAAAGAGTTTTATATGGGAATGGATGTAAAGAACATCATCTGATATCTTGTCAAAAAAATGGGGATTACAAGAGCCTGGCATCTATGAATGCGGCTGTGAAAAGGTTATGCAAACAAGCAGGGATTCCAAATATGACAACACAAGATTTGAGAGATATGTATGCAGTAATGATGTTGAAATCAGAAAATATTTCTTTTTTAAAGTTAACTGCACTTATGGGATATGGAACGATAGAAGAAACGTATGAAAGATATTCGGATTTGTTAGTACGGAATGAAGATCAAAATAAATATATCAATCAGATTTTTTGGGAGGAAGGTACGTTCTGATGTTTGGAATTATAGAGTGGAGTGTAGGGGATATCCAATTAAATCGAGGGAAGTTTTGTTTTTCTGTAAAGATAGAATTGTGTGATTCCGTTATAAAACAGCAAAAAGGTGGTTACTTAAAGGAAAGTGAGGCAAAAGAGGCGAGGGAGAGAGTAATAGGAGCTTTATATAGTAATCATTATGCGGTTTATGCAAATACAAGTGTTCAGGATTTTTATGAGTTTTGGCTAGAGGAAGTCAAAAAGAAGTCGCATTCTTATAATTCTTATTATTCTTATAAGAATGCGGTTCAAAATTATATTTTGCCATTGTATGGGCGGCTACCTATGGGGAAACTGCGGAAAAATCATGTAAAGAGAATTTATAAAAAAACATATGAGAAATCCCCATCGGTAGCGAAAATTGTAAAGACTGTACTTACAACTTCTTTCAAGTACGCATTGCGCTATGGATATGTGGAAGAAGATTATGTAACAGGATTAAAATGGAACAGAGTCATAAAGAAATCATCAAAAAGCGGACAGAAGAATGCGCTGACAATACAGGAAATACAGCATCTGCTCAGTGAAGCAAGAGACACCCCAATTGGTCTGCCTATCATGTTTGCTGTTTTAATGGGAATGAGGAGAGGAGAAATTGTAGGACTAAAATATACAGATATAAATTACGAATTGAAAACCATCTATATTCAGCGACAATTGGGAAGGGATCCTAATATTAAAGAAACAAAACGGGCAATTATTTAGGAAAACAGTTACACGATTTTATTTTGAACCATGACGTACCATATATAAATTGGAGAATACTAAGATATACATATGCAACAACGATTTTAAAAGCGGGATATTCCTTAAAAGCAGTTTCAAAAACTTTAGTACACACGAAAAAAGAGTTTACTGCAGATCATTATGTAGATATGAAAGAGCTGATTCGGGATTTTCAGCCTTCTGTTGAAATTAAAACAGGAAATAAGAAGAAAACTATATGGGAGTGGAGTTTGAGTGAAGAAATGGAAAGATTATTAGAGTGGATATTGTAGGAAAAAAGGAATCAAGAATAGAGTAGTAGAGTTATGGGAAAAGTGATATAATTAGCGAAAGACTAGTGTAATGACTTGATGATTTTTAGCAATACTACCACCTCATTAAGAGGCAGTAGTAAATGTGGGATACAGTGAACTGAGCTTTATTCTGGCGTCACTGGTTCTAAAATGCCAGTTGACCTTTGCTGC
>DXFK01000082.1 GCA_019114495.1 Candidatus Blautia stercoravium
GAGAAAGCACACCCGGATGTGTTCAACATTCTTCTGCAGGTACTGGACGACGGACATATTACAGATGCCCAGGGCAGAAAAGTGGATTTTAAAGAGACAATTATTATTATGACGTCCAATGCAGGTGCCCAGTCTATTGTAGAGCCAAAAAAACTGGGATTTGGGGCAGCAGACAGCGCAGCGGCAGATTATAAGAAGATGAAGGACAGTGTGATGGAAGAAGTAAGACGCCTGTTTCGGCCGGAGTTCTTGAATCGAATTGATGACATTATTGTATTTCATATGCTGAACAAAGAAGAAATCAAAAAAATCACAGGTCTGCTTCTGAAGGAATTTATTGCCCGCTGCAAGGTGCAGATGAACATAGAGGTAAAGGTCAGAGACAGTGTGAAGGAGTTCATTGCAAAGGAAGGTTTTGACCCGAAATATGGTGCAAGACCTTTAAAGAGAGCCATTCAGAACAAAATTGAAGATGCCATGGCAGAGGAAATTCTGGAGGGACGTATTCAGGCTGGCAACAGCGTTACCATTGGACTGTCTAAACAAACTATAAAATTTATGGTAAATGTACAGAATGACTAGAAAAATTTGTGTTTTTATGGTAACATTGATATACAAAAAAGAACGGTTCTGCAAAGGAACCGAAGAAACGAAAGACGTAAGCGGGAGGACATAACTATGTCAGTGGTAAAAGAATTAATTCGTACAGAAGAAAACGGTAAAATCAGCTTTGGCAACTACGAGTTGGCACAAAAATCAAAATTATCTGATTTTGAGTATGACGGAGATATGTACAAAGTTAAAACATATAATGAAATTACAAAACTGGAACGAAACGGAATGTTTGTCTATGAATCTGTACCCGGCACCACCGTGTTGAATCTGGATACAGAAGAAACAGGAATGAGTTTCACGGTAGAGGGTCCAAAGGATGCACAGATTACCGTGGAATTGGAAGAAGATGCAGAGTACAAAGTAACCATTGACGGTGAAGAGGCAGGACAGATGAAGACAAATCTGGGAGGAAAATTATCTTTCAGTGTGGAACTGGAACAGGCAGAACAGGTTTCTGTGAGAATTGAAAGAGTCTGAACAGTGGATCTTTGTGGTGATTGTCTTACAGAATAGAAAAGACGATGTGCAGAGTCGGGTGAGTGACTTCCTGACTCTGTTTTTTTCTTTTGCAGCAGACCGTATTTGGTTAGGCAGAATAGGAGGAAGAGGAAAGAGATATGGCAAAAGGGAGAAAAAGTGTATTTTTTTGTCAGAACTGCGGATATGAATCTTCAAAGTGGATGGGGCAGTGTCCGGGCTGCAGGGAATGGAATACCTTTGTGGAGGAGAGCGTATCTGGGGCAGGGAAAAGCGCTACAGCTAAGGGGATTTCCGGAACGGAAGGTCATGCAGGAAAGAGAAACGAACCAGTCCGGCTTTCTGAAATCCAGGTTAGGGAAGATGACAGAATCAGAACCAATATGGAGGAGTTAGACAGGGTTTTAGGCGGCGGTATTGTGCCTGGTTCCATGGTACTGGTGGGCGGCGACCCTGGTATTGGAAAATCCACCCTGCTTTTGCAGGTGTGCAGGCAGCTGACTTTGCAGCAGCATAAGGTTTTGTATATATCCGGGGAAGAATCCCTGCGTCAGATTAAGCTGAGAGCAAAGCGCATTGGAGAATTTAATGAACACCTTTATCTTTTGTGTGAAACGAATCTGGAAATTATCCGCGGCACTATTGAACGGCTGAAACCGGAAGTGGTGGTGATTGATTCCATTCAGACCATGTATAACGAAGAGGTATCCTCTGCACCGGGCAGTGTTTCGCAGGTTCGGGAATCCACGGGAATTTTGATGCAGATTGCCAAGGGGCTGGGTATTTCCATGTTTATTGTGGGACATGTGACAAAAGACGGCAGTGTAGCAGGACCGAGAGTACTGGAACATATGGTAGACACTGTTTTATATTTTGAAGGAGACCGCCAGCTTGCTTACCGAATTTTGCGAGGAGTGAAAAACCGATTTGGCTCTACCAATGAAATAGGAGTTTTTGAAATGCAGGAAAAAGGGTTGGAAGAGGTGAAAAATCCTTCGCAGGCTATGTTAAACGGGCGTCCCACTGACGCTTCCGGAACTACGGTGGTCTGTTCTGTGGAGGGCACCCGTCCCATTCTCATAGAAATTCAGGCGCTGGTAACCAGAACCAACTTTGGACTGCCCAGGCGGACTTCTGTGGGGATTGACTACAACCGTGTGAACCTTTTGATGGCTGTATTGGAAAAAAGAGCCGGTCTGCGTCTGGGAGACTGCGATGCTTATGTGAATCTGGCAGGAGGCATGAAGCTGGGAGAGCCGGCTATTGATTTGGGTATTGTGTTGTCCATTGTGTCCAGCTATAAAAATCAGGTAATAGATGAGGGAACTTTAATCTTTGGAGAAGTGGGACTTTCCGGGGAAGTCCGGGGGGTCAGTATGGCGGAAACCAGAGTGCGGGAAGCCCAAAAGCTGGGATTTACCGCCTGCATTATGCCAAAAAACAATGTGGAGGGAATACAGGGAAAATACAAGATAAAGCTTATTGGAGTAGCCAATATTAAAGAGGCTATGGAATATATTTAAGGGGAGACGTATGAAAAAGATATTTGACAGGATGTTCGGACAGTATAGAGGCTTGCGGAGGGAACTGTATGTGCTTTTTTGGGGAAAGGCAGCTACCAATATGGGGGCTATGATATGGCCTATGCTGACGCTGATTTTGAGCAATAAGTTGGGGATGGATGCCGGAGAAATTGCGAAAATTACCATTTCTATGGGATTGGTACAGTTTCCGGCAAATCTGATTGGAGGAAAATTGGCAGACCATTGTAATAAGAAAAAGCTTATTGTGGTATGTGATTTGGTGACGGTCGTCTGCTATCTGACAGCGGCGTTTCTTCCGGTGTGTATGACGCAGATTCTTCTGTTTTTTGCAGCAGGTATATTCCAAACTATGGAAAATCCTTCATATGACGCTTTGGTGGCGGATCTAAGTACGGCCGAAAACAGGGAGAAAGCCTACAGTCTCATTTATCTGGGATTGAATCTGGGGCTGATTCTGGCGCCCTCCATAGGGGGAATTCTGTTTCAAAATCATCTGGGACTGGCCTATGCTATTGACGGACTGACCACACTGTCTTCCACCATTTTGATCCTGCTCTTTATTAAAGATATTACACCAGTGCAGGAAGCGAAAAATGTCTATGAGGAAGCACGGGATAGACAGTCTACCTGGCAGATATTATCCGGACAGAAGGTAATTTTGTTTTTTCTGATTTGCTGGGCTGTATATGAATTTTCCTATGCACAGTTTAATTTCCTGATTCCGTTGAATATGGAAAGCCTGTATGGTGGGGAAGGGGCAGTTTACTTTGGTCTTATGACCAGCTTGAATGGTCTTGTAGTGATTATCGGAACACCTCTTTTGACAAAGTGGGCAGCAGGTTTAGGTGACGTGGATAAGCTGCTGACTGGGCAGATACTGGTGAGTGT
>DXFK01000083.1 GCA_019114495.1 Candidatus Blautia stercoravium
GCCAGGCAGATAAGCCTATCATGTGCTACTCATGTAAAGAACCTTTCGCGGCATAATAGTTAGTGTCCGGGGCATGTTCCTGGCTGTCCGCCTAATTTGGCCCTGCTGTCCGCAGAAAGTGGCTATTTGCAGAACCTATGGAAATCCGTAGATTCAGTATAGATTTCTTTACATAATAATCCATTCGCGTATCATGAGACTGAAAGGAGGATCTGTCTCATGATCACAGATATACAACAACTAATAAACGCTTGCGAACAGGAGTTGCATGACAGGGAATATCATGCTCATCATGCCGATTTCATCACAAATGAATGGAAAGGTATAAGCCAATGGTGCCAAAAGAAGAATTATACTGAATTCTCACAAGATATTGGTTTCCAGTATTGTGATGAAATGATCGGTGCACACATTATTACCAAAGGAATGACCCATAAGCAAAAACTGCAATTAAGGGCAGCCCGTATGCTGGTTTCTTATCAGAAAGACGGAGATTTTGAGTTCCGTTCCCCTCGGGTGGAACGTATTTACAAAGGCGAAACTGGGCGTCTTATTCTCCAATTCTTCCAGCATGAAAGAAATATCGGCCGTTCAGAAAAGACACTTGAGTGCCGGGATATCTACCTGTATCCGTTTAATCAGTTTTTACTTGAACACGATTTAGACTTCAGTTGCTTAGATATTGATACTATCGAAGAATACTTTACATCGATGGGATATGAATTATCCTGTCGCCATAACAGTGCCAATCATCTCCGGCAGCTGTTCCATTATCTTTATGATAATGGTTACACTGCTACAGATAATGCGTTGTATGTACTAAAGGACCAGTACCGAAAGCAGTGCAAGCTCCCGACAACCTACACGGAGGAAGAAATCTCCCGGGTTCTGTCTGCCGTTGACCGTTCATCTGCCATCGGAAAAAGGGATTATCTTATTTTACTGCTTGCAGCACAATACGGATGGCGCACCGGAGATATCGTCAGTTTTAAATTCAGTCAGATTAACTGGGATAAAAATATCATTTCATTTGACCAGGGAAAAACTGATATTCCGGTAGAGTATCCATTACTGTCCTCCGTGGGAAATGCTGTGATAGATTATTTAAAACACGGGCGTCCCCAAACGGATGCGCCTGAAATAATAGTTTCAGCTGAAACCAGCAAACACGGAACTCCTTTGAAGCCTCCAACAGTTCACTCAATCGTAAGTAAATATATGCGGAAAGCAAACATTAATCATTGGAAAGAGAAACGGCACGGGGCGCATTCCCTCCGTCACAGCCTTGCCTCAAATCTGTTGAAGAACAACGTATCTATGCCGGTAATAAGCACGGTGCTAGGTCATCAGAAGACGGAAACTACAAAAATTTATCTCAAAGTGGATATGGAAAAACTGTCATTGTGTCCTCTGCCGTTGCCAAAGGTAAATTCACCCTTTTATAAGGAGGTGTCTTCCAAATGAGCCGTCCAGAGTTTAAATCCGGTTTTGCAGATGAAATCAATAAATATATTGATTTCAAGGTTGCTAATGGCTATAAAGAGAAAAGTTATACGATTCTTCTGCACGAGTTTGACCGTTTTTGTGTCAGACGTGGGATTACGGACGTTTCGTTTACCAGAGAAGATGCCGATGCATGGTCTGAAAAACGTGAGACCGAAGCGACAACCTCCCATTATGCCAGAGTAAACAAGATCAAATGCTTTATGGAGTATCTGAAGCTAACAGGTTATGATGTCTGCCTTTTGCACGATGTGTTTTTCAAAGCAACAGATTTTCAACCCCATATTTATACCGAAGACGAAATCAAAAGATATTTCAACGCTGTTGATACTTATTCTTCTGACAGGAACAAGCTGGATGTGATTATACTTCCTGTTTTCTTCCGGCTTTTGTATTGTTGTGGCACCAGGATCAATGAAACGCTCGGTATCAGGAAAAAGGATGTTGACCTGGATGCCGGAATAATAAAACTACTCGAAACAAAAAATGACTGTGAGCAGTATATTGTATTGAACCCTGAGATGAAAGAACTTTTAATACAATTCGCTGACAAATGTTTCTATCTCTATAAAGATGACGATTATATTTTCCCTTCCATTGCCAAAACACGCAGGAACGGAAAGCGGATTTATGAACTTCACCGTCTTTTATTACAACATGCCGGAATCCCCTATATTGGAGGCGGCCATGGGCCCAGGATACATGACTGGCGCCATACATTTGCCGTAAGATCATTCAAGCAGATGATCGATCATGGAATGGATATGTATGTAGCTCTGCCTGTCCTGTCAACTTATCTGGGGCATAAGACCATTTATGCCACGGAACGTTATATACGTCTGACACTGGATCTATATCCATACATTGCAGAAAAATACAGTCAAAAATTTAACAGTATATTCGGAAAGGTGGCGCATCTTCATGAAACAGACTGATTTTGCCATCTGCCTGAACCGTTTCCTAGCGGACTATCTTGTTAACAAACGCGGAAGCACTCCCCAAACCATTGATTCCTACCGTTATGCATTCATCTTTCTGCTTGATTATTATGATGAAGTCCTTCATATATCCGCAGACCGGATAACACTTAGCGTATTAACCTATGAACATTTACTGAACTTTTATGACTGGCTACAGACAGAAAGGAAAAACAGTGTTTCTACGCGGAATCAACGGCAGGCAGCGATAAACAGTTTTATCCACTTCCTAATGTATGAAAGGCCAGACTATTTAAATGAATACCAGAGAATTCTTGGCATTCCAGTAAAAAAAGCACCCCAAAAAGAAATCTCTTATCTGAAAACAGATGGGGT
>DXFK01000084.1 GCA_019114495.1 Candidatus Blautia stercoravium
GATTTTTCAAGGCATAGTACCCCCTATGTCCAATGTTTATGTCCATTTCTCGTAAATTCTTTTCTTGCACGATATTCAATTGTAAATTTTCAAGTAGAACCTTATTCACTGAGATTCCGAGAAGTTATAAAATAAAGTTTTCAGGAAAAACCTGATAGACAATCCATATTATACCCCAGCATAGAAAGATAGAAAAGGAGAAAAAAGTATTGACACTAAAAAAACTTGTCTGTATAATGGGTGAAGGTTAGGAAGCTAACTAAAATAAGCGAGGTGCAAATGATGCAGGATATGGATGAAAAAATAAGAAACACGCATACAGGAAGACTGGTGAGAATGCTCAACCATCAGTTAAAGAGGGACCATAAACCCGTGGAAACTCCGGAAGAGGGGGAGCTTACACCCATGCAGAGACACATGCTGAAGCACATTTTGCTGGAAACTCTCCACAGAGATATTTATCAGAAGAATATAGAGGAAGAGTTTAACATCAGAAAATCTACGGCGTCAGGGATTCTCAAACTCATGGAAAAAAACGGTTTCATTTACCGGGAGAGTGTGAAGGAAGATGCCAGACTTAAGAGGATTCTTCCTACAAAGAAAGCAGAGGCTATGCGTCCCAGTATTCTGGAGCATATCCGGGAAACGGAGATTCGTATGACTAAGGGAATTTCCGAGGAGCAGCTTTTTCTGTGCAAAAAAATTCTTTATCAGATGTATCTGAATCTTGCAGAAAAAAACAGGGAAAATGAGGAGGTAGACAGGATAAATGAATAAGACACTTTTAAAATCAGTCCGGGAATACAAAAAACAGTCGATACTGGCCCCGTTATTTGTAGTCCTTGAGGTATTGATGGAAGTTCTCATCCCCACGGAAATGGCAAAGATTATTGATATCGGCATTGCCGAAGGCAATCTTACTTACATTGTACAGCGGGGATTGATTCTTGTAGTCATGGCCATGCTGGCGCTTTGGTTTGGTGCGATTGCAGGAAAGATGGCTGCCATAGGTGCGGCCGGTTATGCCAAGAACCTGCGGCATGACATTTTTTACAAGGTACAGGAATTTTCTTTTAAAAATATTGACAGGTTTTCCACTTCAGGACTTGTCACCCGAATGACAACAGATATTACAAACGTACAGATGGCTTATATGATGAGCATAAGACTTCTGGCCAGAGCTCCCATTATGGTGCTTCTTTCCTGGGTCATGACTCTGCTGATTAACGTAAAAATTGCACTTCTGTTTCTGATTGTCATTCCGCTGCTTGGAGGAGCTCTTATTTTTATTGCAAAAAAAGCACATCCCCATTTTATTAAAGTATTTGACGAATACGATGTATTAAACAATTCCGTTCAGGAAAATGTAAATGCATCTCGTGTGGTGAAAGCATTTGTAAGAGAGGATTTTGAAATCAGTAAATTCCACGGAATTTCAGGATATGTATACAATCTTTTTACAAAGGCAGAAAAAATTGTTGCATGGAACTCTCCTGTTATGCAGTTTACTATGTATGTTGTTGTGCTGCTGCTTGTGGCAATTGGAGGAAAGAGCATTATCACAGGAACTATGGAAACAGGAGAACTTACCAGCGTGATTGTATATGCCATTCAGATTCTTATGTCATTGATGATGGTTACGTTTGTATTTGTTCTGATTATGATTGCAGAAGCATCTACAGACCGTATTACAGAGGTGCTTACCGAAGTTCCGGAGATGAAGGATAAAGAGGATTCCGTAAAAGAGGTTTCCAATGGAGAAATTGTGTTTGATCATGTGAATTTCAGCTACAGCGGAAAAGGCGGCAATCTTTCTTTAAAAGATATTAACCTTCATATTAAATCAGGGCAGACCATTGGTATTATCGGAGGAACCGGAAGTGCAAAATCCACTCTGGTTCAGATGATTCCCCGTCTTTATGACGTAACAGAGGGAAGCGTAAGGGTAGGAGGCAGAGATGTCCGTGACTATAACCTAGAAGCCCTTCGCGACCAGGTATCCATGGTGCTTCAGAAAAACGTGCTGTTTTCCGGCACTATTTACGAAAATATCCGTTGGGGAAATGAGCATGCCAGCGACGAAGAAGTGCAGAGAGTGTGTAGACTGGCCCAGGCAGACGGATTTGTCAATGAATTCCCGGCGGGCTATGATACCCAGATTGTTCAGGGCGGAAACAATGTTTCCGGAGGACAGAAACAGAGACTTTGTATTGCCAGAGCGCTTCTAAAGAAACCGAAGATTCTGATTCTGGATGACTCTACCAGTGCAGTAGATACCAAGACAGATGCCCTGATTCGTAAGGCGTTTCGTGAAGAAATACCGGATACCACAAAGATTATCATTGCTCAGAGAGTTGCGTCTATTGAGGACGCAGACCAGATTATTGTTCTGGACGGAGGTTCTGTTGTGGGAGTAGGCACTTCCGAGGAGCTTCTGAAAACAAATGAAATTTACAGAGAAGTATACGAATCTCAGGTCAGAGGAGGTGAAGAGCATGAGTAAACAGGAAAACAAAAAGTCAAGAATTTCGAAAAATACACTGAAGACTGCAAAACGTCTGCTGAAATATGTAACAGAAACCTATAAAGTACGTTTTATCCTGGTTTTTATCTGTATTCTAATCAGTTCTGTGGCAACAATTTCCGTATCGCTGTCCCTGAAGTTCCTGCTGGATGACTTTATTATTCCGCTGATTGGACAGCAGAACCCGGATTTTGCAGGGCTTTATGGTGCGCTCAGTGTTCTGGGATGTATTTTCCTTCTGGGAGTGATTTCTACCTTTACTTATACAAGGATGATGGTTTACATCGGACAGGGTGTTTTAAAAAGAGTGAGAGATGATATGTTTGAACATATGCAGACCCTGCCTATCCGCTACTTTGACCAGAGAACCAACGGTTCTATTATGAGTCTTTATACCAATGATACGGATACGCTGCGCCAGATGATTAGCCAGTCCATTCCTCAGGCGCTGATGTCCTTTTTCACTATTATTGTAACCTTTATTTCCATGCTGGTGCTCAGCCCGCTTTTGACGCTTCTGGCCGTTGTGGTTATTTTTGTAATGATTTTTGTTACAAGAAAAATCGGCGGAAACAGCGGAAAATATTTTGTCAGACAGCAGATGTCCTTGGCAGATGTGACGGGTTTTGTAGAAGAGCGGATGAATGGACAGCGCGTGGTGAAAGTGTTCAATCACGAAAAAAAATCAGAAGAAGAGTTTGATAAGCTTAATGAGACGCTGTTTGAGAGTGCGTCCAGAGCCAATACCTTTGCCAATATGATGGGACCGGTAATCGGAAACATCGGAAATATGCAGTTTGTACTCACTGCGGTTTTGGGCGGTTTTCTCTCTGTTATAGGCATGGGGGGGATTACTCTTGGCGTCATGGCTTCCTATCTGCAGTTTACAAAGAGCTTTACACAGCCATTCATGCAGGTGGCACAGCAGTTTAACTCCATTGTTATGGCTCTTGCCGGAGCAGAGCGTATTTTCCAGCTGATTGACGAGGAGCCGGAGAAAGATGAAGGCTATGTAACACTGGTAAATGCCAGAAAAGATGAAAAGGGCAATCTTGTGGAAAGCAAAGAGCGTACCGGTATGTGGGCATGGAAACATCCTCATTCCGCAGACGGTTCGGTTTCCTATACAGAGCTTACCGGTGATGTGGTGTTTGAGAATGTAACCTTTGGCTACAATGAAGATAAGGTCATCTTAAAGAACATCAGTCTTTATGCAAAGCCGGGACAGAAGCTTGCATTTGTAGGCTCTACAGGAGCGGGAAAAACTACTATTACCAACCTGATTAACCGTTTCTATGATATTCAGGAGGGCAAGATTCGTTACGACGGCATTAATATTACAAAGATTAAAAAAGATGATTTGCGCCGTTCCCTTGGAATCGTGCTGCAGGATACCCACTTATTTACCGGAACCATTATCGACAACATCCGCTACGGAAAGCTGGATGCAACGGATGAGGAAGTGTATGCGGCAGCTCGCCTGGCTCATGCAGACCAGTTCATTCAAATGCTGCCAAACGGATACCAGACCATGTTAAGTGGTGACGGGGAAGAACTCTCCCAGGGACAGAGACAGCTTCTCTCCATTGCAAGAGCCGCAGTGGCGAATCCGCCGGTACTGATTCTGGACGAGGCTACCTCCAGTATTGATACAAGAACAGAGAGCATTGTGCAAAAGGGTATGGATAACCTGATGAAAGGACGTACTGTTTTTGTCATTGCCCATCGTCTGTCTACGATCCGCAACAGTGATGCCATCATTGTTCTGGACCATGGAAAGATTATCGAAAGAGGAGATCATGAAGACCTCATTAAGAAAAAGGGAACTTACTATCAGCTTTACACAGGTAAGCTGGAATTGTCATAAAAGAGACAGCATTGAGAAAAGAGGCTATGCAGTTTTTTGCATAGTTTCTTTTTTGTTTGCATATAATACGAATTCGTATTATAATAGGTGAGGCAAATACGGATTCGTATTATATAATGCAGTTCAGAAAGGAGGAGTTATGAAATGAACAAAAACAGAGAGGCCATAGACCGGATAAATCGCTGTATGAACCGGATTGACGGGCTTTATTATATGGCGTCCAGAAAGCTGGGTGTAAAAGACAACACACTGCTGTTATTTTATGTGCTGAATGACGGGAAGGTCCATTCACAGAAGGAAATCTGTGAAGAGTGGCTGATTCCCAGAACTACCATTAATACGGTGGTAAAGGAAGCGGTAAACAAAGGCTATGTGCGGCTGGAAAATTCCGGTCACACAAGAGAAAAGACCATTATGCTCACAGAGGCCGGAAAAACTTATGCGGACAGACTTTTACAGAAGGTTTTTGCGGCAGAGGAGCAGGCTTTGGAGAGAACCCTGCAGGAGTTTTTCCCGGAACTTTTAAAAGGTCTGGAGGCATTTACGAATTGTATGCAGGAAGAATTTGAAAAAGAACTATTTCATAAGGAGGATTTGCCCTTCGGAGAGTAAACGGAGGGTTTTTGGTGGAATTTATGGATTCAAAAACACTTTTTACAAAAATATCACCGGTAAGACTGTTTTTTATTGCGTCGGTTCCCGGAGCCATCAGCATGCTGGCTTCTGCCCTTTATCAGGTGATTGATGGAATTTTAGTGGGACAGATTCTGGGAGAACTGGCTTTTGCGGCACTGAATCTTGCCATGCCCTTTGTTATTATTAATTTTTCATTGGCAGATTTGATTGGCGTAGGCTCTGCGGTGCCTATTTCGGTAAGCCTTGGAAAAAGAGAGACAAAACGTGCAGACAATATTTTTACCTGCGCCTGTATCCTGATTGTAGGTGCAGGTGTTCTGATTGGCGGGGTGCTTTACCTTTTGGCGGTTCCACTGCTCAGACTCATGGGGGCAGAGGGGGAACTCCTTCATCTGTCTGTTCAGTACTTGCAGGTATACGCTATATGTGCGCCTGTGACAACCATTATTTTTGCAGTAGACAATTACCTGAGAATCTGCGGAAAAATAAAGAGCAGTATGTTTCTGAATATTTTCATGTCTGCCCTTACTGCAATCCTGGAATTTGTTTTTCTGTACATTTTCAAATGGGGAATCTGGGGAGCTGGGCTTGCCACCTGTACGGGTATGTTTCTCTGTTCGGTAATAGCCTTCTGGCCGTTTTTCAGGGGGGAAATGGAGCTTCATATCTGCAGACCTGAATTTTCCGCAGATATGGTAAAGCAGATTGTAAGCTGCGGGATGCCTAATTTTCTCAGTAATATTGCCGGGCGTGTTACCTCCATCCTTTTAAACTTCCTTTTGCTTCGCATGGGCGGGGCAGAGGCCGTATCCGTGTACGGAATTCTCATGTATGCGGAAGGATTTGTGCAGCCGCTCCTTTATGGTATGTGTGATTCGCTACAGCCTGCGGTGAGCTACAATCTGGGGGCGGGAAATAAGAAACGGATTCAGGCTATTGAAAAGTGCTGTTATACAGCAAGCGGGAGTGTTTCCCTTCTTTCAGCTGCAGTCCTGTTTTTTTTCCCGGATGTGATTACACGGATGTTTGTCAGCAGTCCTGACGCTGTGTTTCTGGAGATGGCGCGCGGGGCAGTTATGCTCTTTGCCCTGACTTATTTGACCAGATGGTTTTCTTTTGCCACACAAAGTTATATGGTTGCTGTAGAAAGAGCAGGGGCGGCAGCTCTGATTTCCGTATCCACCGCGCTGATTTTTCCGGTGGTTTTAGTTGTGGCTCTTTGGCCCCTGGGGCTTACGGGAATCTGGCTGAATTTTGCCGGGACATCAGTGCTGGCCGGGATAATGTCCGCAGTAATGCTGAAAAAAACTTCAGAAAAACTTGAAAAATTTGATTAAAACAGTTGACGAATGGCAAAAATCTGCTATAATATCATTTGTGCAATAAAAATACCCAGACAGTTGTATTATGCACAATTTACAGCTGGAGGGAGGTTAGGTGTGAGCTTATGTCAAATGTAATCGTAAAAGAAAACGAGACTTTAGATAGCGCTTTACGTCGTTTCAAGCGTAGCTGTGCAAAAGCAGGTATTCAGCAGGAAATCCGTAAAAGAGAGCATTACGAGAAACCAAGTGTTCGTCGTAAGAAAAAATCTGAAGCAGCTAGAAAACGTAAATATAATTAATGTGCAGTAAAAGCCTCTGGAAAGACCAGAGGCTTTTTTACAACATCTGCGTATTGGCGGATGAAAGGGAATTTATGAAAAAAATCATTGATATTATATCCAGCAGATTGTTTGTTACCATAGTGGCTGTGCTTTTGCAGCTTATCTGGATTTTTGCCATGCTCTGGGGAATGGGAGCTTTTTCTGGACATATTATGAATCTTATCAGCCTGCTTAGTGTCATTATGGTACTCTGGATTGTAAATAAAAAAATCAACCCCTCGTATAAGCTGGCGTGGACCATTCTGATTCTTGCGGTTCCGGTATTTGGCGTCATTATTTACCTTTTATTTGGACAATCCCGTGTGGCAAAAAAAATGACCCAGGAATCCGAGGCAGTAGTGAAAGAGATTTCCAATTATTTCCGGGAAAGCAGGGAGACCAGAGCAGCCCTTTTAGCAGAAGATACGGGCGCTTCCAACCAGTCTGCTTATATAAGGGACTGCGCCGGATTTCCGGTGCATACCAATACCACAACCAAGTATTATGCTGTGGGAGACGACATGTTTATTGACATGCTGGAAGATTTAAAAAAAGCAGAGCATTTTATTTTTCTGGAGTATTTCATTATCCATGAGGGAAGGATGTGGAATGCCATCTTAGATGTACTGGAAGAGAAGGTAAAGCAGGGAGTGGATGTGCGCCTGATTTATGATGATATGGGCTGTGTAACCACACTTCCCACACGGTATTATAAGAAGCTGCAGGCCAAAGGTATTAAGTGTGCTGCCTTTAATCCGGTGCGCCCCATTTTAAACATTGTGCTGAACAACCGGGACCACAGAAAGATTCTGGTGATTGACGGGCATACCGGCTATACGGGGGGGGTCAATCTGGCGGATGAATATATCAACGAAAAAATGCGGTTCGGACACTGGAAGGATACCGGAGTGCGTCTGGTAGGAGAGGGAGTATGGAATCTGACGGTGATGTTTCTGCAGATGTGGAGCGTGATTACCAGAATGAAGACCCACCTGCCTGCCTATGGACCATATGTGTACCATCCCGAAGAGTTTGAAAGCGACGGGTTTGTCCAGCCCTATGGAGATTCACCGCTGGACGGAGAAGTGGTAGGAGAAAATGTCTACTTAAATATCATCAATCAGGCAAAAAAATATGTGTACATTGCCACGCCTTATCTGATTATTGATAATGAGATGATGACGGCGCTTTGCCTGGCATCTAAAAAAGGGGTGGATGTGCGAATTATTACACCGGGAATTCCGGATAAAAAGCTGGTCTTTTTGCTGACCCAGTCTTATTATCAGCAGCTTTTAAGCGCAGGGGTGCGGATTTATGAATATATGCCCGGATTTATCCATGCCAAAAACTTTGTCTGTGATGACGAACTGGCGGTGGTTGGAACCATTAATCTGGACTACAGAAGTCTGTATCTGCACTTTGAATGTGCAGCCTGGATGTATAAATGCAGCGCTGTGGCGCAGGTAAAGGAAGATATGACGGATACGCTTTCTGTGTGCAGGGAGATTACTCTGGATATGTGCAGACAGCAGAATGTGCTGCAGAGAGGTATGCAGAGTATTCTCCGTCTGTTTGCTCCCATGTTGTAAAATTTATGAAAATTTTAGAATTTCTGTCAAATGGGAATAGACGAACAGGGGATATCATGATATAGTAGACATACTTATTAGACTGTTTACAGGAGAAGATTTTATTTTTAAGGAGAATATTATGTTGTGGACAAAAGCGGTTTTGGGGACGGATGTCTACCATATTATCCAATGGTTTTTGATTTACAGTATTTTAGGCTGGGTTGTAGAGTCTATCTATATGTCTATCTGCAATCGGAAATTAACCAACCGGGGATTTGTAAGGGGACCTATTTGCCCCATTTACGGGGTGGGCGCACTGACGGTATATTTTCTGCTGCGTCCGGTAGATCATAATCTGTATCTGCTGTATCTTATGGGCTGTATTATTCCTACGCTTTTAGAGTATGGAACAGCGCTTCTGATGCTGAAGATTTTTGGAGAGGTCTGG
>DXFK01000085.1 GCA_019114495.1 Candidatus Blautia stercoravium
GCCAGGCAGATAAGCCTATCATGTGCTACTCATGTAAAGAACCTTTCGCGGCATAATAGTTAGTGTCCGGGGCATGTTCCTGGCTGTCCGCCTAATTTGGCCCTGCTGTCCGCAGAAAGTGGCTATTTGCACCTTGTTTCTTCTTACTGTTTATTAACACAAACAAACGATATATTTAGTATAATTAAATAAAAAGGGAACTTCAACTATTAAAAAATAAACCTCCAACCGGTGATTGATCTTGCACCAGTTTGAAGGTTTAAACATTCTCAAAAATATTCTAACTATTTCCCGCCCACAATACATCGGGAAGCTGCATGCATACTTGCAGAACGTTCTCTTTCATTCTGTCGTATTTTAGGTTCAATTGTTTTATTTAATGCGACAACATCACTATGTGTAACTGTCCGAACTACCTTTCTATTATGCTTTACAGATGACGCTTTTTTTGAAAACGAATGAACTTTCAATTTCATTGAAGACATAACAAACTCCTTTCAATAAAACGCTGAATAAGGCAGCCTCATCTTCCCAGCCCGTTTCATGCGTTTTTCATTATACATTAAAAAAACGTGTTGCAATATTTAGTTTATGTATTTTTCTACAGTTTCAAAGTCACTATCAATGCAACGGTGACTGAATTCGAACATTTTCGCCTGCTTTCACAGCTCTCCTCAAAGCACCCTATACTTCTTCAACAACGCAATCCTCTCCCTGCTGATCTTCACACTCTCCGAAGCCAGCCCGCCGCCATTGTCTTTATTATGTCTGAGAAATCTTCCGAACCGCTTGATCCAATAAACTGGCAGCAGCCACGGTTTCTCCACAAGCTCCGGCTGACTGGCGATCATAAACTCTCTTCTGGGAAATATTGCGCGGAAGATTGCACCGAACAAATGATAATTCTCTCTATTTTGTGTAGCGGCAAATGTCATACTATTTGCAGTCCGCAGTGCCTGTGTAGAATTACCAAAAACTCCATTGCTCAGCATATCGTCCAAAAGCTCTTCCGGGCAGTTCGGAACTGACGTTTTCTCCGGAGCAAATCCAAGGTATCGCTTTCCAATCTCCAGAATATCATTGTAAAACAGCTCTGCATCAGACTCTCTCAGGCAACGGACGATATAATCCTGGTCTATCTCTCTGCCGTATGTCATATCATACATCAGAATATCCAAAGTCTGGCGTATGCCGATCCCGCCGGACAGCAGATGCTTAAATGCATGTAGCACAAGATACAGGAAATGGTCTGTATGACCCATTGTCCAGACCTGTGTTCCCTGTATCTCCATCGGGATCATATTTTCAAAAACATTCTTGAAATAATCGTTCATCTGACGCCGGATGCCCGACTCCAGGCCGATTGCATTCGTATGTACCTCGATATGCAGCCCAAGACCGGGATTATCAAATGTCACTTCCTGCACAGCAGCAAGCTCTTCATCGGTAATCACATCACGCTCCATCTGATAGCCGCTGCTTTCCATCACTTCTCTGAGCTTACCGAAATCCTCTTTTTTGATCAGAATATCTTCGTCGCCCGAAGGTCTGTGATCATGTAAATCTCCATACAGCTGGCGGCATATGATTCCTTTCATGACGATCGGCCGGATCCCTGCGTCTGTAATCGTACGATACAGATCAAGAAACGCAGCGGTTCTTGACGCTTGTCCGCCAACAGTTCCTATTGTCTTAGAGACTGCCTCGTTAAATAATGACGATTTCCGAAAATCTTCGCTTTCGCACAGCTTCTCGCATATAACAGCCTGCAGATTTTGTTCTGCCGCTAATGATAATATTTCTTTATAATCAACCGGGGCAGTAAGCTGCACGGGCAGATGATGCACTGCACATCGTAATACCGATAAAAAATTTCCCTTTTCGTTTGCCATAATGTCTTTCCTAATCTCTTTTAATCTGCATAAGACAGGTAAGCACAACCCCCGACACTGCCCCCAGCAGAAAAGTTGCGATCAAGCCAATACATAAACCCATTTCTATCTATCCTTTCCATAAAATCTATATAAAATAGTTTACGCATTTTTTCTTGACCTTATTCAAATTCTATAATGTATTGTCTCAGTACGCTATAAGAGTATCACGCAGAAAATAAATAATCAAGGCAAACTGGTTTCCTTTCAGGAGCGTATCTGTTATATTAAATAGCATGGACAAAATACTCATTACTATAGGAAAAATTAAACACTTACTCTCCTACATCGCACATGACATGCTGGAACCAGCAGGATATTTACCATTGGGGCTTATTGCGGGAATCCTGTTTCTAATCGTTATGTACATCTTAAAAAAATTCGGTCTTATTCAGTCAAAAAAGTCCGAGCCTCTTCGTAATCTCCTACTCTTCCTGATCATCGTATACGCAGCTGTATTACTCAAACTAGCGTTTTTCTCCCGGGAACCGGGTTCGCGCACAACTGTTGATCTGACCCTTTTCAATACATGGGGAACAACAATGCAGGCACATGCCTTTTTCGTGGAGAATATTATCATGTTCATTCCGTTCGGGATCCTTATACCGACCGCATTCCCAGCGATGAGAAACATCTTCGTCTGTACGTTGACCGCGCTGGCCTGCAGCCTTTGTCTTGAAATGTTTCAGTTGATAACAGGACGGGGATTCTGCCAGCTGGATGATGTAGTGACGAATACGCTGGGAGCTTTTATTGGATACATTGTATATAAGATGTGGGTAGTAATGCACCGGACATTGATTTCAGACTAAATTGGTTTTAGATTAATAGGGTAGAGGGAGAATAAAATCTCGCCCCTCCCGTTGAACCGTACGTACGGGTCTCGTATACGGCTCTACAACTTATATTCCAACTTTTACTAAGTAATAGGATAAAGGATTGAGCAGCCCCGCTCCATCTTTTATCCTGTTTTCAAGTAAATCTTTGCTGATAATGAAATTTACTACGTTCATTCCACTTCTCTTGTACCAACCAAGCCTTGAATTCGCCACTTTATAAATATCTTCATGGCTAAATCCATTGTGATTCTTCCAGTTTAAGTAACTCAGATTTCTGTAGATGGTTTTCGGCTTCTTCCACTGTTTCATGACAATCATTCTTACTTTGTGCCTCAGCCATTCTCCAAACGCTTCCATATACTGCTTCATCAGCCCAATCCGAAAGTAATTAATCCATCCTCTCACCATTTCATTAACGCGTTTGAGTGTAGCCGCCAGCGGTCTTGCGACTGCTCTGCCTCTTTTCAGATATTCACTCAGTTTCTTTTTGAGCTTCTTTTTCTTTTCCGTAGTGGGTTTTACTTTCCATTCTCCACCTTTCTTCAGAAATGTGAATCCCAGATATTTACTCCGTGTCGGTCTGACAACTTTTGTTTTGGTTGCATTTACTTTCAGGAATAGTTTCCTTTCCAACCAGCTACTTATGGATTTCATCACACGGTTTGCTGACATTTCACTTTTTGTAAATATCAACACATCGTCTGCATACCTTGTAAACCGGAGCCCTCTGTATTCCAGTTCCTTGTCCAACTTATCAAGATACACATTTGAACATACGACGGAAAGCGGCCCCCCTTGTGGCACGCCCGTGATTGTCGCTTTCTCCAACCCGTTTTCCATTACTCCTGCTTTCAGATATTTCCGAATCAGATTTAATGTGGTACTGTCATTTACCTGTTCCCTTAGTATCTGAATTAGTTTGTCATGATTTACCTTATCGAAAGACTGTTCTATATCTATATCTACTACCCATTCATACCCTTCATTCAAGTATTCCAGTGCCTGTTTGATAGCATCATGGCAGCTTCTTCCCGGTCTGAACCCGTAGCTGTAGTCACTGAATATTCTCTCATAAATATCAGATATAGGCTGTGATATTGCCTGTTGGATTGTTCGGTCTAGCGCCGTCGGTATCCCTAACGGTCTTTTCTTTCCGTTGTCTTTTGGAATGAATACTCTTCGGACTGGCTTCGGTATATAGGTTCTGTTTCTGAGAGACGTTATGATTTTCTCCCGATTCTCCCTTATATAGTTCCCCAACTCCTCTACAGTAACTCCGTCAATGCCACCCGCGCCTTTATTGGCAACTACCTTTTTATAGGCTCTGTTCA
>DXFK01000086.1 GCA_019114495.1 Candidatus Blautia stercoravium
GTTCGGTCCCTATCCGGCGTGGGCGTAGGATATTTGAGAGGAGCTGCCCTTAGTACGAGAGGACCGGGGTGGACGGGCCGCTGGTGTATCTGTTGGTTTGCCAAAGCCATGGCAGAGTAGCCAAGCCCGGCAGGGATAAACGCTGAAGGCATCTAAGCGTGAAGCCCCCCTCAAGATGAGATATCCCATTCGAAAGAAGTAAGACCCCTTGAAGACGACGAGGTAGATAGGGCAGAGGTGGAAGTGCAGCAATGTATGGAGCTGACTGCTACTAATCGGTCGAGGGCTTGACCAGAAAGCTTAGGAAGGGTGGAGACACCGGAGAATAAGTGAAGCGGTAAGTTGGAATTGGTTTGGTTTTGTGTATGCGGTTTTGAAGATATATGAAAGAAAACTTCTGTAAACAGTGATGTTTATAGGAGTTTTTTTATTCAGGAATCCCATAAGAGAATATAAATATGCCGTTTCACAATCCTTTTTGTGAAACGGCATATTATCTTATAGATGAAATCAGGTGTTACTGTGCTATGGCTTCTTCCAGTGCTCTGGCCAGCTGGTCCGGACATGAAGTGCCTCTGCCGTTGCAGTCGGTGCCTTTTAATCTGGTGATGACATCGTCTACTTTCATGCCTTTTACGAGGCTTGCAATCCCCTGGGTGTTGCCATTGCAGCCACCGTTAAATTTTACGGATTTTACCGTATCGTTTTCTATTTCAAATTCAATAGAGCGTGAACATACGCCTTTTGTTTTGTATACAGCCATGCTGATGTCCTCCTTTGTTTTCGTTCAAAAGCATTATAGCACGGCTGTTTTAAAAGGTAAAGGAAAGTGTAGCCAAAAAAAGAAAAACAGTGTACAATAAAGACATCGTGAAATTCAGAAGATGAGGTAAAAGAACATGAACAAAATTGGAATTATCGGAGCCATGGAAGAGGAAGTGGCAATTTTAAAAGACAAGATGACAGATGTCTCCGTATTGGAAAGAGCAGGCATGGAGTTTTTCAGCGGAAGGTTAAGCGGACATGAGGCTGTAGTGGTTCGTTCCGGAATTGGAAAGGTCAATGCTGGTATCTGTACACAGATTCTGGCAGATAAATTTGCAGTGGAAGCAGTCATTAACACAGGCATTGCAGGCTCTCTGAAAGCAGAAATTAACATCGGGGATATTGTATTATCCACAGATACCATGCAGCATGATGTGGATGCAAGAGAATTTGGTTATGATATCGGTCAGATTCCGCGAATGGATACGCAGGCTTTCCAGGCAGATGAAGGCCTTCGGAAATTGGCTGTAGAAGTATGCCGCAGGGTGAACCCGGAGATTCAGGTGTTTGAAGGAAGAGTGGCAAGCGGGGACCAGTTTGTGGCTGACCGTGACACAAAAGAAAAAATTATTCAGAATACAGAGGGATTATGTACAGAAATGGAAGGAGCAGCCATTGGCCAGGCCGCTTATTTAAATAAAATTCCATATCTGGTTATCCGCGCGATTTCGGATAAGGCAGATGACAGTGCACATATGGATTATCCGGCTTTTGAAAAAGAAGCTATCCGCCATACTGTAAACTTGGTGGAAAATATGATGAAAGAGCTGTAAAAAACAGGAGAGATGTCGCAGATATCGTAGATTTGTCGAGCGATTTTTGTTTTCAAACAGGAAAGGGTGCTATATAATAGTTTCATAGACAAGGGGAATATGGCATTAAGTATGCATTGGAAATCTTTCTGACTGCAGTTTAAAGTGATAGTCCCGTGTCAGAAAAAGGGCAGGGAAATTAGCCCGGAAAGAGGAGGAACTATGGAGCACCTGATTTTCTATTTTGGTGCCTGCCTTATGGGACTGGCAAGTTTCGTAAGTATGCTGGCGGTTTACAACAGTAACAAAAGAGTATTAGGAGATTTGAAAAATCCGTCGGAGACAAAAGATAAATGGTTAAGCGGCTTTGTACAGGAGTATCAGAAGCTGTCAAAAGACAATATAGAGATACATAACCCTTCTGTTTATGTAACGAAACGAATGAGAGGACGAAAGATAGCACTATGGAATATGCGCCAGATAAAGGGCATTTCCTGGGGAACTTTTATTCTCTCTTTTTTATTGATGGGAGTGGAGATTCTGCTTTTGCGGCAGCAGGGCGACAAAGCGGACCAGTTTTTGGTTCTGGGAAGGGAACTTCCATTGATGAGCCTGGCGGTCTTTACCGGAATCGGCATGGGAATTGTACTGCTGCTTTGCAGACTTATGCTTGGTACGGGCTATCAGGAGGAGGAACTGGAAACCAATCTTCTGGATTATGTGGAAAACTGCCGAAGCGGGACAGCGAAAATTATCTCTATGGAAAATGTCAGAACTTCCGGAAGCAGAGAGAACCGGGGCAGCAGAAAAAAGGAAAACCAGACGGGGGAAAAGAAAGAAAAAGCGGCCCGGCAGATAGAACAGGGAATCATGGAGGCTGCAGCCACAGACAGCCGTTACAGCCATCTGCTCAGTAAAGAAGAAGAAGAGATTGTAAAAGATGTGGTGAAAGAATTTCTAACTTGATAAACCACTATGAACCTGCTAAACTAAAGAAGAAATCTAAAAGTCAAAGGAGAAGAGAAAATGGGAAATAAAGTTACATTTGACTATTCAAAGGCAGCAAACGTTGTGAGTGCTGAAGAAGTAGCAGCAATGGAAAAAATGGCGGAGACAGCCAAAGAGGTGCTGATATCCAGAACAGGACTTGGAAATGATTTTCTGGGGTGGATTGACCTTCCTGTAAATTATGATAAAGAAGAGTTTGACAGAATAAAAAAAGCAGCGGAAAAAATTCAGAAGGATTCCGACGTACTTCTGGTAATCGGTATCGGCGGTTCCTATCTGGGAGCAAGAGCGGCCATTGACTTTCTGAATCATCCATTTTATAACAATCTGAGCAAAGAAAACCGTAAGACACCGGAAATTTATTATGTAGGAAACAACATTAGCGGTGCCTATGTAAAAGGACTGGCAGAGGTAATTGGCGACAGAGACTTCTCCATTAACGTAATTTCAAAATCCGGAACAACGACAGAACCGGCTATTGCCTTCCGTGTTTTTAAAGAAATGATGGAAGAAAAATACGGCAAAGAAGAGGCTGCAAAGAGAATTTATGCAACTACAGATAAAGAGAAGGGTGCATTGAAAACCCTTGCAACAGAAGAAGGCTATGAAACCTTCGTAGTGCCGGACGATGTTGGCGGACGTTTCTCTGTACTGACAGCGGTAGGTCTTCTGCCAATCGCAGTCAGCGGCGTATCCATTGACAAACTAATGGAAGGTGCAGCGTCCGGAAGAGAACTGGCATTGCAGGCTCCATATGCCCAAAACGACGCTCTGCAGTATGCGGCAGTACGCAACATTCTTCACAGCAAAGGAAAATCTGTGGAAATCCTGGCAGATTATGAACCGACTCTGCACTATGTAGCGGAATGGTGGAAACAGCTTTACGGAGAAAGTGAAGGAAAAGACCAGAAAGGGATTTATCCGGCGTCTGTAGACTTTACCACAGACCTGCATTCCCTGGGACAGTTTATCCAGGACGGTTCCAGAATTATGTTTGAGACAGTTCTGGCTATTGAAGAACCGAAAGAAGATGTTGTAATTAAAGCA
This sequence comes from Candidatus Blautia stercoravium, assembly GCA_019114495.1. Classification (GTDB taxonomy): domain Bacteria; phylum Bacillota; class Clostridia; order Lachnospirales; family Lachnospiraceae; genus Blautia; species Blautia stercoravium. Next base: position 3,633 of record DXFK01000086.1, read on the forward strand.
GCAGAAAACGATTTGGACGGACTGAACTATCTGGCAGGCAAAGGTATGGACTTTGTAAATAAGAGCGCTATGAACGGAACCATTCTGGCGCACACAGACGGAAATACACCAAACCTTATGGTGAAAATTCCGGAGCAGAATGAATTCTATCTGGGACAGCTGTTCTATTTCTTTGAATTTGCATGCGGCGTCAGCGGATATCTGACTGGGGTAAATCCATTTAATCAGCCTGGTGTGGAAAGCTACAAGAAAAACATGTTTGCACTTCTTGGAAAACCGGGATACGAAGAACAGAGAGAAGAATTACTGAAAAGATTATAATAGAAAAGAGCAGAATATCGCCGTATGTGGGACAACCCCTGTACGGCGGTATTCTTTTTGTGTTGAACCCTGCACTGTCTGCATATATTCTATAGACAAGGGGAAGTTTTCGGAGAAGTTATGCGGAAAAAATGGCTGAAAGGAATCGCGGCGCTGTGTATGCTCTGCGCCATATATATGCTGGGCAGGGAAGGGGCTGTGCTGGTGGATAAAACAGCTGAAAACAGCAAAGGTGTAATAGTCATTGACAGCGGACACGGGGGCATTGACCCCGGTGTAGTAGGAATCGGAAATCTGGAGGAGAAAGAGGTCAACTTAAAAATTGCCGGATACCTGGCAGAATATCTGGAAAAAGAAGGCTATGAAACTGTGCTTACCCGGAAAACGGACGAAGGGCTTTATGAGGAAGACAGCCGGACTAAAAAAGTGCAGGATATGCAGAAGCGCTGTGCCATTATAAAAGAAACAAAGCCGGTTCTTACGGTGAGTATTCACCAGAACAGCTATCCGGATTCGTCGGTGTGCGGGCCTCAGGTATTTTACTATACCAATTCGGTAAAAGGCTCCAAGCTGGCAAAATGTATTCAGAGTGAATTAAACACACAGTTGGAGGTAAGTAAGCCCAGAACCGAGAAGGCAAACCAGACCTATTATCTTTTAAAACGCAGCGAAGGAATTTTAAATATTGTAGAAACGGGATTTCTGACAAACCCCAGGGAGGCGGAACTTCTGGGAACGGAAAAGTACCAGAAAAAGTGCGCAAAAGCCATTTGTGACGGAATTTTAAATTTTCTAAAAACGGTAGAAAAGGACACATAAAGTGTGTTATGATAGGAGAGCGTAAGAGAAACGAAACTTATGAAGGAAGAAGAGGGTGCGGATTGAATACAAAAGTAGTCAGGGTAGATAAACATAACCCGGACAAAAAAGTGCTTCAGGAAGTAGGAGAAGTCATAAAAAAGGGCGGTCTGGCTGCGTTTCCCACGGAAACCGTATATGGTCTGGGCGGTGACGGACTGAATGCAGGTTCTTCACAGAAAATTTATGCGGCAAAGGGCAGACCCTCCGATAATCCGCTGATTATACATATCGCGGATATGGAAAGTCTGGCGCAGATCACAGAGGACGTACCAGAAAAAGCAAAAAAACTGGCAGAAAAATTCTGGCCAGGGCCTCTGACCATGATTTTCAAAAAGAGTGACCGTGTACCATATGAAACCACGGGAGGTCTGGAAAGTGTGGCTGTGCGTATGCCCAATCACCCGGCAGCGTTGGAGCTTATTCGGGCCGGCGGCGGTTTTATCGCAGCTCCCAGCGCCAATACTTCCGGACGGCCGAGTCCTACCAGTGCGGCTCATGTGGCTGAGGATTTGACCGGGAAGATAGAGGTGATTGTAGACGGCGGTGAAGTAGGTATCGGTCTGGAATCCACTATTGTGGATTTTACAGAGGAAGTGCCGGTGATTCTGCGTCCCGGTTATATCAACCAGCCCATGGTAGAAGAAGTGATTGGTCCGGTTCGCATGGACAGAGGACTTCTAATTACAGACGAGAAAGTGAAGCCCAAGGCGCCTGGCATGAAATACCGTCATTATGCGCCAAACGCGGAACTGACTATTGTGCAGGGAAGTACGGAAAAAGTGGTGCAGTATATTAATGAGCAGTGTCTTGCACTGCGGGCTCAGGGAAAGAGAACCGGGGTTATCGGTACAGATGAAACCCGGAAACTCTATCAGGGAACTTTTGTGAAAAGCATTGGCACCAGACAGGATGAAGAGGGAATTGCAAGGCATCTTTTCGGTATTTTAAGAGGGTTTGATGAAGAGAAGGCGGACTGTATTTTTTCTGAATCTTTTGATACCCCTCGTATGGGACAGGCCATTATGAACAGGCTGTTAAAGGCAGCGGGACATCATATTATTTATCTTTAAGGAGGAAGAACATGATAGCATTAGGGTGTGACCACGGCGGTTACGAACTGAAACAGGAGATTATCAAGTATCTGGAAGAACACCATCTGCCTTATAAGGATTTTGGGTGTGACAGTACAGATGCAGTGGATTATCCTGTGTATGCAAGAAAAGTAGGAAAAGCCATTCAGGATGGAGAGTGCGATAAGGGAATCCTCATCTGCGGCACCGGAATCGGTATCTCCATTGCAGCAAATAAAATGAAGGGTATCCGCGCAGCGCTTTGTACAGACTGCTTTTGTGCAGAGGCAACCAGAGAGCATAATGACGCCAATGTACTGGCTTTAGGCGGCAGAGTGGTAGGCCCGGGGCTTGCGGTGAAAATCGTAGATACTTTTTTAAATACAGAATTTTCTCATGCAGAGAGACACCAGAAGAGAATTGACCTGATTGAAGAATAAGAAAAAAAACCAACGAGATACTAAACACAAAGGAGAAGAAAAATGGCAAAAACATTAGTTATGGAACATCCGCTGATTCAGCATAAGATTGGAATTATCCGCAGAAAGTCTACAAGTTCAAAAGAATTCCGGGAACTGGTCAGCGAAGTTTCCATGTTCATGGCTTATGAAGCAACCAGAGAATTAAAACTTGCAGATGTGGAAATTGAAACGCCCATTACAAAAACGATCGTAAAAGAGCTGGCAGGAAAGAAAATGGCAGTTGTGCCCATTCTCCGCGCAGGTCTTGGTATGGTAGAAGGTATGCTGACTATGGTTCCGGCAGCAAAGGTAGGTCATATCGGACTTTACAGAGACCCTGAAACTTTAAAACCAGTGGAATATTACTGTAAACTTCCGGCTGACTGCGGGGAAAGAGAAGTTTTTGTGACAGACCCCATGCTTGCAACCGGCGGTTCTGCTGTGGCGGCGATTACTATGCTGAAGGAAAAAGGCGTAAAGAACATTCACTTTATGTGTATTCTGGCAGCGCCGGAAGGCGTAAAAGCTCTGTCTGAAGCACATCCGGATGTAGATATTTACATCGGTGCCCTGGACGACCACTTAAATGACCACGGCTACATTGTACCGGGCCTGGGAGACGCAGGAGACCGTATTTTCGGAACCAAGTAAGAGGTGAGGCTTATGAAAGGAAAACGAGACGGTTATATCTCCTGGGATGAGTATTTCATGGGAGTGGCGAAGCTTTCCGGCATGCGTTCCAAAGACCCTCATTCACAGGTTGGAGCCTGCATTGTCAGCCCGGATAATAAGATTTTGTCCATGGGATATAACGGATTTCCTATGGGGTGTTCAGACGATGAATTTCCATGGGCCAGGGAAGGCGATGAGCTGGATACCAAGTATTTTTATGTGACGCACAGCGAACTGAATGCGATTTTGAATTACAGGGGCGGTTCCTTGGAAGGTGCCAAGCTGTATGTGTCGCTGTTTCCCTGCAATGAATGTGCCAAAGCTATTATTCAGGCGGGAATTAAAACCATTGTATATGAATGTGATAAATATGCAGATTCTCCGGCAGTGAAGGCGTCCAAACGTATGCTGGATGCAGCGGGAGTTCGTTATTATCAGTATAATCACACAGGCAGAAAGCTAGAAGTAGAAGTATAAAAAATGAAAGCCAGTTATAGGAAAAAGCTATAACTGGCTCTTGTTATTTCATATTAGACAATTACCTTTTGTCATATTAAAATAACCTTGTAAACAGATAGGAATTATAATGATATGAACCGGAGGTAAGGATATGAGCATAAAGACAAGAGAAGAAAGAAAATTCAGATTCGAGACACTGCAGCTGCATGTAGGACAGGAAAAACCAGACGTAGCAACAGGAGCCAGAGCAGTTCCGATTTATCAGACATCCTCTTATGTATTTGAAAACTCCAAACAGGCTGCAGACAGATTCGGCTTATCAGACCCGGGAAACATCTACGGAAGACTGACAAATCCCACAGAAGATGCTTTTGAAAAGAGAATCGCAGCATTAGAGGGAGGTGTGGCTGCTTTAGCTGTAGCGTCAGGCGCGGCAGCGATTTCCTATACATTCCAGAATCTGACACAGGCAGGAGACCATATCGTTTCCGCAAAAAATATTTATGGAGGCACGTATAATCTGCTGGCCCATACACTTCCGCAGTATGGAATTTCATCTACCTTTGTAGATATTTTTAATAAAGAAGAGATAGAAAGGGCAATTCAGGAGAATACAAAGGCTATTTTTATCGAAACTCTGGGAAATCCTAATTCGGAGGTAGTGGATATCGAGAAAATTGCAAAAATTGCCCATGAGAATAAAATTCCTCTGGTGGTGGACAATACCTTCGCAACTCCGTATCTGGTGCGTCCCATTGCTTACGGCGCAGATATTGTAGTACATTCTGCAACAAAGTTTATCGGAGGACATGGAACAGCCATTGGCGGTGTGATTGTAGACAGCGGAAACTTTGACTGGGAAGCGTCCGGGAAATTCCCGTCTCTGACAGAGCCAAACCCAAGCTACCACGGAATCAGCTTTACAAAAGCAGTGGGAGCAGCCGCATTTGTGACAAAAATCCGGGCTATTTTGCTGAGAGATACAGGAGCAACCATTTCACCGTTTCATTCCTTCCTGTTCCTGCAGGGACTGGAAACACTTTCTCTGAGAGTAGAGCGTCATGTGGAAAATGCAGTGAAGACGGCAGAATTTTTAAATAATCACCCATTGGTAGAGCGTGTACATCATCCCAGTGTGACAGAAGATGAAGAACAGAAAAAACTCTATAAAAAATATTTCCCAAATGGCGGAGGCTCTATTTTTACCTTTGAAATAAAAGGAGATGCAGCCACTGCGCAGAAATTCATTGATAATTTGCAGCTGTTTTCTCTGTTGGCTAATGTAGCGGACGTGAAATCTCTGGTTATTCATCCAGCTACTACAACACACAGCCAATGCACAGAGGAGGAGCTGGAAAGCCAGGGCATAAAACCAAATACCATTCGTTTATCTGTAGGTACAGAGAATATTGCGGATATTCTGGAGGACTTGGAAGAGGCCTTTGCAAATTTATAAGAAGTAATTCTATAAAACATATTGAAATAGTAGGTTAATTTGAGTATAATCAGACGTATGGAGGAAGAAATATGAGAATATCAACGAAAGGAAGATATGCGGTTCGCCTGATGTTGGATTTGGCAACCAATTATTCCGGGAATCCCATACGTCTGAAGGATGCAGCAGGAAGACAGGGAATCTCTGAGAAGTATCTGGAACAGATTATCAGTGTCCTGAACAAAGCAGGATATGTGAGAAGTATACGGGGACCTCAGGGAGGCTATGTACTGCAGCGAACACCGAAGGAATATACCGTGGGAATGATATTGCGACTTACAGAAGGAAGTCTGGCCCCGGTAGAGTGCGCAGAGCAGGAGTTCTCCGGCTGCAGCCGTGAAAATGATTGTGTGACAAGAATCCTGTGGAAAAAATTGAATGATGCCATAAACAGTGTGGTCGATGAGGTTACGCTGGAAGATTTAATCAGCTGGCAGGCGGCAAAAGCAGACGAATATATCATATAAGATGATAAAAAAGACATTAAAGAACTTTGATATGAGGCAGATCTGCAATTCCGGTCAGTGTTTCCGTATGGAACTGCTGGAGAATGGAAATTATAAGGTTATTGCCGGAGATAAATATCTGGAAGTGGAACAAAAGGGAGAAGACTGCACTTTCTTTTGTCAGGAGGCAGATTTTGATTCGTTTTGGGAAACTTATTTTGACTTGGACAGAGACTATGCTTCCTGCATTTCGAAAATTGCAGCGGAAGATGTATATTTGATGAAAGCAGCCCGGTTTGGCAGCGGCATCAGAATTTTAAAACAGGATTTATGGGAAATGATTGTTTCTTTTTTGATTTCCCAACAGAATAATATTGTGAGAATACGCCGTTGTATTGCGAATATCTGCGAGAAATACGGAGACGAGAAGAGGGATATTCACGGAAATGTGTACTATGGATTTCCGAAAGCAGAGGTATTGGCAAAGCTGGAAGAGGATGCTTTAAAACCATGTAATCTGGGCTACCGCAGCAAATATGTGGTGCGGACAGCCAGAAGCATTGTAAACGGAGAAGTGAACCTGGAAGCCCTTGGAAGTATGAAGTATGAGGAAGCAAAGGCAGAACTTTTAAAACTGTTTGGTGTAGGAGTAAAGGTGGCAGATTGTATCTGCCTGTTTGCATTGCATCAAATGGAGGCATTTCCGGTAGATACCCATATCCGGCAGGCCTTGGAAGCAAATTATGCAAAAGGATTTCCTATGGATCAGTATCAGGGAATGCAGGGCATTATGCAGCAATATATTTTTTATTACGAGTTGGAAGGCAAGAAAGAACAGGAGAATACATGAATTTAGAATTTAAACCTATTGATGTTGAGGCCATTGAGGCATTAACCCCTTATTTTTGTAAAAGACCAAATAAAACATGCGACAGTGTTATTTTGGACAGCTATTTATGGAGAACGTATTATCAGGTGCGCTATGCAGTCAGTGATAACAAAGCCATACAGTGGCTGATGGAGCACGAAAATGTGGTAAGCAGCGCTATGCCTGTCTGTAAGGAGCAGGATTTGGAGCATTACTTTGAAGAACTGGTGAGATATTTTAATGAAGTGCTGCATAAACCGCTGCTTATTAACCTGGCAGATGAAGAGGCTGTAAAGGCCTTGAAGCTGGAAGAGCAGACAGACCGATTTCTTGTGACAGAGCAGAAAGATTTAAAAGATTATTTGTACGACGGCGATAAGCTGCGGACGCTTTCTGGGAAAAAGCTTCACAAAAAGAAAAACAACCTGAACTACTTCATGAAGAATTATGAAGGCAGATTTGAGTACCGCAGCCTTTGCTGCTCGGACAGAGATGATGTATGGAAGTTTCTGGACCGCTGGAGAGAGGCAAAAGGAGAGGAAACGGAAGAGCATCTGGATTATGAGGTACATGGAATCCATGATATTCTGAAAAACTGTTCCAGTTTTCAGGTACGCATGGGTGGTGTGTATATTGATGATAAGCTGGAGGCTTTTACTATCGGAAGCTACAATTCTTTTGAGGATATGGCTGTGATTCATATTGAAAAGGCAAATCCGGAAATCAGAGGGCTGTACCAGTTTATCAATCAGCAGTTTTTACTTCATGAGTTTCCGGAAGTACCCTTGATTAACCGGGAAGACGATTTAGGGATTGAAGGGCTGCGAAAGGCAAAGATGTCTTATTATCCTCTGGATTTTGCCAGAAAATATGAAGTAAGACAGATTGATTTTCACGAAAGCTGACCTTTACAGGGAAAGGACGGAAAAGATGATACATTATCTGCAAGGGGAAGAGAAAGCGAGAAGCCGGAAGCTGTGGGAAGAGGCTTTTCCAGAGGATTCCCAGGTGTTCCGGGATTATTATTATACAGAAAAGACAAAGGACAATCAAATACTGGTTCTGGAGGAGCAGGGAAAAGTGCTGTCCATGCTTCATCGAAATCCTTATAATCTGGTCCTTGGAAAGCAGACGGCAAAATGTGATTACATCGTGGGAGTTGCCACAGATAAAGAATACAGAAGAAAAGGGTATATGCGGCAGTTAATGGAACGGGCTTTAAAAGATATGAACGCAGAAAAAATGCCGTTCTGCTTTCTCATGCCCGCCTTTGAAGCGCTTTATCTTCCCTTTGATTTTACTTATATTTATAAGCAGCAGAACCGGGTCCTTACGGATAAAGGGCTCTCTGATTTTAAAAGCAAAGAAGCAGAGGATAGGGATTTGAAAGAAGCTGCCGATTATATGAACCAATGGCTTGCCAAAAGGTATGAAGTGTATGCAAAGAGAAATTTTGCCTATGTAGCCCGGCTGAAAAAAGAGCTGGAAAGTGAAAACGGCTGCATGGAACTGCTTTACAGTGAGAATACTCTGGCAGGAATCAAAGCCCAATGGGGTGTCGAGAAGCCGGAAGAAAGGCTGCTGTTCTGTGAAGAAAATTATACAAAGAAGACGGGAGAAGAAGTTCCCTGTATAATGGGCCGGATTGTAAATTTTGCAGAATTTGTTCGGTCTATCGGTCTGCAAAAGGGAGCGAAGGGAGAGCATTGTACGATTCTTTTGGAACTGCAGGATGACATTCTGCAGGAAAATGCGGGTCTCTGGCGCTGGACTTTAACCAGAGATGCCTCTGCGGCTGAAAAATTTTCCGGCACAGCCGTTGGAAAAAATGGAGAAAAGGCGGAACCGGATATGAGACTTACGGTTTCGGAACTGACGGCATGGCTTTTAGGGTATTCCCTGCCGGGGGCGGCAGAAAAGTGGGCCCATGTGGTGCGCCCGCTTACCGGTGTATTTTTAGACGAAATTGTATAAAGTGCTGCTTAGGCAGAAGTGTGACGATATTTTCCGGGAGACAGACCTGTTGTCTGCCGGAAAATCTTGATAAAGTGGCTTTCACTGGAAAAGCACAAAATGGTACTGATTTCAGAAACTGAATAATCGGTGTAAAGCAGCATATTTTTGGCAGTGTTGATTTTTTCCTGCTGGACATAGGCCATGGGGCTTAGACCTGTTTCCTCCCGGAACAGATGGGAAAAGCGGCCTGTACTCAACCCGGAGATTTCTCCCAGTTCTTTTAACGTGATTTTGTCCTGGACATGGCTTTGAATATAGTTTACGGCTTTTCGGACAGAACGGGAAAAGGCAGGAGAGAGTTTCCGGTGCTTTACTGCATTGGCAAAGTCCCGTATAGCTCTGGTCTGGAGCTTTTGAATTTGTTCCACGCAGGTACAGGCCTCAGAGGTCTGAATATAGCTGTCACTCATGGCGTAAGCCAGATTTTCGGGTACTCCGGCGTCCATAGCTGCCCGGGTAACCTGTGTAGTAAAGGAAATCATGATAATCTGTGCCTGACGCAGAGGGTTTTGGGACAAAGTTCCTGCTTTTCCGGTGGTTCCCATCAGGCACAGGCGTTCTTCAGCCAAATCAGCGTCGCCCATACGGACGGCCTCCAGCATATTTTTTTCATATAAGTAGGGCGTGTGGGGGATAAAGGATTCTCTGCTTTCCAGCAATATTTTTCTTGTTTTCTTATCTAAAAAATCAAACGAATCCGTATTGAAAATTTCCATAAAAAATCAACTCCTTTTTTGTACAGTATACCAGAGAATTATCAGCATGAATATAACAAAAACAGCAGAAAAATAATATTTTTATTTGCTGAATTGTGTTAAGTTTATTTTATAAAATATCATTTTATTATAAGGAGCGATGACACAATATGAAACGTGATGTAAAAGCAATTGTAAAAGAAATGACTCTGGAAGAGAAAGCCGCAATGTGTTCCGGCAAGGATTTCTGGCACTTAAAAGGAGTAGAACGTCTGGGCATTCCGGAGGTCATGGTGAGCGACGGACCTCATGGGCTTAGAAAGCAGGCAGAGGAGGCAGACCATCTGGGATTAAATGAGAGCATTAAGGCGGTATGTTTTCCTACGGCCTGTGCAACGGCCTGCTCTTTTGACCGGGATTTGCTGCAGGAAATGGGAGAGAGACTGGGAGAAGAATGTCAGGCAGAAAACGTGTCTGTGATTTTAGGCCCGGCAGTCAATATCAAACGTTCCCCTCTGTGCGGACGAAATTTTGAATATTTCTCAGAAGACCCCTATTTGGCTTCTCAAATGGCAGCCGCACATATTAAGGGTGTGCAGTCTAAGAATGTGGGAACTTCTATCAAGCACTTTGCCGCAAACAACCAGGAATACAGAAGAATGTCCTGTTCTTCAGAAATTGATGAGCGTACTTTTAGGGAAATTTACCTGGGCGCTTTTGAGACAGCCATTAAAGAAGCAAAACCGGACACTGTAATGTGCTCTTACAACAAAATAAACGGAGAATTTGCTTCTGAAAATCATCGGCTTCTCACAGAGATTCTGAGAGACGAATGGGGATTTGAAGGCTATGTGATGTCTGACTGGGGCGCTGTCAATGAGCGGGTAAAAGGTTTAAAGGCGGGGCTGGATTTAGAAATGCCGGGAAGCGGCGGCTATACAGATAAAGAGATTGTGGAGGCTGTGAAAAACGGAACCATGGACGAAGCAGTTCTGGATACGGCTGTGGAAAGAATTTTAAATGTGGTGTTCCATTATGCGGACAACCGCCAGGAAGGAACCTTTGACCGTGAGGAAGACCATAAGCTGGCAGCGAAAATTGCGTCAGAATCCATGGTACTTCTGAAAAATGAAGGAATTCTGCCTCTGAAACCGGAAGGGAAGAAGATTGCCTTTATCGGAAAATTTGCAGAAAAGCCAAGATTCCAGGGCGGCGGAAGTTCCCATATTAACTCTTTCAAAATTACCAGTGCATTAGACGCAGTAAAGGAAGTTACAGAAGTTACTTACGCCCAGGGATATGATATAAAAGAAGATCAAATAGATGAAAAGCTGCATAAGGAAGCCATGCGGGTGGCCCAGGAGGCAGATGTTGCCGTGATTTTTGCAGGTCTTCCGGATGCGTTTGAGTCGGAAGGATATGACAGAACACATATGAGAATGCCCCAGTGCCAGAACACTTTAATTTCAGATATTGCAAAAGTGCAGAAAAATGTAGTCGTGGTGCTGCATAACGGCTCTCCGGTAGAAATGCCGTGGGCCGATGAAGTTCAGGGGATTCTGGAAGCTTATCTGTGCGGAGAAGCGGTAGGGCAGGCAGAAATAGATTTGCTCTTTGGCAAGGCTAATCCATGCGGTAAACTGGCTGAAACGGTTCCTTATAAGCTGTCAGACAACCCGTCTTACCTGTATTTCCCGGGAGACGGAAAGACGGTGGAATATAAGGAAGGGGTCTTTGTAGGCTACCGTTACTATGATACAAAGGAAATGCCGGTGCGTTATCCTTTTGGATACGGATTAAGCTATACAACGTTTGCATACAGCGATATGCAGGTTTCTGCAGAGGAAATCAAAGATACGGATACGCTGAAGGTATCTCTCAAGGTGAAAAATACAGGAAATGTGGCAGGAAAAGAAATTGTACAGCTTTATGTAGCGGACAAGACAGGTGCAGCCAGCCGTCCGGTGAAAGAACTGAAAAACTTTGTGAAGGTAGAATTGCAGCCACAGGAAGAAAAAACCGTGGAAATGGAACTGGATAAGAGAAGCTTTGCGTGGTACTGTACGGAGATTCAGGACTGGTATGCAGCAACCGGAGAATATGAAATTCTGGCGGCAGCGTCTTCTCAGGATGTGCGTCTTAGAAAAACCGTCCGGGTGCTCTCTTCCCAGGAGATACCCCTTCATGTAACCATGAACACTACCATTAGCGAACTGATGGAAAATCCAAAAACCAACAGCGTGATTCAGGAACTGGCGGGCAGCCTCATGGAACATATGGGCGGTTCTGAGGATGGAGAACAAGGAACTGCGGCAGCAGAGGCAATTACCCCGGAAATGTCCATGAAAATGATGGAAAATGCACCTCTTCGCACTATGCGCAGTTTCATGGGAATGAATGGAGAGGAACTGGAGGCATTGATTAAAAAACTGCAGGAAGCAGCCGAGTAAAAAAGGTTTGAGAGTTTCAATGTTAAATATATGTAAAATATGTTAAATCT
>DXFK01000087.1 GCA_019114495.1 Candidatus Blautia stercoravium
ATATAGAAAGAAAAAAAGAGTAAAAAAGAGATATTATAGATATTAATCGTTAAAATAGTGAATATATAGACTTTATTTTTAAGGGAATGGTGTGATATAAATAAGAAAAATTAATAAAAGCCTTTTATAAAACGTTTTATAAATCTTAAAAACCACTAATACATACCTATGGAGAAAAAATCATAGGTAGAAAAAAGAAAATCATCTGTAAAAGCAAACTTACAGTATTAAACGTTTAATAAGGCAGACAGGTGAAAGTGTATGGAAAGAGTAAAGTTAGAAAGTATTCCGCTGCATGCGGTTCACATTCAGGATAGCTTTTGGGATAAGTATATCAGACTGGTGAAGGACGTGATTCTTCCCTATCAGTGGGATACTTTAAATGACCGGGTGGAAGGTGCACAACCCAGCCACTGTATCAAGAATTTTAAAATTGCGGCAGGAGAAGAAACCGGAGAGTTTCAAGGAGCAGTTTTTCAGGATACGGATGTGGCAAAATGGCTGGAAGCAGTTGCCTTTACCCTGGCTTCTTCGGGAAGAGACGAAAAGTTGGAGAAGCTGGCGGATGAGACCATTGCTTTGATTGGAAGGGCACAGTGTGAAGATGGTTATCTCAATACGTATTATACGATTCAGGAACCGGACAGAAGATGGACGAATCTGAAAGAGGGACATGAGCTTTACACGGCAGGGCACATGATAGAGGCGGCCGTTGCTTATTATCAGGCAACCGGGAAAAAAGAGTTTCTTGAAATTGTATCAAGATTTGCCGATGTTATCTGCAAAAAGTTCGGACCAAAAGAAGGACAGTGCCATGGATATCCCGGACACCCGGAAGTTGAATTGGCATTGGTGAAGCTTTATCGGGTAACCAAAGAGAAGAAATATTTGGATACAGCAAAATTCTTCATAGATGCCAGAGGACAGGGCGAGAATTACTTTGAAGAGGAAGAGAAAGGGGAGAAATACAAACAGATTTTTCCGGAATTTGCAGGATACCAGCCGGAATACTCCCAGTCACATCTTCCGGTAAGAGAACAGAAAACAGCAGAGGGACATGCAGTAAGGGCTGTTTATCTGTACAGTGCCATGGCTGATTTGGCATACGAATATCAGGACAAAGAACTGGAAAAAGCCTGTGAGACTCTTTGGAACAACATGGTGCAAAAGCGAATGTATATTACCGGAGGGATTGGTTCTTCCGGTTTGCTGGAAAGATTTACGACAGACTATGATTTACCAAATGACAGAAATTATTCTGAATCTTGTGCTTCCATTGGATTGGCTATGTTTGGGAAACGCATGGGAGATATGACAAGAGATGCTTCTTATGCAGACATTGTGGAAAAGGCACTTTATAACACCGTATTGGCAGGAATCTCCATGGACGGAAAAAGTTTCTTTTATGTAAATCCGTTGGAAGTGTGGCCGGATAACTGTCTGGAGAGAACTTCTCTGGAACATGTAAAACCCGTAAGACAGAAATGGTTCGGGGTGGCCTGTTGCCCGCCCAACATTGCAAGAACACTGGCATCCCTTGGACAGTACTTGTATGGAAAGGATGAAAAAACACTTTATTTCAATCTTTATGTTTCTAATGAGACAGAAGTTGAAATCAAAGAAAAACCATACAAAATCAAGGTGGACAGCAATTATCTTACCGATGGAATAGTGAAAATCCTGGCAGAGAGCAGGAAGGCTTCTGAGAACAAGGCAGGCGGAAAGATAGCTCTCAGAATTCCGGGATACATGAAAAAATTCCGGATATACAGAAATGGAGAGAAGCTGGAGAATCCGATTATCAAAAAGGGATATCTGTTTTTGGAGAATCTGGGAGAGAGAGAAGAAATCACTCTCGAATTTGAAATAAAAACCCGTTTTGTACGGGCAAATCCACAGGTAAGAGCAGATGAAGGAAGAGTAGCCGTGATGCGGGGACCGCTGGTATATTGTCTGGAAGAAATGGATAACGGAAAGAATCTTTCTTCTTGCTACATAGATACGCAGGCAGATCCGGAAGAACTCTACGAGCCAAATCTTCTGGGCGGCGTTGTGAGTGTGAAACTTAAAGGAAAGCGTATTTCCACGAAAGGTTGGGAAGATGGAAGTCTTTATAGCGAACAGGAAACTGTACTGGAAGATACAGAATTAAAGGCGGTTCCCTATTGCAACTGGGGAAACCGAAAGACAGGAGAAATGGCTGTCTGGATAAAAGAACTGATAAAAAATTAAACGGTATCATACAGAAACAGAGCGTTTCTGATAGTGATAAAAAGGAATAAGGGAGGACACTGGTTATGAAGAAAAAAGTGTTGGCAGCAGTATTATGTGCAGCAATGGCAGGAAGTATGTTAGCAGGCTGCGGAGGAAGTTCAAGTGACGGCGGAGAAAAAGCAAATGATAGTACAGAGAGCTCGGAAGAAGAGGCAGAAGCAGAAGCTGTAACAACTGTAGGTCCAGATTCTGGAACGAAAATGGAAATGTGGTCTTTTGTGGAAATGCATAATACGTTTTATGCTAAAATGCTGGAAAAATGGAACGAACAAAATCCAGATAGACAAATTCAGATAACATTTACTACTTATCCATATGCAGATATGCATAATAAGATGATTATGGCTTTACAGACTGGCGAAGGTGCACCTGATTTGTGTGATATTGAAATTGGACAGTTTCCAAACTTTTTACAGGGGGAAATACAACTTTATGATTTAACAGAGGCTTTAGAACCATATAAAGATAGTTTGGTTGAATCCCGATTGGATGTTTATTCAAAAGATGGTAAATACTATGCAGCCCCAACTCATGTAGGAGCCACGGTTATGTATTACAATACAGAGATTCTGGATAAATATGGAATTGACTATACACAAATAAAAACATGGGATGATTATACAAAAGCAGCAGAAGAATTGAAAGAGGCATCTAATGGAGAAGTAAAAATGACTTCTGTAGATACAGGCGGTGTGGATTGGATGTCTATTGCAATGGCTGAATATGGAGAAGATTGGGCAACAGATGGGGAAGATGGATTACCTAATGTACAGCTTAAGTCAGTTAAGAAGATGTTGACGATGCAGCAGGAATGGCTGAATAATGATTTGGCAATGATTTCACCAGATGGACATACAGATCTTGAAGCTGGATTCCAGAATATTCTGGATGGTAATATCGCATCTTTTCCTAAAGCTTTATGGTATATGAGTCGTTTCTTGAATTATATGCCGGAAATGCAAGGCAAATGGGCAATGGCACCGCTTCCAGTATTTGAAGAAGGACAGCCTCGCTCTGTAGGAATCGGCGGAACGGGTACAGTTGTAACAAATCAATCAGAAGATCCAGAGTTAGCGGCCGATTTTATAACTTTTGCAAAATGTTCGAAAGAAGGTTGTGAAGGTATTTGGGAAAATCTTGGTTTTGATGTATGTAATACAGAAGTTTGGACAGATGAAGCAATTACAAAAGATACCAATAATCAGTATATTGCATTTTTCAAAACAAATCCATTTGATGTATTAAATGAAGTAAAAGAAGAGATCAATACTTTAAGTGTGACTTCTAACACACCTCTCATCAATGATTATTTCTGTACAACAACATTAAATAGTGT
>DXFK01000088.1 GCA_019114495.1 Candidatus Blautia stercoravium
CCAATTGTGCCAAAGTCAGCTTTTCTGTATAATGCTCAGAAATAAAAGATAAAACGGTTTTAAACTGTTTTATCTTTTTCTTATTTTTCAGTGTGAAAGAAGAAGTGCTGACAAGGTATTTTTGCTGCAGAATATAACCTAAAAGAGAACACATGAAGCCTATGGAAGAAAGCTGCCAGCCAGGATCTCTTTTCTGAATAGCTGACATCAAGTTTTCACAGCAGCATTTTACGAAATCATCAGCTGAAGGGAAAAAAGGTTTCATATTTTGTTCATGCAGCAGAATTGTTTGGAGCTCATCTGCACCAAAACAATGATTTTTGATGAAAAATTCCAGGTCAAAGACCAGACATTGATAATTACATTCCGCTGGCATACCTCCGTGAAGACTGCCCCCGCTGATTATAGCCGTATCACCTTCTGACAAAGTATAATGGGTATTATCTATAGAAAGAAAAAATTTTCCAGAAATCACGTGGAGAATTTCAAATTCCTTATGCCAGTGCAGCTGCATGTTATAACGGGAATGAGAATGGTTGACATCATAGAAGGCAAATGGAAAGTCGAAAGAACCATGCTGCCGCCGTTCAATAAGTTCGATATACTTCATAAAAGAAACCTCAAAAAATGAATATTTTACTACTATATGTAATTATATCACAATTAATCCACAAAATATATGGTTATAATACAATTATGTGAAATAAGTTCATATAGAGGTAATGAAAATGGCAAAAAGTAGAATGATTGGAGAATACCCTGTAATCGGTATCCGTCCGACGATTGATGGAAGAAGAGGATATATGAAAGTAAGGGAATCTCTGGAAGAACAGACGATGAATATGGCGAAGTCGGCAGCAGAACTGTTCACACAGAATTTAAAATATTCTAATGGAGAACCGGTGAAAGCAGTTATCGCAGATACTACGCTTGGAGGAGTGGCAGAGGCTGCCGCCTGTGCAGATAAATTCCGCAGAGAAGGTGTAGATATTACCTTAACAGTCACACCTTGCTGGTGCTACGGAGCAGAAACTATGGATATGGATCCAAAAACCATCAAAGCAGTATGGGGATTTAACGGAACAGAGCGCCCCGGTGCCGTGTATCTGGCATCGGTTCTGGCAACACATGCGCAGAAAGGTCTTCCGGCTTTTGGAATTTATGGACATGATGTATGCGAAGCAGATGATACAAGCATTCCGGAAGATGTAAAGGAAAAGCTGCTTCGTTTTGGACGCGCGGCAGTGGCAGTAGCTTCCATGAGAGGAAAATCCTATCTTCAGATAGGTTCTATCTGTATGGGAATCGGCGGTTCCATTATTGACCCGGCATTTATCGAAGAATATCTTGGTATGCGCGTAGAATCTGTAGATGAAGTGGAAGTTATCCGCAGAATGACAGAAGGCATTTATGATGAAGAAGAATTCCAGAGAGCACTTGCATGGACAAAAGAGAAATGTAAAGAAGGATTTGATAAGAATCCTGAAGAAGTTCAGAAATCCAGAGAAGAGAAAGCGAAAGACTGGGAATTTGTTGTTAAAATGATGTGTATCATCAAAGACCTGATGAACGGAAATGAAAATCTTCCGGAAGGCTGTGAGGAAGAAAGGGCAGGACATAATGCATTGGCGGCAGGTTTCCAGGGGCAGCGTCAGTGGACAGATTTTTATCCGAACTGCGATTTTGCAGAAGCGCTTCTTAATACTTCCTTTGACTGGAACGGAGCAAGAGAACCTTACATACTGGCAACGGAAAACGATGTATTAAATGGTCTTGGAATGCTGTTTATGAAACTTCTGACAAACCGTGCACAGATTTTTGCCGATGTAAGAACTTACTGGAGTCCTGAAGCTGTACAGCGTGTGACGGGATATGAACTGGAAGGTTATGCCAAAGAAGCAGGCGGATTTATTCATCTGATTAATTCAGGTGCGGCCTGTCTGGATGCATGCGGAAAAGCGACAGATGAGAATGGCACTCCTGTAATAAAAGAATGGTATCATGTAACAAAAGAAGATCAAGATGCAATCATGCAGGCAGTGACATGGAATGAAGCGGATCAGGGATATTTCCGTGGCGGAGGATATTCTTCCCGTTTTGTCACAGAAGCAGAAATGCCATGTACCATGATTCGTCTGAACCTGGTAAAATGCCTTGGGCCAATGCTGCAGATTGCAGAAGGCTGGACCGTAAAACTTCCTGATGAAGTCACAGACCAGCTATGGAAAAGGACGGATTACACATGGCCCTGCACATGGTTTGCTCCGAGAACGACAGGGGAAGGTGTGTTCAAGACAGCGTATGACGTGATGAATAATTGGGGCGCAAATCATGGTGCGATTAGCTATGGACATATAGGAGCAGATCTGATCACGATGTGTTCCATGCTCAGAATTCCGGTGGCTATGCATAATGTTCCGGAAGAGAAAATCTTCCGTCCGGCAGCATGGAATGCTTTCGGTATGGACAAAGAAGGTGCGGATTACCGTGCATGTGCAGCGTACGGGCCATTGTATAAATAGATGGAGTGAGCTATGGAAGAACAAAAAAAGAGGGTTCTTGCGATTGATTTTGGTGCATCTGGAGGGCGAGCCATGATAGCGGAACTTGAAGGTGAATATATTACCATACAGGAGATACACCGCTTTCCAAATGAACCGGTATATGTGGGAAAGACTTTTTACTGGGATATCCTGCGTCTGTTTCATGAGATAAAGCGAAGTCTGCAAAAGGCAAAATCCTACGGCTCTATAGACAGTGTCTCTGTGGATACATGGGGGGTTGATTTTGGGATTCTGGATAAAGATGGGAATCTGCTGGCGAACCCGGTGCATTATCGTGATAAAAGAACCGAAGGCATGTGCAGCAGGATGGAAGAACTGTTTCCTCCCCAAAAGTTATATGAACTTACAGGAAACCAGATTATGGAGATCAATACGGTCTTTCAGCTGCTGGCATTAAAAGAAAAACAGCCGGAATATATAAGAGAAGGCACAAGTATGTTGATGATGCCGGATTTATTTCATTATATGCTTACCGGTAAAAAAGTGGCAGAGATTTCTATTGCATCTACTTCTCAGATGCTGCATATACAAAACAGAAGCTGGGCAAATGAGATTTCTGAACTTCTGGAATTTCCGCAGGGATTTCTTCCTGAGATCGTGGAAAGCGGAACCATAGTGGGAGGACTGACGGGAGAAATCTGTGAAGAATTGGAAATTCCGCCTATAAAAGTTATTGCTTCTGCAGGTCATGATACGCAGTGTGCAATGGTTGCTGCTCCGGCATCAGAAAAGGACTTTATCTTTTTAAGCTGCGGCACCTGGTCTCTTTTTGGCACAGAGCTGGATCAGCCTGTTGTTGACGAAAGTTCCCAGTACCTGAATGTGACAAATGAGTGCGGGTATGGAGGGAAGATTTCTTTCTTAAAGAATATTATCGGTCTTTGGCTGATACAGGAAAGCAGACGCCAGTGGGCAAAAGAAGGAAAAGAATTTGAATTTTCACAATTGGAGAAGCTGGGAAAAGAGGCAGAGCCTTTCCGTTCGCTTATTGATCCGGATGATCCGATTTTTACTCCGTCGGGAAATATTCCGCGCCGTATCTGTGAATACTGCAGGAATACGGGACAGCCTGTGCCGGAAACTACAGGGCAGATTGTGCGCTGTATTAATGAAAGTCTGGCATTGAAATATAGAAATTCTCTGGAAGAGATTTCACAATGTACGGGAAAAGACTATGAGGTTATTTATATGGTGGGTGGTGGAACGCAGAGCAAGGAGCTCTGTCAAATGACTGCTGATGCCAGCGGTAGAAGGGTATCCGCAGGACCGGTGGAAGCCACAGCGCTCGGGAATGCAATGATTCAGATGATGGCAGCGGGAGCAGTGGAAAATCTTGAAAAGGCAAGAAGTATTATCAGAAATTCTCAGGACATTAAAGTGTATGAGCCGCAGGAAGAGAAAAGAGAAAACTGGGAGAGAGCATATAGATTTTTTATGCATTATATATTGAAAAAATAGAGAAAAAGGTGGAAAAAAAGAAATTGAGCTATATGGAATTACGGGAAGAAATTTGTGAGATCTGCCATAGAATGTGGCAGTTGGGCTGGGTTGCAGCAAACGATGGAAATGTATCTGTAAAACTCGATGACGGAACCTTTCTGGCAACACCTACAGGAATCAGCAAAAGCTTTATTATACCGGAAAAACTAGTTCATATTGATAAAGATGGGAATGTACTGGAAGGTCTGAAAGGCTATGGTCCGTCCTCTGAAATAAAAATGCATTTAAGATGCTATCAGGAAAGAGAGGACGTTGGTGCTGTTCTTCATGCACATCCGCCGGTTGCTACAGGGTTTGCGGTTGCGAATAAGTCCCTGGATGACTATTCGATGATTGAAACGGTCATTGCGCTGGGTTCTATTCCTTTGACGCCTTACGGTACACCGTCCACATATGAGGTACCGGACGCAATTGCACCATATCTGAAAGAACATGATGCGATGCTGCTGGCAAATCATGGGGCTCTGACGGTAGGTACAGATGTGCTGACTGCTTATTATCGAATGGAAACACTGGAGCTTTTTGCCAAGATTACGCTGAATGCACAGCTGCTTGGCGGTGCAAAGGAAATCTCAAGAGAGAATATTGACCGTCTGATTTCCATGAGAGAAGGCTATAAAGTAACGGGCAGACACCCGGGATATAAAAAATATAATAAACCAGAAGAGGAGTAAACAGCTATGCTAAAAGGAATACCCCCAATGATTTCTCCAGAACTTATGAAAGTGTTGAGTGAAATGGGGCATAGTGAGTCTGGTGATTGTCGACGGTAATTTTCCAGATTTTTCTATTAGATACTTATGTGGAAAAGCCGGTGGGGCTTATGCAGGTGATGCCAGGAGATAAGGTGGAAACACCCATCTGGAATATTTACCGTGAAATTGTGTCCAAATATGATGAGCGTGGCGAAAAGTCTATTGGGAATATAGAGAGATTTCAATTTTATGAAGAGGCAAAGACTGCTTATGTAATTACTGCTACAGGAGAAGCTGCACTTTATGCGAATATTATATTACAAAAGGGCATAGCCATAAGCTGATATGCCAGAATATAGGAATAATATATAGACGCACTTTTCTCTGCACAGATCGCACTGACGATAGGTTCAGTTGTTATCTATAGTCGCTTTCAGTCAGTGGCTTTGTGAAAAATTTCAAAAATAATTAGCACTCACCTCTTGGCTCGTTTGGGGTGGTTTTGTCCTGTGGTGTCAGAACCCGTAAAGCCTTATTTTACAAGGTTTTTGCGGGTTCTGACTTTTTGTCTGGGAGCGTCAAAAATCGTCATTTTTTGAAAAAATGGTGTAGTAAATGGTGTAGTAAAATTGCTGAAAGATGAAGAATTTGATAGAATTATTTATAAAATAAGATGTTGATTTTGAAGTTTCTTTCGGCATACAAAACATTATGTCCTCATTAACAGTAGATTTTAAGTGAAAGGAATATTTATTATGAATGATAATCAAATGCCACCTGATTTTTATAATTAATTTAATATAATTAGACTAAGAGAAACGAACTACTTTGTTGGGGTATATATATTAAGGAGTAAAATTGTGGATTGGATTTATGAAAAATGCGAATGTAAAAACATGTTGGTTAATTATTTCTCTTACATTCAAGAAGAAATAAATAGGTTACTAAGACTTCCCATACCCCAAATGGGACTTGTTCCTTGAAAATTCAATATTTCAGCTAACAAAATAGCGATTTATGCCGCAGTAGCCAGTGGATGGAGTGCATTACGCAGATATTCCGGCAGTCTGGACTCAAAATCAGCAGTAAATCTAGCCAACTGTTCCTCACTAAGCTTCAGAAGTTCCTGAAGGCTTGCCATCAAAGCATCCATCAGGATGCTAAGTGAACGGCAGAAAGTGATATCTGCCATTTCATCTGCCAGAAAAAAGAACAGTTCCCCTAGTGTTCGTTGATCTTCATTCTGTCTCTGCTCCATTGCAAGCAACATGTATCTGGTGAACACGATTGCTACGTGAGCAGTCAGTGCATCATAAGATAAGCTATGACATTCACCAATCAGGTTCAGCATAGACTTGCAGGTCTTGAAAAAGACCTCGATTTGCCAGCGTTTGCCGTAAATGAGGATGATTTCTTCTTCGGAGAGCGATGTATCTGTGCATATGAAAGCAAGCCAATCCTTACGATTC
>DXFK01000089.1 GCA_019114495.1 Candidatus Blautia stercoravium
ACTTCAACGATGCTCAGCGTCAGGCTACAAAAGACGCAGGTAAAATTGCAGGACTTGATGTAAAACGTATTATCAACGAGCCTACAGCAGCAGCCCTGGCTTATGGTCTGGATAACGAAAAAGAACAGAAAATCATGGTATACGACTTAGGCGGCGGTACATTCGATGTTTCTATCATTGAGATCGGCGATGGCGTTATTGAAGTATTGTCTACAGCAGGTGATAACCGCCTTGGTGGTGACGACTTCGATCAGAAAGTTGCAGACTACATGATTGCTGAATTTAAGAAAAACGAAGGTGTGGATTTATCTACAGATAAGATGGCTATGCAGCGTATCAAGGAAGCTGCTGAAAAAGCGAAGAAAGAACTTTCTTCTGCAACAACTACAAATATCAACCTTCCGTTTATCAGCATGAATGCCAACGGACCGCTGCACTTTGATATGAACCTGACAAGAGCCAAATTTGATGAATTAACACACGATTTAGTAGAAAGAACAGCAGAACCGGTAAAACGTGCGCTGTCTGATGCAGGACTTTCGGCATCTGAACTGGGTCAGGTACTGTTAGTAGGTGGTTCTACACGTATTCCAGCTGTACAGGATAAAGTAAAACAGCTGACAAGCAAAGAGCCGAGCAAGACTTTGAACCCGGATGAATGTGTAGCACTTGGTGCTTCTGTACAGGGCGGTAAACTTGCAGGTGATGCAGGCGCCGGAGATATCCTTCTTCTGGACGTTACTCCACTGTCTCTGTCTATTGAAACTATGGGTGGTATTGCGACAAGACTAATTGAGAGAAATACAACAATTCCTACAAAGAAGAGCCAGATTTTCTCTACAGCAGCAGATAACCAGACAGCCGTTGATATCAACGTTGTACAGGGTGAAAGACAGTTTGCCAGAGATAATAAATCCCTTGGACAGTTCCGTCTGGACGGTATTCCGCCAGCAAGAAGAGGTGTTCCTCAGATTGAAGTTACCTTTGATATTGACGCAAACGGTATTGTAAACGTATCCGCTAAGGATTTGGGTACAGGAAAAGAACAGCACATCACCATCACAGCAGGTTCCAATATGTCTGATGACGAAATTGATAAAGCAGTAAGAGAAGCTGCTGAATACGAAGCACAGGACAAAAAACGGAAAGATGCTGTAGATACAAAGAATGATGCAGATGCCATGGTATTCCAGACAGAGAAAGCTATGGAAGAAGCAGGCGATAAGATTGACGCAAACGATAAGACAGCAGTAGAAGCTGACCTGAATGCATTGAAAGATGTTCTGGCTAAATGTGCAAATGTGGATGAAATTACTGACGGACAGGTAGAGGAAATTAAGGCAGGAAAAGAAAAACTGATGCAGAGCGCACAGAAGCTTTTTGCAAAAATGTACGAACAGGCTCAGGCACAGGGTGGTGCACAGGCTGGTCCGGACATGGGAGCAGGCGCACAGGGCGGTGCTTCTAATGAAGCGTACGGCGATGATGTGGTAGACGGAGATTACAGAGAAGTTTAATCTGCGGTGTATAAAGCGAATCAGTAAAGGCATAGACATGGGGTGTTTTCGGGCAGCCCATGTCTATGTGCTTCGATATACAGAAAGGGACAAAACCAATGGCAGAAAAAAGAGATTACTACGAAGTCCTGGGCATAGACCGGGGCGCAGATGACTCTGCGATTAAAAGTGCATATCGTAAACTTGCCAAAAAATATCATCCGGATGTGAACCCGGGAGACAAAGAGGCAGAAAAAAAGTTTAAAGAGGCAACAGAGGCCTATGGTGTTTTAAGCGACCCGCAGAAGAGACAGCAGTATGACCAGTTCGGTCATGCGGCATTTGACCAGGGCGGCGGCGGTGCCGGAGGCTTTGGCGGTTTTGGCGGCTTTAGTGGCGCAGACATGGGTGATATTTTTGGTGATATTTTCGGTGATTTGTTTGGTGGCGGCGGAAGAAGACGTCCAAATAATGGTCCCATGAAGGGGACAAATGTCCGTGCAGCCGTGCATATTACGTTTGAGGAAGCTGTTTTCGGCTGCGAAAAAGAATTGGATCTGAACTTAAAAGATACCTGTAACACTTGCCATGGAACGGGTGCGAAGCCAGGGACTTCTCCAGAAACCTGTCCGAAGTGTCACGGCTCCGGACAGGTGGTTTATACCCAACAGTCCATGTTTGGAACTATCCAGAATGTACAGACTTGTCCGGAGTGCCAGGGAACCGGTAAGGTGATAAAAGAGAAGTGTGCAGAGTGCCGGGGTACAGGATTTACTTCCAGCCGTAAGAAGATTAAAGTTACCATTCCGGCAGGAATTGACAATGGACAGAGCATTCGTATCCGGGATAAGGGCGAACCGGGAATAAACGGTGGTCCGAGAGGAGATTTGATGGTGGAGGTCATTGTGGCACGCCATCCGATCTTCCAGAGACAGGATATGAATATATTCTCTACGGCGCCTATTACGTATGCCCAGGCGGCTCTAGGCGGTGAAGTACGCATCAGTACAGTGGACGGAGATGTTATGTATGATGTGAAACCGGGGACGCAGACTGATACCAAAGTAAGGCTGAAAGGCAAGGGTGTACCTTCTCTGAGAAATAAGAATGTCAGAGGAGACCACTACGTTACTCTGGTGGTACAGGTTCCTACCAAATTAAATGAAGAGGCAAAAGAAGCTTTGCGCAAATTTGATGAAGCTTGTGGAAACCGCCCCTCCACTGGGGAGAAAAAGAAAAAATTCGGTGAAAAGCTGAAGCAGGACATTAAAGATATGTTTGATAATTAAGAAAGAAGCAGACTGCTGTTTTGACAGAAAAACCTGTCGGGCGGCGGTCTTTTTCTATGGCTTTCCATATTGCAATTCAGATTTTTTTCCTCTATAATAAATATCATGTGTTTTTGGTATAGGAAACATGCAGAAACAGAGGGAGAAAATGAGAATTTATGAGTGGAATGGTAGTGCTGCAGCAAATGGCGCTGATATTTCTTTTGATTTTAACAGGTTTTGTCCTGTACAGGAAGCAGATAATATCCGAACATGCGTCCAAAGATTTGTCTGCGCTGGTTGTCAATATCTGTTCTCCGGGATTGATTATTGTCAGTATGTTTGAAGACTTATCGTCTGTATCCAGAAACAGTGTGCTATTTGTGGGAATCCTAGGTATCTGCTTTTTTCTGTTTTTAAGTGTTTTGGGACTGCTGTTTGTAAAAATACTCAAAATTTCTGAGGAGGAAAGGGTATCCTATATACTCATGACAGTATTCGGCAATCTGGGCTTTATCGGAATCCCGGTAGCGTTGGCGATTATTGGGCTGGAATCTATGGTATATGTGATTGTATTCAATTTTTTGTTTAATGTGTATATTTATACCTTTGGCGTAGTGCTGTTGAAAAAGGGAACATCTAGTGTAAAAACTTCTTTTCGGGATATGTTAAGTCCGGGACTTATAGCTTGTATGGCGGCTTTTTGTATCTACTGGTTTGACATACAGCTTCCGGAGGCTGTAGAAACTGCAGCCGGCTATTACGGTAACGCATGTACCCTGCTTTCTATGCTGGTTATCGGCATTTCCATGGCAGATATGAAGGTGAAAAGCGTACTAAAAAATATCAGACTGATGTTATTTACCTTTTTGCGGTTTGCAGTATTTCCCATACTGCTGGCGTTGCTGCTAAAGCCGCTGCTTCCGGATTTTGTCATGCGAGCCACCATTGTGCTTATGGCAGCCCTTCCGGTGGGCAATCTTTCGGCCATGCTGTGCAATCAGTACGGAAAGGATTCCCGGATAATTGCAGAGGGCATTATTGTGACAACGCTGCTTTCTGTGGGAACAATTACAATTACGTTTTTGTTTGTTTGATACATATAAATAGTTTATATAGAGGAGAGGAAACGATGAAGTGGAAAAAATTCAGAATAAAAACAAAAACAGAGGCTGAGGATGTGATTATCAGTTCCCTTTATGACATTGGACTGGAAGGGGCTCAGATAGAAGACCATGTTCCTCTGACCACACTGGAAAAGGAGCAGATGTTTGTGGACATTCTTCCGGATATGCAGGAAGATGACGGCATCGCTTACCTGAGCTTCTTTGTGGAAGAAACAGAAGGGGGCGAACTTTTGATGAATGGAGAAGTGACAGGCCAGGAGGAGATTTTAAAAGCTGTGGAGGAAGAACTGGACAGCTTGAGAAACTTCATGGATATCGGGGAAGGCTCCATAGAAATCGACGAGACAGAAGACATTGACTGGATTAACAATTGGAAACAGTATTTTAAGCAGTTTTATGTAGATGACATTCTGATTATTCCGTCCTGGGAGAAGGTAAGGAAAGAGGACGAAGGCAGAATGATTATTCATATTGACCCAGGAACTGCTTTTGGTACAGGTATGCATGAAACAACACAGCTTTGTATCCGTCAGTTAAAGAAATATGTGACAAAGGATACAGAACTTCTTGATGTAGGAACCGGAAGCGGTATTCTTTCCATTGCAGCCCTGAAAATGGGGGCGAAGCATGCTGTTGGTACAGATTTGGATACCTGCGCAGTACCGGCTGTAGAAGAAAACAAAGATGCCAATGACATTCCAGAAGCTGCTTTTGATATGATGATTGGAAACATTATTGATGATAAGGAAGTACAGGATACCGTGGGATATGAAAAATACGATATCGTAGTGGCCAATATCCTGGCCGATGTATTGGTTCCTCTGACTCCGGTAATTATCCACCATATGAAAAAAGGCGGTATCTACATCACCTCCGGTATTATTGACAACAAAGAGGAAACCGTGGTAAATGCGGTAAAAGCTGCAGGACTGGAAGTGCTGGAAGTGACCTATCAGGGAGAGTGGGTGTCTGTGACAGCCAGAAAGAACTAGGAGAAGTCTATGTATCGTTTTTTTGTGGAACCTTGGCAGGTGGGAGAAAAGGAAATCCGCATTCAGGGCTCTGATGTCAATCATATCAAAAATGTGCTTCGCATGAAGCTGGGAGATGAGATATTTATCAGCAGCGGAGAAAATACGGAATATACCTGCTATATTGAAGACATGCAGGAAGAAGAAATCCTGGCGCATATTATGTACGCACAGGAGGCGGGATACGAACTGCCCTCCAAACTCTATCTCTTTCAAGGGCTTCCTAAAAGTGATAAAATGGAGTTTATCATACAGAAGGCAGTGGAGCTGGGGGTTTGTGAAGTGATTCCCGTGGCTTCCAGAAGAGCAGTGGTAAAACTGGACAAAAAGAAAGAAGAGAAGAAGATTGCCAGATGGCAGGCAATTTCAGAAAGCGCTGCCAAGCAGTCTAAAAGAATGTATGTCCCCCGGATTTCCGGGGTAAAAACCTTTCCGGAGGCTGTGGAATACGCCAAAAAGCTGGATGTGGTGCTTCTGCCTTATGAACTTGCTAAGGGAATGGCGCAGACAAAGGAGATTGTAGAAAACATCCAAAAGGGACAGTCCGTGGGGATTTTTATTGGTCCGGAAGGCGGATTTGAAGAAGCAGAGGTGGAACTGGCGGTACGGGAAGCCAAGGCCAGTGCGATCACTCTGGGAAAAAGAATTTTAAGAACAGAGACAGCAGGACTGGCAGTGCTGTCTGTATTGATGTTTGCACTGGAGGAATAGAAATGGAAGCATATCTGGATAATTCGGCAACCACCAGATGTTATGAAGAAGTAAAAGACATTGTAGTAAAGACCATGCTGGAGGATTACGGAAATCCTTCTGCCATGCACTTAAAAGGCGTGGAGGCAGAGAAGTATGTAAAACAGGCTGCGAAGGAAATTGCAAAAACATTAAAAGTGCAGGAAAAAGAAATTTTCTTTACTTCCGGAGGAACGGAATCCGATAACTGGGCAGTCATAGGGACTGCTTTGGCAAACAACAGGCAGGGAAAACATATCATTACCACACCTTTTGAACATGCGGCGGTTTCTGCGCCTTTGGCTTGGCTGGAAAAGCAGGGCTATGAGATTATGGAGATTCCCGTAAATGAGAAGGGAAATTTACTTCTTGAGCGTCTGGCGGAGGCTATTCGGGAAGACACCATTCTGGTTTCCACCATGTATGTGAACAATGAAATGGGAGCCGTAGTACCGGTGGAAGAAATCGGCAGAATCGTTCATGAGAAAAATCCCCAAACACTTTACCATGTAGACGCAGTGCAGGGATATGGAAAATACAGAATTTACCCGAAAAAAATGGGTATTGATTTGCTGGCTGTCAGCGGACATAAGATTCACGGGCCAAAGGGGGCCGGTTTTATATATATAAATGAAAAGGCGAAAATCCAGCCTTTGATTTTAGGCGGAGGTCAGCAAAAAGGCATGCGTTCCGGGACCGACAATGTGCCGGGAATCGCAGGGCTTGGCGTGGCGGCAAAGAAAATCTATGAGAATCTGGAAGCAGATACCACACGTATGAGAGAACTGAAAACATACCTGGCAGCAGAACTTGGTAAAATGGAACAAGTAGAAATCAATGGACCGGAACCGGAGAATGGGGCGCCCCATATTTTAAATGTCAGCTTTTTAGGTGTGAGAAGCGAAGTGCTTCTCCACACCTTGGAAGACCGACAGATTTATGTTTCTGCGGGAAGCGCCTGCTCCAGTCACAAGCGGGCAGGAAGCGCCTCTTTAGGGGCTCTGCGCCTGTCATCTGAGAGAAAGGAATCCGCCATTCGCTTCAGTCTGTGTGAGTTTACTACAAGAGAAGAACTGGATTATACCCTGGAAGTATTAAGAGAAGTGCTTCCCATGCTGCGCAGATATGCCAGAAGATAACAGAGAGGAAAAGATTATGTATAAAGCATTTTTGATTAAATATGCAGAGATTGCCATTAAGGGCAAAAACCGTTATATTTTTGAGGACGCTCTGGTAGAGCAGATAAAGTATCAGTTGAAAGACGTAGAAGGCAAATTCCGCATTGTAAAAGAAATGGGACGTATTTTCATCTATGCGGAAAGTGCATTTGACTATGAAGAAACCATAGAAGCTTTAAAAAGGGTGTTTGGTATTTTCAGCATTTGTCCTGCCGTTGTACTGGAGGATGAAGGCTTTGAAAAATTGTCTGAAGAAGTAGCTGCTTATGTGAAAAAGCAGTACGGAGATAAAGAACTGACCTTTAAGGTGAATACCAGAAGAAATAAGAAAACCTACCCCATGCAGTCCATGGAAGTCAGCAGCGCTCTTGGCAGCGTAATTTTAGACGCCTGCCCGAATATGAAAGTAGATGTACACAAACCGGACGTGTTTGTCAATGTGGAAATCCGAAGCAAAATTTATCTCTATTCTGAAAACATTCCGGGACCGGGCGGTATGCCTCTGGGAACCAACGGAAGCGCTATGCTGCTGCTTTCCGGCGGTATTGACAGTCCTGTGGCAGGCTATATGATTGCCAAAAGAGGTGTAAAAATTGACGCGGTATACTTCCATGCGCCGCCGTATACCAGTGAGAGAGCCAAACAGAAAGTTGTGGATTTAGCAAAACTGGTAGCCAGATACAGCGGCCCTATCCGCCTGCATGTGGTGAATTTTACAGACATACAGCTGTATATTTACGATAAATGCCCTCATGAGGAACTGACCATTATCATGCGCCGCTACATGATGAAAATTGCAGAAGAGTTTGCAAAGAAAGACGGCTGTCTGGGGCTGATTACAGGGGAAAGTATTGGGCAGGTGGCCAGTCAGACTATTCACAGCCTGGCAGCAACAAATGAAGTGTGTACCATGCCGGTATTCCGTCCGGTTATCGGATTTGA
The DNA here is from genome assembly GCA_019114495.1 of Candidatus Blautia stercoravium. Lineage (GTDB taxonomy): Bacteria > Bacillota > Clostridia > Lachnospirales > Lachnospiraceae > Blautia > Blautia stercoravium. The sequence continues at coordinate 7,772 of DXFK01000089.1, forward strand.
CAAGCAGGAAATCGTAGACGTGGCTTTGAAAATCAACACTTACGAGACTTCCATTTTGCCTTATGAAGACTGCTGCACCATTTTTGTGGCGAAACATCCGGTGACAAAGCCGAATCTTCAGGTGATTAAGCGTTCTGAAGAGAAGCTGCAGGAAAAAATCCACGAGATGATGAGAGAGGCTGTGGAAACAGCAGAGACCATTATCTGCGAATAAGAAAAAAGAGACTGCTGCAAAAGCAACAGTCTCTTAAAATATGGACACTTACTTCATTAGATTAAGTATGGTTTTAATACTTCCAGGATTTCATCTAAAGCAGCGTCTGTTGCATGAATGTTTAAGTCGATAGCCTTAGATAAATCTAAAGAAAAAATACCCATGATGGATTTAGCATCGATGACATATCTGCCGGATACTAAATCAAAATCGTAATCAAATTTTGTGATTTCATTTACAAAGGATTTAACCTTGTCAATGGAATTGAGTGAAATTTTAACTGTTTTCATTGGAATAAAATCCTCCCTTACATCAGATTTTTTAATTGCATTCTACAAGGATAATGTTACCGTTATTGGTAGGAAAAGTCAATATAAAAAAGAGAGAAATAAAATACAAAGAAAATGAAAACAATTCGTCAAAACGCTAGGTATAAAAAAGAAGTAAAGGTGGAATTATGAAAAAAAGAGTAGCATTGCATAATCTGGGCTGCAAGGTCAACGCTTATGAACTAGAGGCTATGCAGCAGATGCTGGAAACAGCGGGATATGAAATTGTTCCCTTTGAGCCGGGAGCAGACGTGTATATTATCAATACCTGTACGGTTACTAATATTGCAGATAGAAAGTCAAGACAGATGCTGCACAAAGCAAGAAAGATGAATCCGCAGGCCATTGTCATTGCGGCGGGCTGTTATGTGCAGGCGCAGAAAGATATGGATAAAATTGATGATGCCATTGACATTGTGCTGGGAAATAACAGGAAACAGGATTTGCTTTTTATACTGGAAAATTATGAAAAGAACCAGGGACAGGAGCGGGAATTGATGAATCTGGAGACTCCTGTGGAGTATGAGGATTTGCAGCTCTCCAGAGCAGGAGAGCACACCAGAGCATATTTGAAAGTACAGGATGGCTGCAATCAGTTCTGCAGTTACTGTATCATTCCTTATGTGAGAGGAAGAGTACGCAGCCGGAAAAAGGAAGACGTGTTGAAAGAGGTGGAACGTCTGACAAAAAATGGTTATCAGGAGTTTGTACTGACCGGTATTCATCTGAGTTCTTACGGCGTGGACTGCGGAGAAACGCTGCTGTCGCTGATTCAGGCTGTACATGCAGTGCCGGGAGTGAAAAGAATTCGTCTGGGTTCCTTAGAACCCAGAATTGTAACCGAAGAATTTGCAGCAGCGCTGGGCAGTATGCCTAAAATTTGCCCCCATTTTCATCTGTCTCTGCAAAGCGGCTGCAATGAGACCTTGAAACGCATGAACCGTCGCTACACAGCAGAGGAATATTTAAAGGGCTGTGAAATCCTGCGGAAGCATTTTGAAAATCCTGCGCTGACTACGGACGTCATTGTAGGATTTCCGGGAGAGACAGAAGAAGAATTCGCAGAATCCAAAGCTATGATTGAGCAGGCAGACTTCTATGAGACTCATATTTTTAAGTATTCCAGAAGACAGGGGACACGGGCAGACCGTATGGAAAACCAAGTACCGGAGCAGGTAAAGACAGAGAGAAGCCATGTGCTGATTCAGCTTGGAAAAGAACATATGGAAAAATATATGAGTCATTTTATGGGACGGGAAGTGGAAATTCTCTTTGAAGAAACCATGGAAATCAAGGGAGAAACTTACTGGATAGGGCATACAAAAGAATACCTGAGAGCTGCTGTAAAGACAGAAAAAAACCTGGAAAACTGTATTCGCGCAGGGAAAGTTGTGGATACTGTCGAAGATGGGATTTTTATTTGCACAATATAATAGTTGAATTTCTAAACAAGATATATTAAAATAGTATCATAGTTGCAGTAGTAGAATGAGAGATAAGGGCGTGAATCGTATGGCAAATTTAGAAAATACACAATATTTTAATGTAAAAACAGCTCCGGAAGTGCGCGTGAAGGAAGTCCTGGATTTGGTCTATAACGCAATGGCGGAGAAGGGATACAACCCGGTAAATCAGATTGTGGGCTATATCATGTCAGGAGACCCGACTTACATTACCAGTTATAAGGGTGCCAGAAGTACAATTATGAAAGTAGAGCGGGACGAGCTGGTAGAGGAACTTCTGAAAGAATATATTAAAAATCAATCCTGGAAGCGCGGTTAAGCTATGAGAATTATGGGACTGGATTATGGCTCAAAGACCATAGGGGTGGCAGTCAGTGACCCCTTGGGACTGACAGCCCAGGGTGTGGAAATCATCAGAAGAGAAGAGGAAACCAAGCTGCGGAAATCTCTGCGCAGAGTGGAAGAACTGGTGAAAGAATACGAAGTGGAAGAAATTGTTCTGGGATTTCCAAAGAATATGAACAATACTATCGGAGAACGGGCGGAAAAATCACTGCAGCTAAAAGAAACGTTGGGACGAAGATTGGGACTGCCCGTTGTTATGTGGGATGAAAGGCTTACCACAGTGGAAGCCAACCGTACGCTGATGGAAACAGGTGTGCGAAGAGAAAACAGAGGTAAATATGTGGATATGATAGCGGCTGTATTTATTTTGCAGGGCTATTTAGATGCAAAAGCAAACCCGGATACCGTTTGATTGCAAGCCTGAACCATAAGCGGCAGGTTCGGGCAGAAACTAACGTGTTTCCGGGTTCTGTGTATGTCTGAAAAATAAAAAAGAAAGGACAAAAAAATGGAAACAGTAATTTTTGACGGAGAGGACGGAACAGAACTGGAATTTGGGATTCTGGAGCAGACAAGAGTAGGGGGCGTAAATTACCTGTTGGTTATTGACCCTGAAGAAAACGATGAAGAAAACGGAAGTGCGGCATACATTTTAAAAGATATTTCTGAGGATGGCGACGAAGAAGGATGCTATGTATTCGTAGAAGACGATACGGAATATGAAGCAGTTTATAAGGTCTTTGCTGCTATGTTAGATGACATTGATTTTGAATAGGAACGGACAATAATTGGAGGAATAACATTGAAAAAAAATAATAACGGAAAATTGAGAATCATTCCATTGGGCGGACTGGAACAGATTGGAATGAACATCACGGCCTTTGAATACGAAGACAGTATTGTCGTAGTGGATTGCGGTCTTTCTTTCCCGGAGGACGATATGCTGGGCATTGATTTGGTAATCCCGGATGTAACTTATTTAAAGGACAATATTGACAAAGTCAAAGGTTTTGTCATTACCCATGGACACGAGGACCATATCGGGGCCCTGCCTTATGTGCTGAGGGAAGTAAATGTACCGATTTATGCGACCAAACTCACCATAGGACTGATTGACAACAAATTAAAAGAACATAATCTTTTAAGAAGCACAAAGAGAAAAGTAATCAAACACGGACAGTCTATTAATCTGGGCTGTTTCCGCATTGAATTTATAAAGACCAATCACAGTATTCAGGATGCTTCAGCCCTGGCCATTTACTCACCGGCGGGAATCGTGATTCACACAGGAGACTTTAAAGTGGACTATACCCCTGTGTTTGGTGATGCCATTGATTTACAGCGTTTTGCAGAAATAGGGAAAAAGGGTGTGCTGGCGCTGATGTGCGACAGTACTAATGCAGAGAGAAAGGGCTTTACCATGTCGGAAAGAACCGTGGGAAAGACTTTTGACAATATTTTTGCAGAACATAGAAATACCCGTATTATCATTGCGACTTTTGCTTCTAATGTGGACAGAGTACAGCAGATTATCAATTCTGCTTATAAATACGGCAGAAAAGTGGCTGTGGAAGGCCGAAGCATGGTAAATGTCATTGGCACAGCAGCAGAATTGGGCTATCTGCAGATACCGGATAAGACGCTGGTGGATATTGACCAGATTAAAAATTATCCGGACGATAAGGTGGTGCTGATTACCACGGGAAGCCAGGGTGAGTCCATGGCAGCCCTGTCCCGTATGGCGGCAAACATTCATAAAAAAGTAACCATTAAGCCCAACGACACCATTATTTTCAGCTCTAATCCGATTCCGGGGAATGAGAAGGCTGTGTCAAAGGTGATTAACGAGTTAAGCCGCAAAGGTGCAGACGTGATTTTCCAGGATGCCCATGTATCCGGACATGCCTGCCAGGAGGAAATCAAACTGATTTATTCCCTGGTGAAGCCCAAATATTCCATACCGATTCACGGTGAATACCGCCATTTAAAGGCGCAGGCAGGGCTTGCCAGAGACTTGGGTATTCCGAAAGAAAATATTTTTATTCTTTCTTCAGGAGATGTGCTGGAGCTCAATGAAGAAGAACCGGCAAAGGTGAAAGAAAAGGTTCGCACAGGTGCTATTTTGGTAGACGGACTGGGTGTAGGCGATGTGGGAAATATCGTTTTAAGAGACCGCCAGCACCTGGCAGAAGACGGCATTATGATTGTGGTGCTGACACTGGAAAAACACACCAGCAGACTGCTGGCAGGACCGGATATTGTTTCCAGGGGCTTCGTCTATGTAAGAGAGTCGGAAGACTTAATGGATGAGGCAAGGATTGTAGTGGAGGATGCCATTGACATCTGCCTGGACAAAAACATTACAGATTGGGGAAAAATCAAGAACATTATTAAGGATTCTCTGGGAGACTTCTTATGGAAGCGTACAAAAAGAAATCCCATGATTCTGCCAATCATCATGGAGGCTTAGACATGAGTTTTGTTGAAACCTGTACAGAAATGCTGGTTTCCGCAATCCGAAACGGCAGTACATACAAGGAGTATTGTGCTGCCCTGGACGCGGTTTTAAAGATTCAGGGGTTAAAGGAGCAGGTAGATGAAATTCGCCGCCTGAATTACCGGGTACAGAATGCAAGCGAAGAAACAAAGCTGTACGAGGAGATGGATGACCTGGACGAAAAAATGGATGCATTGTCCAGGATACCGGAAGTGAACCGTTTTCTGGATGCAGAACTGGCCTTGTGCAGACAACTGCAGGATATCGGAACCGCTATTCATCAGGGCATTCATCTGGACGTGCCTGATTTGTCATAGAGTAAGGAGAACAGTATGGGAAAACAAATCAGAAAACAGAAGAAATCATCCATTATAGCAGGCGGTTTTTTCCGTTTGGGTGTTTATCTGTGTGTGGCTATTGCGGTTATTTATATAGGCAAGTCTGCTTATGATTTCGGATACGAGATTTTTAATCAGGAAGCAGTGGCAACCAAAGAGAACGGGCGGGATATAACCGTGGTTCTGAAAGAAGATGATTCGGTATACCAGATTGCAAAAATCCTCAAAAAAAAGGGATTGATTAAAGATGCAAAGATTTTTGTTGTACAGGAAAAGCTTTCCAGTTATAAGGGTAAGCTGCAGGCAGGCACGTATATCCTCAATACCAGTATGACCCCGGATGATATGATGGCTATTCTGGCCAGAGAAAACACAGAGGGACAGCCGGATCAGACAGATGCAAGCGGGGCGGCGAAGGAAGGCAGCTCTGATATCGAAAGTGAGTCGGAAAATGCCGCTGATGAGGGAGGAGAAGAGCAGTGATTGTAGATGAGAGAATGGTTACCTACATGAATTCCCTGGATAAGGGGAATACTCCTTTCTTAAATCATCTGGAACAGGAGGCACTGAAAAATCGTGTGCCAATTATTCGAAGAGAAATGCAGAGTTTTTTGAAGGTGCTTCTGCAGATAAAAGCACCGAAACGTATTTTAGAGGTGGGGACTGCAGTGGGGTTTTCTACCCTTCTTATGAGCACTTATAATCCGGTGGACTGCGAAATTGTCACTATAGAGAATTATGAAAAGCGGATTCCCATTGCAAAAGAGAATTTCCGAAAAGCCGGTAAAGAGAAACAGATTACCCTTCTTGGGGGTGATGCACAGGAGGTTTTGAAGACGCTTACCGGAAGATTTGATTTTATCTTTATGGACGCGGCCAAAGGACAGTATATTAACTTTTTGCCGGAGGTGCTGCGCTTGTTAGAAGATGGAGGGATTCTTCTTTCCGACAATGTACTGCAGGATGGAGATATTGTAGAATCCCATTTTGCGGTAGAACGGCGCAACCGGACAATTTACAAGAGAATGAGAGAGTATCTCTATGTATTGAAACATCATGAGTTGTTGGAAACCTCGATTCTTCCCCTGGGAGATGGGGTAACTCTGAGCATTAAAAAACAGCAGGAGGAATAAAATGGTTCGCAAACCAGAATTATTAATTCCGGCCAGCAGCCTGGAAGTGCTGAAAATTGCAGTTATGTTCGGCGCAGATGCGGTATATATCGGCGGAGAAGCTTTCGGACTGCGGGCAAAGGCAAAGAATTTTTCCATGGAAGACATGAAAGAAGGAATTGCGTTTGCTCATGAGCATGGAGTAAAAGTATATGTAACAGCCAATATTCTGGCTCACAACGATGATTTAAAGGGTGTGCGGGAATATTTTAAAGAGTTAAAGACAATCAGGCCGGACGCCTTGATTATTTCAGACCCCGGAGTGTTTATGATTGCAAAAGAAGTCTGCCCGGAAATTGAGCGTCACGTAAGTACCCAGGCTAACAACACCAATTACGGAACTTATCAGTTCTGGTGGGA
>DXFK01000090.1 GCA_019114495.1 Candidatus Blautia stercoravium
GTATTTGAAAAAATGTTTGGAACACATAGTGAGAGGGAATTAAAGCGTATTACCTCCATTGTGGATAAAATTGAATCTCTTCGTCCAGATATGCAGGCGTTAAGTGATGAAGAACTGCGGGGAAAGACAAAAGAGTATAAGAACAGGCTGCAGGAAGGGGCAACCTTAGATGACCTTCTTCCGGAAGCATTTGCAACGGTAAGAGAGGCGGCCAAGCGCGTGCTGGGTATGGAACATTATCGGGTACAGCTTATCGGTGGCATCATTCTTCATCAAGGGCGTATTGCAGAAATGCGTACCGGTGAAGGAAAAACTCTGGTATCAACCCTGCCGGCATACTTAAATGCCCTGGAAGGAAAGGGTGTTCACGTTGTTACAGTCAATGATTATCTGGCTCATCGTGATGCAGAATGGATGGGAAAGGTTCATGAATTTCTGGGTCTTACCGTTGGTGTGGTCTTAAACGATATGAAAAACGACGAAAGACGTACCCAGTATGCATGCGATATTACTTATGTAACCAACAATGAACTGGGATTTGATTATCTGCGTGACAACATGGTTATTTATAAGGAACAGCTGGTGCAGAGAGAATTAAACTATGCCATCATCGATGAGGTGGACTCTGTACTGATTGACGAGGCCCGTACACCGCTTATCATTTCCGGACAGAGCGGCAAATCCACGAAGCTTTATGAAGTCTGCGATATTTTGGCAAAGCAGCTGGAGCGTGGAGAAGCCAGTGGTGAAGTTACAAAGATGACAGCAATCATGGGGGAAGAAATTACGGAAACCGGTGATTTTATTGTCAATGAAAAGGATAAGATTGTAAACCTTACGGAAGAAGGGGTAAAAAAGGTTGAGAAGTTCTTTAACATCGAAAATCTGGCTGACCCGGAAAATCTGGAAATCCAGCACAATATTATCCTGGCTCTGCGTGCCCATAATCTGATGTTCCGTGACCAGGATTATGTGGTAAAGGATGACGAGGTTCTCATTGTCGATGAGTTTACCGGACGTATCATGCCGGGAAGACGTTATTCCGACGGACTGCATCAGGCCATTGAGGCGAAGGAGCATGTAAAGGTCAGAAGAGAAAGCAAGACACTGGCTACCATTACTTTCCAGAACTTCTTTAATAAATATGCGAAGAAATCCGGTATGACAGGTACTGCGCTTACCGAAGAAAAGGAATTCCGTGATATTTACGGTATGGACGTTATTGAAATTCCTACCAATAAACCAGTGGCCCGTGTAGATTTGGAAGACGCGGTTTACATGACAAAGAAAGAGAAATTCCGTGCAGTGGTAGAGGCGGTAAAAGAAGCCCATGCAAAGCAGCAGCCAGTGCTGGTAGGTACCATTACCATTGAAACCTCCGAACTTTTAAGCCGCATGCTTACCCGTGAAGGAATTAAGCATCAGGTGTTAAATGCCAAATTCCACGAAAAAGAGGCGGAAATTGTGGCACATGCCGGTGAAGCCGGAAATGTTACCATTGCCACCAATATGGCAGGCCGTGGTACGGATATTAAGCTGGATGAAGTGTCTAAGGAAGCCGGAGGTCTGAAAATCATCGGTACAGAGCGTCACGAATCCAGACGTATTGACAACCAGCTGCGCGGCCGTTCCGGACGTCAGGGAGACCCGGGTGAATCCCGTTTCTATATTTCTCTGGAAGACGATTTGATGCGTCTGTTCGGCTCTGAGAAGCTGATGAATGTATTTAAGTCTCTGGGAGTTGCCGAAAATGAACAGATTGAGCACAAGATGCTCACCAGTGCCATTGAAAAGGCACAGAGAAAAATCGAAGGAAACAACTACGGTATTCGTAAGAATCTGTTGGAATATGACCAGGTAAACAACGAGCAGAGGGAGATTATTTACAAGGAAAGACGCATGGTTCTGGACGGTGTAAATATGAGAGACTCTATTTACAAGATGATTACGGATACGGTGGAGCATGCTGTGGATATGTGTTTGACGGATGACGTAGACCAGGAGGAATGGGATTTCAATGAATTTAATAGTGTCCTGCTTCCAACAATTCCTTTGAAACCTCTTTCCATGGAGCGCGTAGAGGGCATGAAGAAAAATCAGGTGAAGCAGTCCTTAAAGGAAGAGGCTGTGAAACTCTATGAGGAAAAAGAAGCAGAATTTCCCGAACCAGAACAGCTGCGTGAACTGGAGCGCGTCATTCTTCTGAAAGTTATTGACCAGAAGTGGATGGACCATATTGATGATATGGACCAGCTTCGCGAAGGTATCGGTCTGCAGGCATACGGACAGAGAGACCCTAAGGTAGAGTACAAAATGCAGGCTTACGAAATGTTTGACAGTATGATTGCCTCCATTCAGGAAGCAACCTTAAGACTGCTGTACCATGTCCGCCTGGAACAGAAGGTAGAAAGAGAGCAGGTGGCACAGGTTACGGGAACAAACAAGGATGAGTCAGGATCGAAGAAGCCGGTACAGAGGGTAGAGAAGAAAGTTTACCCCAACGACCCATGCCCATGCGGCAGCGGAAAGAAATACAAACAGTGCTGCGGCAGAAAACCAATCTGATAGAAGCTTAGGCAGATAAGACTGCTGTAGATATAGGAAACTGTAGCTGCAGCAGTTTCGTTGTCTCTGCCGGAAAAAAGGAGGAATTCTTGTGGGACAGATGGTGGATTTCACAATGGAGAGGGAAGGACTGGTAAAGCCGGGAGACCGGGTAGAACTGAAAGAAGACCAGGCTTCGACAATGGCCGGACTGATGTATTATTACACCATTAAACCTGCAGTGGCCATGTCCAGCAACCTGAAAAAAAGGCTGCCAAAGCTTACAGGAACTGTGACAAAGGTAGAGCCCCAGGTGAGTATTTATATGGTAACCGTGGAAGTAGATGAAGAGGAATAATCAGGAGGAATGACTGTGGTTGAATTAGATGCATTTAAATCAGAACTGAATACGTATACAGAGCCTTTGAAAGAGGTGAGAGATTCTCTGGATTTGGAGAATAAAGAGAAACGGGTAGAAGAACTGGAGAGGGAAATGGAAGCTCCGGGCTTTTGGGACAATGCAGAGCGTTCCCAGAAGATGATGAAGGAATTAAGCGCTTTAAAAGGCGATATGGAAATCTATCACAAGCTGAAAAATCAGAAAGAAGAGATTGAGCTGATGATAGAAATGGGATATGAAGAAAATGACGAGTCTGTGATTCCGGATATCGAAGAGATGATGGAAGAGTTTAAAAGAGACTTTGACCATATCCGTATCAAAACGCTGCTTTCCGGAGAGTATGACAAGGACAATGCCATTGTGACCCTTCATGCAGGTGCCGGCGGAACGGAGTCCTGTGACTGGGCAAGCATGCTCTACCGCATGTATTTAAGATGGGCAGACCGTCAGGGCTTTACCACAGAGGTGCTGGACTATCTGGACGGTGATGAAGCGGGGATTAAATCGGTGACGTTCCAGGTAAACGGAGAGAATGCTTACGGATATCTGAAATCTGAAAAAGGAGTGCACCGCCTTGTGCGTATTTCCCCTTTCAACGCAGCAGGCAAACGCCAGACCTCCTTTGTGTCCTGCGATGTCATGCCGGATATTGAGGAGGATGTGGATATTGAAATCAATCAGGATGATTTGAAGATTGATACTTACCGCTCCAGCGGCGCCGGCGGACAGCATATTAACAAAACCTCTTCTGCTGTGCGTATCACCCATCTTCCTACAGGAATAGTAGTGCAGTGCCAGAATGAGCGCTCTCAGTTCCAGAATAAAGATAAGGCTATGCAGATGTTAAAGGCAAAGCTCTATCTTTTGAAACAGCAGGAAAACGAGAAAAAGCTGTCCGGTATTCAGGGAGAACTGACCGAAATTGGCTGGGGAAATCAGATTCGTTCCTACGTTATGCAGCCTTATACTATGGTAAAAGACCACCGCACTAATGAAGAATCCGGCAATGTAGACGCCGTGATGAATGGAAATCTTGACAACTTTATCAATGCTTACCTGAAATGGGTTGCATTGGGAAAAAAGGAAAAATAGTTGCTTCATGGAAAAAAATATGGTAATATCTGTTGGAGACGCACAAATGTATTTTGTAAAAGAACAAAGGGGAGAAAATGGAAGACAATCGAAGATATTTTGTGGTAACAGAAAAAGCCGTGCCGGATGTTCTTCTGAAAGTGGTTGAGGCAAAACGACTTCTGGAGGTGCAGAAATCCGCAACTGTGCAGGATGCGGTGGAAGCAGTGGGAATCAGCAGAAGTTCCTTTTACAAGTATAAAGACGACATTTTTCCTTTTAAGGAAAAGACAAAGGGACAGAATATTACCTTTATTATTCAGATGGATGATGAACCGGGACTTCTTTCGGCAGTACTGAAAATGATTGCAAGATTTCACGGCAATATTTTAACCATCCATCAGAGTATACCTATGAATGGTGTGGCCAGTCTGACTTTGAGTGTGGCGATTTCTGCGGCACAGGGGGATGCAGCCGCTATGGTGGAACATATTCAGGAGATTGAAGGCGTTCATTATCTGAAGATACTGGGCAGAGAATAGACAGAAGGAGAATGAGATGATTCAGACAGCAGTGTTAGGTTACGGAACCGTAGGCTCCGGTGTGGTAGAAGTGTTAGAAACAAACAGAGAGAGTATTGAGAAAAGAGCCGGGGAAGCTATTGGTATTAAATATGTGCTGGATTTGCGGGAATTTCCGGGAAGTTCCATAGAGGATATTCTGGTGCATGATTATGAAGTGATTGTAAGTGACCCGGAGGTAGAGATTATTGCAGAGGTTATGGGTGGAATTGAGCCGGCTTATACCTTTACAAAACGTGCTCTGGAAGCGGGAAAAAGCGTGTGCACCTCCAACAAGGAACTGGTTGCAGAGCATGGGCTGGAGCTTATGAAACTGGCAAAGAAGCATAAAGTAAACTATATGTTTGAAGCCAGCTGCGGCGGTGGAATTCCTATTATCCGCGCGTTGAATTCTTCTTTGACTGCGGATGAAATCGACCAGATTTCCGGTATTTTAAACGGCACAACCAATTTCATTCTTACGGAAATGGCAGAGAGAGGCGCTGACTTTGACGAGGTGTTGAAGGATGCCCAGAAGAAAGGCTATGCAGAGTGCAATCCGGAAGCAGATGTAGAGGGCTATGATGCCTGCAGAAAAATTGCCATTTTGTCCTCTTTGGCATACGGCGCTCATGTGGATTATCGCGATGTTTATACGGAAGGAATTACAAAAATTACAGCCGAAGACATGAAATATGCAAAAATGCTGGGTATGAGCATTAAGCTGCTGGCAGACAGCAAAAGAGAGGGTGAGCGTTTTTCTGCCATGGTATGCCCGACCATGGTAGGCAAAGACAGTCCTCTTTACAGTGTCAATGGTGTATTTAATGCTGTATTTGTACATGGGAATGTACTGGGAGACGCAATGTTTTACGGCAGCGGCGCAGGAAAGCTGCCTACAGCCAGTGCTGTAGCGGGAGACATTGTAGACTGCGCCAAGCATCTTGGAAAAACGGTTATGATGAACTGGAGCAGCAAGGAATTGGAACGGGTAGAGATTAAAGAAGTGAAGCATGCGTTCTTTGTCCGTATAAAGGGAAAAATGGAAGAGCGGCTGAGTCAGGCTAAAGCAATTTTTCCAAATCTGCAGACCGTATCCGTTCCGGGGCTGGAAGAGGAGTTTGGTTTTGTGACAGAATGTATCAGTGAAGAGGAGTTTGCAAAAAAGGCAGAGGGACTGGAAGGAATCGTAAGCAGAATTCGTATCAGAGCATAGGAGTGGAAAAATGAAGTACATTGTGGTATTAGGTGATGGGATGGCAGACAGACCCATAGACGCATTAGGGGGGAAAACCCCTCTTGCAGCAGCAGAGACACCGGCCATGGACAGTCTGGCAAGGAAAAGTGAAATCGGCATGGTAAAGACTGTGCCGGAGGGCATGAGCCCGGGAAGTGATACGGCAAACTTGTCTGTGCTGGGGTATGACCCAAAAGTTTACTACTCCGGGCGCTCTCCTCTGGAAGCGCTGAATATTGGTGTTCAGATGGAGCAGGGAGATATTGCCATCCGTGCCAATCTGGTTACCCTTTCTGAGGAAGAGGAGACTTATGAAGAGAAGCACATTTTAGACCACAGTGCAGATGAAATTTCCACAGAGGAAGCTGAGGTGCTTTTGCAGGCGGTAAAGAAGGAACTGGAAAACGAAATGTTTCAGTTTTATACAGGTACCAGCTATCGGCACTGCCTTATCTGGAAAAAGGGCATGGTAGTACCACTGATACCGCCTCACGATATTCGTGGAAAACAAATCAGGGAGTATCTCACAGATGAAACACTGCTTCTTGCCATGCAGATGAAAAGCTATGAAATTTTAAAGCACCACCCTATTAATCTGGAAAGAAAGAAAAAGGGATTGAATCCGGCCAACAGCCTGTGGTTTTGGGGCGCGGGAACAAAGCCTGCCTTGTCTTCTTTTGAAGAGAAGTTCCACAAAAAGGGTGTGATGATTTCCGCAGTGGATTTGCTGAAGGGAATTGCTGTGGGAACGGAAATGGGAAATATTGCGGTAGAAGGCGCAAACGGCGGTCTGCATACCAACTACGAGGGAAAAGCAGCTGCGGCTGTTTCAGCACTTTTAAAGGACGGCTATGACTTTGCCTATATACATATAGAGGCGCCGGATGAAATGGGACACCAGGGCAGCCTGGAGAAAAAACTGCAGGCTATTGAATACCTGGATACACGGGTGATTCAGAGAGTCAAGGACAGTATGGATAAATCGGGAGAGGCGTACCGGATGCTGATTCTGCCGGACCATCCGACTCCTGTCAGTATTAAAACTCATACGGCAGACCCGGTGCCTTATCTGTTGTATGACAGCAGAAAGCAGGAGGAACGGGACTGCGTATACAATGAAGCAGAGGCTTTGCGTCAAGGAAATCTGATACAAGAGGGATATCGGCTGATTGAAAAATTATTTGAAGAATAGAGAAAAAAAGAAACCGAAAATACACTTTGAGGTGGCGTTTTCGGTTTCTTTTTGTTTGTTAAAACGGATTGTTTATAAAGGATTCAGGCATTTCCTGTGGGGCCGCTTTTGGGGCGTCAAGTT
>DXFK01000091.1 GCA_019114495.1 Candidatus Blautia stercoravium
ACTGGCATTTATTGTAAGCAGAAAAAGATTTTTATTTAAAAAACAGCTGTCTCTTTTCTGGGTTATTACGATGTATGTAAATGGTGGTATGATTCCAACATTTTTGCTGTACAAAGGACTTGGGTTAACAAACAGTTTCTGGGTATATGTGATTCCGGGAATGATTAGTGCATTTAATATGCTTGTTATACGTACATATATGAATGGACTTCCAGACAGTCTGGAGGAGTCAGCGCAGCTTGATGGAGCAGGATACTTCACTATTTTTACGAAAATCATTTCTCCTCTGTGCAAACCTGTTTATGCGACAGTTGCTCTTTTTGTAGCAGTGGGACAGTGGAATTCATGGTTTGATGCAATGTTGTACAACAGAATGAATGCAAATTTAACAACATTACAGTATGAGCTGATGAAATTACTGTCGTCTGTGACGAATCAAGGGGCTTCGGCAGAGGCAATGAAAAATGCAACAGGTTCGGTTACTCCTGAGACAGTTCGAGCAGCGGCGTCAATACTGACCATGCTTCCAATCATTTGTATTTACCCGTTCTTACAGCGATATTTTGTTACCGGACTTACTTTAGGTGGCGTAAAAGAATAATACATAGGCGGAGGTTAAAGGATGGACAGAAAAGAAGCCAGGAGAAAAGCACAGGAACTGGTTATGAAAATGACTATAGAGGAGAAGGCTTCTCAGCTCAGATACGATTCACCAGGTATTTCCAGGCTTGGGATTCCGGAATACAATTGGTGGAATGAAGGGTTACATGGAGTTGCGAGAGCGGGAATTGCAACAGTTTTTCCGCAGGCAATTGGAATGGCCGCCTCATTTGATGAAGATATGGTTCGAAAAATAGGAGATATTATTGCAGAAGAAGGCAGGGCAAAATATAATGCGGCTTCTAAACAAGATGACAGAGATATCTACAAAGGACTTACTTTCTGGGCTCCAAATGTAAATATCTTTCGCGACCCCCGCTGGGGCAGAGGGCACGAGACATATGGAGAGGATCCTTGCCTTACGGCTACTTTAGGCAAAGCCTATGTGGAAGGGCTTCAGGGAAATGGTGAGACGATGAAAGCGGCTGCCTGCGCGAAACATTTTGCAGTTCATTCCGGTCCAGAGGCATTACGTCATGAGTTTAATGCCGAAGTATCTCAAAAGGATATGGAAGAGACATATCTTCCAGCTTTCAAAGCTCTTGTAGAGGATGCGCATGTGGAAGCTGTTATGGGAGCCTATAATTGTGTCAATGGTGAACCCTGTTGTGGCAGTAAGACACTTATAAAAAATAAACTCCGGGGTGAGTGGAATTTTGAAGGGCATTTTGTTTCTGATTGCTGGGCAATAAGGGATTTTCATGAAAACCATATGGTTACGGGTACGCCAATGCAGTCTGCAGCAATGGCATTGAATGCAGGGTGTGATTTGAACTGTGGAAATACATATCTTCATATCCTTAATGCTTATCATCATGGCATGGTTACAGAGGAAGCTATTACGGAGGCTGCAGTCCGTCTTTTTACAACCCGTTTTATGCTGGGACTTTTTGATGGAAGTGAGTATGACAAAATACCATATTCTAAAGTGGAATGTAGCGAACATCTTTTGATAGCACACAAGGCAGCGTTAGAAAGCATTGTGCTTTTGAAAAACGAGAATGGAATTCTTCCGTTGAAAGAGAATGAGATAAAAACATTAGGCATTATTGGACCTAATGCAGACAGCAGGGCAGCTCTGATCGGGAATTATCACGGAACATCATCAGAATATGTAACTGTATTGGAAGGAGTCAGAAGATATGTGGGTGATGAGATAAGGATTATTTACTCACAGGGATGCGATCTTTTCAAAAATAAAACAGAACCTCTTGCCCAGGATATGGATCGCTTATCAGAAGCTGTAACGGTAGCACAAAATAGTGACGTGATTATCCTGTGTCTTGGCCTGGATGAGACTCTGGAAGGTGAAGAAGGAGATACAGGAAATAGCTATGCGTCCGGTGATAAGGAAGATCTTCAACTTCCGTTGTGCCAGCGTAGATTGATGGAAGCGGTGGCGCAGACTGGAAAACCGGTGATTTTATGTATGATGGCAGGGAGTGACATAGATTTGAGTTTTGCACAGAAACATTTTGAGGGAATTCTTCAACTCTGGTATCCAGGTGCCCGTGGAGGAAATGCTGTTGCGGAAATCCTGTTCGGAAAAGAATCTCCTTCAGGAAAACTGCCTGTTACTTTTTATGAAACTTTGAGCGAACTGCCTTCGTTTGAAGATTATTCCATGAGTGGAAGAACATACCGGTATATGAAAGGAAAGGCTCAGTATCCTTTCGGGTACGGACTAACTTATGGAAAGGCGGAAGTCCGCTCAGTAGAAGTGGTGGAAACAGAAACAGGAGCAAATGTTTTCGTGAAGGTGGAAAATACGGGCGGAAGAGATATTTGTGAGGTATTGCAGATCTATATCAAGTGTGAGAATTCGATTTATGCGGTTCCGAACCCGCAGTTATGCGGGTTCTGCAGAGTAAAACTTTACAAGGAAGAAAGAAAAACCCTTCAGGTACATATTCCTGGGGAAGCATTTACTGTTGTGGATGAAGAAGGACGTCATATTGCAGGGGGAAAGCATTATACAATCTATGCCGGTTTCTCTCAGCCTGATGCGAAAAGCGAGGAACTTACGGGTATGAGTCCTGTTAAGGTGGAGTTTAGAAAAAGGTAGACTGAACTTAAGGATGGAGAAAGCTATGAAGATTAATTTGGACAGTCCTGTTATTGTTTTTTTAACTACAGTTGCAGATTTTATGATATTAAATATTCTGTTCATTTTATGCTGTGCGCCGGTCATTACGATCGGCCCGGCAGTCAGTGCCCTTTACACGATTACTATGCGCGAGGCAAGACATGAGGGTGGATATATATTCAAACCTTTTTTCAAAGCATTTAAAAATAATTTCAAGCAGGCGTTTCTCTTATCCATCTTGTATTTAATAATCGGAGCAATTTTTGTTTTTGGAGTGAAGTTTTGGATAGAAAAGCCGGAATTTTCAACGGTCAATCAGGTGATTCTCGTGATTACGGGAGTATTTGCAGTTATTTATATTTTTTCACTTTTTTATGTATTTGCTTTAATAGCCAGATTCGATAATACTATTTTTAAAACTGCGAAAAATGCAGTGATTCTGGCTGTTTTTAATCTGAGAGAGACAATTTTGCTGACTCTGATCCATGTAATTGTAATTGTGCTTATGATTTTTACAAAAGGTATTTGGATTTTTATGATGGTTGGCGGATTTTCAGTCTGTGCATATATAAATTCACTGCTTTTTATAAGAGTATTCCGGCAATATGAAAAGATAGAAGGAGGAAATCAGGATGACTAAAATGGTAATCAATCCGAACAGGAAACTGAGCAGGATTAACAGACAAATATACGGTCATTTTTCTGAACATCTAGGAAGATGTATTTATGAAGGAATTTATGTGGGGAAAAATTCACCTATTGA
>DXFK01000011.1 GCA_019114495.1 Candidatus Blautia stercoravium
CTGGGTTCACCTGCTTCCGGTAATACACTATCCTGCTCAGCCAGAATAGATTCCAGAACACAGAAACTGAAAAAAAGAAAACAGATACCGTAGACATCCTATCGTGCGCTGTCATACAGGGGCCTCCCATACACATGGTGAAAATCATAAATAAAGAAAGAAAGCTCTGAACTCGCTCTGTATATTTCTCTAATGCTTCTGTCTCTTCTTCATCTTCCTGATCCCAACGTTTAAATTTGTACTTCACAATTCCCACACCGACAGGTGCTGCTACACACAGCAAAATACATAGAAATATTAAAATCCAGGAAGAATAGTTTCCCACAGAATCGAAAATCCGGTTCAACGCCTGACTCACAGATTCTCCACAGAAAAAAAAGAAAAGCGTTCCCCCTCCTCCTACAAAACCACCGCATACAATCAGAATCATCATTTGCATTAAAGCCGTCTTCCTATCCGTTTCCTTTTTCTTTTTATTCCTGTTCATCATCCTCATCCTCCTCATACTGAAATATTTCTTCCACCGTTACGGAACATTCCTTTGCGATCCGCAGGGCAAGGGTTACGGAAGGCGAATAATCGCCCCTCTCTATCAGACTGATAGTCTGCCGTGAGGCGCCTACCCGTTTTCCCAGTTCCTGCTGGTTAATGCCAAGCCTTGCCCGGTATTCTTTCAGACGGTTATATAGCGGCATATGCACTGCCTCCTTGACTTATTTATTTGTCATTATGACAATTTTTATTGTCATAATTATAGCAAATGACAAATAAAGTTGTCAACTTTTTTTGCGCAAAAAAAGAGAATGCTGTTTGAAACAACATCCTCTTTTATTGCCGATTGATTCCCGATGCAAAACCGATATCAGCCTTTGACACCTCCGATGACACCGCCAATAATCTTCTCTGACAGAAGAATATAGAGCATAAAGGTTGACAGGAATACAATAACAACGGCTGCCTATTCCCACGAAATTCCACAAATCCGCACTGTCTGTCACAGAAGAAATAATATTTTTGTTTTATTAATATTCTTTTCTCTGTTTTTCGAGTTTTATCATTCCCCCTTTACGTCATACTCTATATTTTTCTTTTCTCCTTTTTTACCTATTATGACAAATATCAAAAGAATCCCGGCGCTGATTACCAGCAAAAGAAGGGTTCCCTGTGGGCTGATATCTCCCAGAAACAAACCGGAAGCATTAACTGCAAAATGACACCATACCGCTGCACTGATTTTCCCGTATCTTTTGACAACATATCCCAACAGCAAACCTGCCAGAAAAGCGTAGGAGGACTGCACAAGATTCCCATGTATCAGGGCGAAAAGAACGGCTTGCAGCACATTGGCCGCCGCAAAAGGCAGTTCCTCTTCTAAAATACGCAGGGTCATACCGCGAAAGACCATTTCCTCTGTCAAAGGGGCAAACACCACGGTATACAGCACAGAGAACAAAGACGGTGCAAACACGCCCAGATTTTCCAGCACCTGAGCGTAAGATTCCATTGCTTTTGGAAACATCACTTGCGCACTAACCAGCAACAGACTGACAATGAGCTGAAAAGCCACGCCCACAACCAGAAGTCCTGCTGCTGCGCCCAGGGAAAACCTTCTCGCCTGCCCGCTGTTTTCTTTCTGCCTTTTCTGTAGCCACAGATATCCCAGGAGAAAAGTAATGCCATTAGCCAGCACGGAAATCACATAGGGCAGGTCTCTCCCTGCAGCCCATAAAGGCCCTTTTCCAATCAAAGACCCTGTCAAAAGAAACAGGCTGCTGACGGCGCTCTGTATTCCCAGCCAGAAAAGCATGGGAAGCAGACTTTTTAAAATGCATATAACCTTCTTCATTTGTTCCTATCCTCTACCCAGTTCCTGAAAGTGAAAGGACTTTCTTCCCTCTGCATAGTCCGCCACAATCTGTCCCTGTCCATACAGCTTATATTTATAAGTAACCAGGCCTTCCAGTCCAACCGGTCCTCTGGCATGAATTTTTCCTGTACTGATACCCACCTCTGCTCCAAAGCCATAGCGGAAACCGTCGGCAAATCTGGTGGAACAGTTCTGATACACACCTGCGGAATCCACAAGCTGCATAAACATTTCTGCATTGTCCTGGTTTTCCGTAAGAATACAGTCTGTATGATGTGAGCCGTAAGTATTGATATGACGAATGGCTTCCTCCAGGCTGTCTATCAGTTTTATGGACAGTACCATGTCCAGATATTCGGTGTGAAATTCTGCTTCCTCCATGATTTCGCAGTCTATATACTGACTTACTTCCAAAGTTCCCCGCAGTTTTACTCCCGCCGCCCTTAAAGCATCTGCTGCTTTGGGAAGAAATTCTTCTGCAATCCTCCTGTGTACCAGCAGGGTTTCCGTGGCATTGCAGGCCGCTGTGTACTGAGTCTTGGCGTCTACGAGGACTGGCAGCGCTTTTTCCATATCATAGTCCTCATCTACATAAGTATGGCACACGCCGTCTGCATGTCCCATAACGGGAATCTTCGTGTGGTTCATAATATACTGGACAAACTGGTTGGAACCTCTGGGAATCAGCAAATCCACACAATCATGACAGGAAAGCAGTTCGTCGATTTCATTGTGCTGCTCTGCCTGCAAAAGGCAGCCAGATGGCAGGCCGCAGCCTGTAACTGTCTGATAAATGATTTGAAAAAGAACTTTATTGGTGGCTGCGGTCTCACGTCCCCCTTTTAAAACTGCGCAGTTGCCGCTCTTGATACAAAGAGAGGAAATCTGCACCAGGGCATCCGGCCTTGCCTCAAAGATAATGCCAATAACTCCAATGGGGCAGGTCACCCGATACAAGTTCAGATTATCATCTAATTGTCTGGAAAACTGCACCTGGGATAAGGGGTCCGGAAGTTTTACCAGCTCTTTGATTCCGCTGATAACATCGGCCAGTTTATGCGCATCGAATTTCAGACGTTTCTGTACAGACTGAGGCAGTCCGGACTCTGCTGCTGCCTCCAGGTCTTTCTGATTGGCTTCAAAGATTTTTTCTTTCTGCTGCTGCAGCGCCTCTGCCACTGCCAGCAGCGCCTGATTTCTGGTTTCCAAAGAAAGCCCTGCCATCTTTGGGCTGTCCTCTTTCATTTTTTTCACTTTACTTCTAATATCCATGATTTTACCGCCCTTCTTTACTTTTTCTCTTTACTTTTTCTCTTTAACTTGATAAATAGATGTACTTATTATATATGGAAAGTTCTCATTATGCAATCTACATCTGCTTTCTCACAATTTTATACTCATCGTTCATCTGGAAATAGGGACAGTGATAGAAACTGTCGGAAAGGAAACGGCTCATTTCGTCTTCATCCAGATTTACGTCACAGATATAATAGCCAAATTCCTCATCGTATATGTAATTGCTGCAATATTCACAGCCGGTTGTCCCTTGCTTTTTCTTACTCATATTCATCCCATCCTTTTCCTTCATTCTGTATGTTTTAGATATACCAAAATCTCTACTTCTTGTCAATTTTTAATGAAAAGAATGAAAAACAGATTCTTTCATTGCAAATAAGACAGGGAGTGTTATAATTAGCCTTGAACTTTATATAATCTTTATTTTTTTCTTACTATATTTACACATTTTTAATGCTTATGGAGGTTCATATGAAGATTATAATTGTGGGCTGCGGCAAGATAGGATGTACCCTTGCAGCACAGCTCAGTTACGAACATCACAATCTGGTAGTGATCGACACAAATCCGCTGAAAATCCAGCAGCTCTCCGAAACCATTGACGTCATGGGACTGGCGGGAAACGGCTCCAGTGTCAACGTTTTGTCAGAAGCCGGCATTGAGGAGGCGGACATGCTGATTGCCGTTACCGGCTCTGATGAATTAAACCTGTTGTGCTGTGTCATTGCCAAAAAGGTGAGCAAATGCCACACCATTGCCCGTGTACGTAATCCCATTTACAATAAAGAAAGGAACTTTATCAAAAAAAGCCTCGGAATTTCCATGATTATCAATCCGGAATATTCCGCAGCCATGGAAATGTTCCGTCTTCTGCGCTTTCCTTCTGCTATTAAACTGGATACCTTTGCCAAAGGAAGAGTGGAACTTTTGAAATTTAAGCTGCTGCCGGAATTTCGTCTGGACGGCTTGTCTATTATGCAAATGGTGGACAAACTCCGGTGCAACATTCTGGTCTGCGGTGTAGAGAGAGGGAATGAAGTATTTATTCCTTCCGGTAACTTTGTACTGCAAAACGGTGACCGCATTTCTATCGTAGCCTCTGTAAAAAACTCGGCCGCCTTTTTCAAAAAAATCGGTGTGCATACCCAGCAGGTAAAAAGCGCCCTGATTGTAGGCGGGGGTACTCTCGGCTATTATCTCGCTGCCCTGCTGTCGGAACTGAAAGTCGGCGTGCGGATTGTGGAATCCCAAATTGCCCGCTGTGAGGAATTAAGCCAGCTTCTTCCGGAAACTACCATTATCTGCGGCGACGGTACAGACAAAAAACTGCTGCTTGAGGAGGGACTGGCTCAGACAGAGGCCTTTGTGACCCTTACCAATATGGATGAGGAAAACATTCTGCTGTCTCTGTTTGCCAAGAAAAATTCCAATGCCAAGTTGATTACCAAAGTCACCCGCATTGCCTTTGACGATATTGTGGAGGAACTGGATTTGGGAAGTGTAATTTATCCCAAAAATATTACGGCAGACTATATTCTGCGCTATGTCCGGGCCATGGAAAATTCCATCAGCAGCAACAATGTAGAAACACTGTACCACATTCTGGACGGACATGCGGAGGCTCTGGAGTTTGCAGTAAAAGAGTCCTCCAAGATTACGAACGTACCCTTAAGCCAGCTAAACCTCAAAGACAACCTTCTCATTGCCTGTATCAACCACAACGGCAACATCCTGATTCCCAAAGGACAGGACAAAATCCATGTGGGCGATACCGTCATTGTGGTAACCACTATAGAAGGATTAAACGATTTAAAAGATATTTTGAAAAAGTAGAGGGCAGAGGAATGAATTACGCAATCGTTAAATTTATTATCGGCAGAGTCCTGTACTTTGAGGCAGCTTTTATGATACTGCCCTGTGTCACTGCCATTATTTATCAGGAAGAAAGCGGATGGGCCTTCTTCTTTACAGCCCTTTTGTGCGTGCTCATCGGCACTGTGATTACCAGAAAAAGTCCCAACAGCTCTGTTTTTTATGTGAAGGAGGGATTTGTAACCGTTGCCCTGAGCTGGATTGTCATGAGTCTTATGGGAGGAATTCCTTTTCTCATAGGGGGAGTTATGACAAACCCGGTGGACGCTCTTTTTGAGACAGTCTCCGGCTTTACCACCACCGGAGCCAGTATTCTGACGGACGTGGAAATTGTGCCGAAGTGTATGCTTATGTGGAGAAGTTTTACCCACTGGATTGGCGGTATGGGGGTATTGGTATTTCTGCTTTCTTTCATGCACACCCATGGCAGCGGTTCCCATATGAACCTGATGAAAGCGGAAAGCCCTGGACCTTCAGTGGGCAAACTAATGCCCACGGTACAGTCCACAGCAAAAGTCCTTTACCTCATTTACATTTTTATGACTATCCTGGAGATTCTTTTTTTACTTCTGGGCGGTATGCCTTTGTTTGATACACTGACTATCACATTTGGTACAGCTGGTACGGGTGGTTTTGGTATTAAAAATGACAGTATTGCCGGCTATTCCCCTTATCTGCAGGTGGTAGTCACTGTTTTCATGATGTTATTCGGTATTAACTTTAATGCCTACTTCCTTATTTTGTGCAGAAAATTCCGGCAGGCCTTTAAGATGGAGGAAGTCCGGTGTTATCTCGGTATTATTCTGGTCACTACGGCCTTTATTACCTTTAACATTCGGAATATCTACGACACCTTCGGAGACGCTCTGCGCCATGCGGCTTTCCAGGTAGGTTCCATTATTACTACCACCGGATATGCCACCACAGACTTTAACAACTGGCCGGAAGCGTCCAGAACTATTCTGGTGCTGCTTATGTTTGTAGGCGCCTGTGCGGGAAGTACCGGCGGCGGTATTAAGGTATCCCGTTTCGTCATTTTAATTAAAACCATCAAAAAGGAGCTGCATACCCTCCTTCATCCCCGCAGTGTTCGGAAACTGAAAATGGACGGTCATACCCTGGAACATGAAGTTGTCCGTACTACCAATGTATTCCTCATTGCCTATGTACTGGTATTTTCTTTTTCTGTACTTTTGGTGGGATTTGACAATTTCGATATGATTACCAACTTCACAGCCGTGGCCTCTGCACTGAACAATATCGGCCCGGGACTGGAACTGGTGGGACCGACCCAGAACTTTAGTCTGTTTTCTAACGGAGCCAAACTAGTGCTGACCTTTGATATGCTTGCAGGACGTCTGGAGTTATTCCCCATGCTTCTGCTGTTTGTAAGAGATACCTGGAAACGGTATTAAAATTTTATAAGAAATCCCCCTTTCACTCTTTATGAGTATTTGGGGGATTTCTTATATTGCTTATGTTTTAAAATCGCACCTGGATTTTTGTGCCTCTGCCCGGCTCGCTGTTTAAGAGAATTTCCGCATTGTGAAGCATTGCACCGTGTTTCACAATAGCCAGTCCCAGACCGGTGCCTCCGGTCTGACGGGAATGGCTTTTATCCACCCTGTAGAACCGTTCAAAAATACGCTCCTGCTCTTCTTTTGCGATTCCGATTCCATTGTCTTCCACCGTAAAAATCACATGTTCCTCCTCTCTTGCCAGAAGAACCTTCACATATCCACCTTCTTTGTTATATTTAATAGCGTTATCCACAAGATTATACAACATCTCATATAAAATGTGGCGTACTCCATATATCTCTGCACTCTTTCCCTCTGTAAGAATGGTGATATGCTTCCGCTTAGACGGCAGCATGAGGTTCTGGCAGATATCCTGCACCACTTCATATAAATCCACAGTTTCAAATGGCATTTCTCCGCTCTTTTCATCCAGCTTGGAAATCTCAATAATATCCTGCACCAGACTGGTAAGGCGGCTGGCCTCGTCGTAAATCCTGCCTGCAAATTCCGGCACATCCTGGGGACGTACCATCCCATTTTTCATCAGTTCCGCATATCCGGAAATAGACATCAGCGGAGTTTTCAGCTCATGGGACACATTTGCAGAAAATTCCCGGCGTACGGTTTCCGCCTGCCGCAATTCTTCTACCTGCTGGGCAATCTGCCGGTTCTGCTGGTCCACACGGTTTAAAAGAGGACGCAATTCTTCGTATTCCACATATTCCAGAGGATGTTCCAAATCCAGCTGATTAATAGGCTCTATGAGTTTCTTGGTCTGTCTCTCCATAAGACAGAAGCCCAGTGCTAAAATTGCCAGCAAAAGAATTCCCATCAGGGCAAAGCTGGAAAACATGGTATGAAAAACGCTTTCTGTAGTCTTCGCCACCCCCAGAATATTCCCGCTGTTCAGCTTAATGGCATAGTAGTAGGTCTGCTGGGAAAGAGATTCTGAATAGCGCATGACTTCTCCGGTTCCCACTTCCTGTGCCTTCTCAAATCCGGGACTGCTGGTACGATTTTCCTCATTGTCAGCGTACTGCTGGGAATCATACAGCACCGTTCCGTCCGGCGCCGTGAGTGTAATACGGCTGGTTGTCAGATTTCCGGTCTCTTCTGTGAGATACTCCTCTCCTATATTCTCTATTGCATAGCGGATATACTCTACCTCATTTTTTACATCCTGCCTCATATAACTGTTGTATTTTTCATACATAATAACACTGGCTGCGGTAAAAGTGAGAAGCATGCTCAGAACCACCAGGAATCCTACATTATTCATGATTCTCTGCTTCATTGCTTCTCTCCTATGCGATACCCCACACCCCGGACGGTTTCTATGAGATAGCCGGATTCTCCCAGCTTCTGCCGCAATGTCCGGATATGTACGTCTACTGTTCTGGTTTCACCTGCAAATTCATATCCCCAGATACGCTCCAGAATCTGATCCCGGCTGACTACAAGCCCCTGGTTTTCCATCAGGTAGCGGAGCAGCTCAAATTCCTTTAAAGTCAGTTCCACTGCCCGTTCATTATCAAAAACCTGATGGCGCTCCACATTGACCTTCAAGCCTTTAAAACGATATTCCTGTTTCTGGGAATGTTTTTTGGTTCTGCGCAGCACCGCTTTCACTCTTGCAATAAATTCCATCATACCGAAAGGCTTTGTAATGTAATCATCTGCGCCGCTGTCTAAGCCTCTCACTTTGTCGTATTCCGCTTCTTTTGCCGTTACCATGATAATAGGAATTTCACTGGTCTCCGGGTTCTGCTTCAGCTTCTCCAGAATACGGTAGCCGTCTTCTCCCGGCAGCATGATATCCAGCAGAATCAATTCCGGCACTTCCTCTTTCAGTGCTTTCTTCAGTTCTTTTCCATCGCTTAAACCTTTGGCCTCAAATCCTGTGGTCCCAAGAGTGTATACCAGCAGTTCCCTGATATTCCGTTCATCCTCCACACAATAAATCATCTCTGTACCTTACTCCTTCTCTGTATCCCCCGTTTACATTTCCTTACGGCAGAGAATACTGATTCCTTATCTCTTCCATTCTGCGCTGAAAGGCTTCATTTTCTTCTTTTTTCATGGCATTTAAGTAGCTGTGGGTATCAAAGCTGTCCTCTGCCACCTGTGAAACGCACACTGCAATGTTGGAGCAATGATCTGCAATCCGCTCCAGGCTGGTCAGCACATCCGACAGTATAAAGCCCTGCTCAATGGTACAGGTACCTTCCCGCAGTCTGCGCACATGGCGGTTTTTCAGTTCCAGGTTCAGTTCGTCTATGATTTCTTCCATAGGCTCTACCTGCTTTGCCAGCTCTCTGTCTTTTTCTTCAAAGACCTGATAGGATGTATTCACAATATCCGCCACTGCCCTGCTGATGACTTTCAGTTCTTCCAGAGCCTTCTTAGAAAAGTGTATTCCTTTTTCATGGAGTTCTCTGGCTGATTCCATAATATTCACCGCATGGTCGGAAATTCTCTCAAAATCTCCAATGCAGTGCAGAATTATGGATAAATCTCTGCTGTCCTGCTGCGTCAAATCCTTCTGCCCCAGCTTCACCAGATAACTTCCCAGTGCATCCTCATACGCATCCACTCGTTTTTCTTCTGCTGTCACTACTTTTTCCTGTTCGGGATCGTACTCTTTAAATAGGGAAAAAGCTGTAAAAAGCGCATTCTTAGAGGTATCTGCCATACGCTTTGCCACATTGCGGCTCTGTTCCATGGCAAAAGCCGGCTGCTCCAGAAAACGAATGTCTAAAAGCTGAGCGCCATCTGACTGCGGAGTCTCTTCTTTTTCCTCGCGAATAGTAAGACAGGCCAGTTTCTCCAGACCTTT
Source organism: Candidatus Blautia stercoravium (assembly GCA_019114495.1). Lineage (GTDB taxonomy): Bacteria > Bacillota > Clostridia > Lachnospirales > Lachnospiraceae > Blautia > Blautia stercoravium. The sequence continues at coordinate 9,392 of DXFK01000011.1, forward strand.
GGAAAACGGCAGAAGCACAGCGGTAGCAAAAACATTAAAAGCACTGTGGGCAACGGCAATTCCCGCTGCATTGGCTGCATGGTCCAGAAAGCTGAACCGGAAAACCAGATTCAGTCCGTAGAATACCACCAGAAATACCGTTGTACCAATGATATTGAAATACAGATGTACCATAGCGGCACGTTTTGCGTTTTTCTTTGCGCCAATGGCAGACAGCAAAGCTGTCACACAGGTACCGATATTCTGTCCCAAAATAATGGGAATGGCTGCTCCGTAGCTGACAGCTCCTGTGATGCAGAGAGCCTGCAGAATCCCCACGGACGCAGAGGAACTCTGAATCACAGCAGTCAGAAGGGCGCCGGCCAGCATACCCAGCAAAGGATTGCTGAATGCAGTCAGAATTCCCGTAAATTCCGGTACGTCTGCCAGAGGCTTCACTGCTGCGCTCATGCTGTCCATACCGTACATCAGCACGGCAAATCCCAGAAAAATGGTTCCCAAATCTTTCTTCCGCTCACTTTTGGCAAACAATAAGAAAGCTACACCTATCATAGCCAGAACCGGCGAAAAAGATGTAGGCTTAAACAACCGAACAAAAAAACTGTCGCTCTCAATGCCGGAAAGGCTGAGAATCCAGGAAGTCACCGTGGTTCCGATATTGGCTCCCATAATGATGCCTACTGCCTGGGAAAGCTTCATAATGCCGGAGTTTACAAACCCCACCACCATAACTGTGGTTGCAGAGGAAGACTGTATCACAGCTGTTACCAGGGCACCCAGCCCTACTGCTTTCAAAGGATTGGATGTAAGGCTTTCCAGAATCTTCTCCATCTTTCCACCGGAAACCTTGGCCAGACCGTCTCCCATAACATGCATTCCATATAAGAAAAGGGCAAGACCTCCTATCATACTTAAAACGCTAAAAAAATCCATAATTTTCTCCTTCTGTACGGTATATTTCTTTAGTTTTTCCCATTATAAGCAGCCTATGTAAAATCTTTTGAGGATTTATGTTAAATCCATGTAAAATATCAGAAACTTTTTATGGCATCCTCTGCGTCATCCGTATTTTTCCGGATATGGCGAATGACAATGTAATATCCTACGGAATCACTGATTTTTACCCAGACCCTGTCGCCTTCTTTATGCCCCAGAATGGCCTTTCCCAGCGGAGACTCTATGCTGATTTTATTCTCCAGAGAATTTCCCCGGATAGAGGTCACCAGCTTGTAGGTCTCTGTCTCATCTTCTTCTTCAAAATATACCTCTACTACATTATTCATACCGGCCTCATCTGCTTTGGAGTCTTCTGACACAATGACAGCCTGTCTTAACATGCGTTCCAAATAGCGGATTCTGCTCTCATTTTTATTCTTGTCCTTCTTTGCCGCATAATATTCAAAATTTTCGCTTAAATCACCCTGAGCCCTTGCCTCTTTCACAGCCTCAATGGCTTCTTTGCGCACCGTAAGTTTTCTGTACTCTATTTCTTTTTCGATTTTTTCCACGTCGCTTTTGGTAAGACGTTCTCCCATATTTTTACCTCTCTTTTATCGCTCTTTTCAATTTCTGTTACCTTTATAGTATATCCTGCCCTCCTTTGTTTGTCTAGCAAGGAAAAACAGGCAGACAATGTGCTGCGCCGATTTTCCGCTTGCCTTTGTCTGCCTGTCTGTTTCTATCAAGTTTTATTTTATAATTTCACCATAAGTAACATGCTTTCCCAGTGCCTGAGTCATCTCCGCCATACGGCTTATATCTCCTATGAGAATCACACCGCAGAGACGGTTATTCAGGAAATAATACTTCTGATAGTATTTTCTTCCCAAATCTTTAAACTCTGCTGTCTTGTAAATCAAGTTCGGATTTTTGCCATTGTCTCCTGCTGCAAAAAGCGCAGTCTTCATGCCGTGGAAGCTTAATGCTGCCGGAACGGTTTCATATACTGCTTCGTCTCCGCAGGCCACAGCGCCGGCTACCTTTCCCTGCTCTACTGCCTGGGGCCAGATTGCATAATTGATGCCTTTAAACTGAGCACAATCTCCGCAGGCATAAATATCCGGCACACTGGTTTCCATTTTCTCATTAACCACAACAGCCCGGTCAATTTCCATTCCCGCTGCTTGCGCCAGCTGCGTGTTGGCCCTCACACCGCAGGATACCAGAACCAGTTCTGCCGGAAGTACCGTACCGTCTCCCAGCTTGACGCCTGTTACCTTTCCGTTTCCTTCCAGTTCTGCAATCTGAACGCCTGTGTGTATGGAAATGCCTCTGCTCTCGCTGATAAGCTTCAGCATTTCTCCTGCTGCTTCGTCTAACTGACGTCCCATAAGCTGGGGAGCCAACTCCAGTACCGTTACGCTGCAGCCTGCTTTTTTCATTTCCCATGCTGCTTCCAATCCCAGCACACCGCCACCGATAACTACAACATGTTTCACTTTTGGAAGCATGTTTTCAATTTTCCTGGTATCCGCCAGACGGCGTACAGCCACAACGCCTTCCTGCTCATGACCCGGAATAGGCGGTATAAAGCACTCGGAACCAAGAGCGTAAATCAGTTTTGTATAGGCCAGCTTTGTACCGTCCTCCAGCACAACCTCTTTTTGCTCTGTATCAATGCCGGTAACTTCTTTTCCCAGTATCAGATGAATCTTCTGCTCTTCATACCATTCTTTACTTTGAATGGCAATCTGCTCTTCTGTCAAATCCGCCATAAGGGATTTTGTCAGCATTGGACGGTTGTAAGGCAGATACGGCTCATTGGAAATCATGACCACAGAGCCTGTCTTATCTCTTTCCCGTATAGCCGCTGCTGCGGAGTATCCTGCTGCGCCGCCGCCCAGAATCACATAGAAGTTTCTGGTATCATTGTGATAATTGTTTTCTTCCACGTCTACAGGCACAAAATTCTCCTTACCCACACCGCAGACCGGACAGATTTCCAGAGAAGAATCAAAGATTTCTCCGCATACCAGACATTTCACCAACATTCTGCTGCCCTTTGCCCGCTTTACATTTTCTTTATTCTGAAGAACACAGCCAAAATTATAGCCGTACTCATAAGCGTCTATGAGATTTTCCTCTCCTGGTTTGAATTTCACACGGAAGCCCTGGTCTATCACTTTCATGCGAAGCTGTTTCAATCTTTCAATCAAGTGGGGAACCGCCTCGCCGCTCCAGCCGTAGCTTCCGAATGCCCCCGCCAGCTTACCGCCATGAGTGCCTGCGAAAATAGAGGTAGTCAAATCCCAGATAGGCTTTAATGCTTCTCCTACAATGGTGGGAGAACCAAAGAGGATTCCGTCTGCAAAGCCCAGTTCTTCCAAAACCTTGCCCTGGTCCGCTTCTACCATATCATAGCAGCGCACATCAATATCGCCGCTTTCCTCAATGCCCCTGGCAATGGTTTCTGCCAGCTGTTTTGTGTACCCGTAGGCGCTTACATAAGGAATGATTACGGTTTTTCTGGGATTGGGATTCACCACGGTACACCATTCCTCATAAGTATCCAGCATAAAATCAATGTTGGTATCCAGCACCGGACCGTGTCCTGTACAAATCATGGAAATATCCAGATTTCTCACTCTGTCCAGCGCCTTTTTCATATAAGGTTTAAAAGGCCCGATGATATTATCAAAGTAATACTTGGTTGCCCGCATATAGCCTTCCCGGTCTGTCACCTTGCTCAGCAGAATATCGTGAAAGCCGTAATGAGAACCAAAGGAGTCACAGGTTACCAGAATCTGCTCTTCTTCTATATAAGTATACATGGTGTCCGGCCAGTGCAGATTCGGAACCACTAAGAATTTCAGTGTCTTGTCTCCGATTTTCATCTTCTGGTTGTCCTTTACGGGAATTGCCGTAAATTCCCCGTTTACAATTTCCTTCAAAAAGCTGATGGCGCAGCCTGTTGCCACAATTTTCAGCCCCGGATTTAATTCCAAAAGCTTCTCCACGCTTCCGGCATGATCAGGCTCTGTGTGGTTGACCACCAGATAGTCGATGGTGGAAATATCTGTAATCTCTTTCAGTTTTTCCAGATACTCGTCAAAAAATTTTGCCTTAGCTGTCTCAAACAGGATAGTCTTATCGCCAGCCTTCATGACATAGGAATTGTAGGTTGTTCCAAACTCTGTATACATAATGATGTCAAATACCCTCAGCTGGTCATCTACAATGCCGGTCCAGTAAAAATGTTCTCTCAATTTCAAGGATTCCATTTGTAAGTAACCTCCCTTTTGTTTTTCTATATATACAATTTAGTGCTGTCTACAGTATAATCCAATCTGGATAAAATTACTACTGTTTTCTGCGGTTATTTTCTGTTTTTTCCTCTCACACCTTCATCATCCGATATCCAACTCCGATATGCGTCTGTATATACATAGGCTCTGATGGGTTCGGCTCTATTTTTTTCCTCAAAGTTGCCATAAATACCCGCAGAGACGCCACATCATTGTCCCATGCGCTTCCCCAGATGGCTTTTGTGATATAAGTATGCGTCAATACCTTTCCCACATTTTTGGAAAGAAGGCACAGCAGTTTATACTCAATAGGGGTCAAATGCAGTTCCTTATCTTTCATAAAGGCGCAGCCCCCGGCATAATCAATCTTCAAGTCTCCATCCTGAAATACGGAATTCTGCACCTGCTCTCCCCGGCTGTCGTTTAAGCGTCGGAAAGTCACTCTGAGACGGGCCAGAAGTTCTTCTACGGAAAAGGGTTTCGTCAGATAATCGTCTGCACCTGCATCCAACGCCTCTATTTTGTCCGTGTCCTCGCTTCTTGCACTGATAACAATAATCGGTGTCTTGGACCAGGTACGGATTTTCTTAATGATATCAATGCCGTCCATGTCCGGCAGTCCCAAATCCAGAAGAATCACATCCGGATTGTGAGAGGCAGCCTCCATAATAGCGGTTTCACCTGTAGGCGCTGCCTGGAAACGATAATCATGGGTTTCCAAAGTGGTTACAATCAGATTTCTGACTGCTGTGTCGTCTTCAACAACTAAGATTAATGGTTTATTCATGTAATTTAACCTCCTTCGCAGGCAATGTGAATACAAAGCGGGCGCCATGGGGCTGATTGTCCTCGACTTTTATCGTTCCTCCATGAGCCGTAATAATAGATTTGCACAGAGCAAGCCCCAGACCCAGGCTTCTGCGGCTGTCTGCCGCTTTTGTAGCGTCTGTATAAAACATTTCAAAAATATGCGCCTTGGCATTTTCTGAAACACCGTTTCCGTTATCGGATACAATAACCTCCGCCATATCGTCCCTCTGTCTTGTCTCTACCTCTATTTTGGAACCGGCAGGGGTATATTTGATTGCATTGTCCATAAGATTTATCAATACCTGAACAATCAGTCTGGCATCTGCCTTCACTAAAAGCAGGCTGTCTGAAAAGCGAACCGTAATGCTGTGTTCCTTGCTTCTCTTTTCTACATGCTTTACTGCCTCCTGGATAATCTCTTCCAGAAGTTCCGTATTCAGCCGAAGTTTCATGGTGCCGTCTTCAATCCGGGTGACGGAAAGCAGATTTTCCACCAAGTTAATCAGCCAAAGGGAATCATCGTAAATATCTTCGTACAACTGTTTGCGCTTCTCTTTGTCCATACTGTCTTCGCTGGACAGCAAAATTCCCGCATTTCCAGAAATAGACGTCAGAGGTGTCCGCAAATCGTGAGAAATAGAGCGCAACAGATTAGCGCGAAGCTGTTCATTCTTGGCCAAAAGGGCAGCCGCCGCTCTTTCTTTGGACACCTTATCGTTTTTCATAGCCAGGGCGCATTCTCCTAAAATGGAAAGCATAATACTCTTTTCAAAGAAATCCGGCGTGCTTTTTCCAATAGCAATTCCCACTACGCCAAACACGTCACTGCCCACTCTCACAGACAGATACAGACACTCTGCTTCCGGAAAAGTTTTTGTGGCAGCGCCCGCATGGATATTGTTCTGCAGCACCCACAGAGCAACCTTTTTCTCTTCCGGCGAAAGATACCTCTGTGTCTCCTCTGTCCAATGAGGAAATATCACAGGCTCTGCCAGCTTGTTATTCTGTACCTCATAGAAAATAATATCTCTTTTTAAAAGTTTCCGAAGCTGCCCGCAGGTGACAGAAATAATTCCCTGAATATCCTGTTCCATTCCCAGCTGTTGATTCGTTTCAAAGAGAATCTTTGTCCGATAGGCTGTTTCCGCAGACTGAATGGCCTGCTGTTTTATTCTTACTGCCAGAGAACTGCTGATAAAAGCAGCAATAAACATAACCAGAAAGGTGGTAATATGTCCCACATCATAAGCATTCAGAGTATATTTAGGCTCTGTAAACAGAAAATTGAACAACAGCACACTGATGACCGAGCAAATTAAGCTGTATGCCCGCTGGGAAGTCCACACTGCTATGATCAATACCCCTAGAATATACACGGTAATCATATTGGCTTCTCTGAAACCGCGTCTTAAAAAGAAATAATTGATAAAAGTACACATCCCCAACACAAATACGCTCTTTAAAATATCTTCCGCCAAATTCCCCTTTTTCCCGTCTCCTTTGTGCAGCAGTTTTTCAGAAGTTATTTTCATTTTTTTCGCATCCTCTCCTTTGGCATATGTTCCATATTAGCACACTTTTTTCTGCACTTCACTATCCCACAGTAATTTTCTCCATAGGAAATTTTGCAACATCGGAATGTTTGCCGGAGATGGCTGCGAATACCAGGGTCAGACCTCCTACACGCCCCCAGAACATAAGTACAATTAATATAATCCTGGAAGCAAATCCCAGTTCTGTGGTAATTCCCAGAGTCAAACCTACGGTTCCTATTGCGGAAGCTGTTTCAAAGAGACAATCCAGAATAGGTATGCCTTCGATACTGCTTATGGCAATTCCGCCCCCAAGAAACAGCACCAGATACATCAGAAGAATGGTGGCTGCATGATTTACCGTATCATCTGAAATTCTGCGGTGAAAACAGTTGGTCTCACCTTTTCTTCGGAAAACGGAAAAGGCAGAGGAAAACAGCACTGCAAGGGTGGTGGTCTTAATACCGCCCGCTGTAGAACCCGGAGAACCTCCGGTAATCATGAGAATAATCATAATGAATACTCCCGCTTCGCTCAACGCCGTCAAATCCACGGTATTAAATCCCGCAGTTCTGGGTGTTACGGACTGGAAAAAGGAACCCAATATCCGTTCCGATGTACTCATGCCGCTCCACTTGTCTGCGGAAAATTCCACAAAATAAAAATACAGGGCAGGCAGTAAAATCAACAGACTGGTCACAGTCAGTATGACCTTGCTCTGCATTCTGTATTTTTTCAGATGAATTTTGTGTATCTTGATGTCTTCCCAGGTGAGGAAACCAATACCTCCGGTGACAATCAGCGCCATAATGGTAATGTTAATCACGGGGCTGTCTGCGTACGTTGTCAGAGAGGAAAATTCGCTTCTCACTCCCAATAAATCAAATCCGGCATTGCAAAAAGCAGAAACCGCATGGAAGAGAGAATACCACAGCCCTTTTATCGCTCCGAAATCCCTGCAGAACACCGGAAACATGGCTGCAGCCCCTGTCAGTTCTATGATAATCGTTGTCCTTAAAATGAAACCTGTCATACGAACGATTCCGCCTACATGGTGGGCAGAAATTGCTTCGCACATGGTACTTCTCTGCATGAATCCTATTTTCTTACCGGAAAGCATGGCAATGGCAATAGACACAGTCACCACCCCCATACCGCCTATCTGAATCAGTATCATAATGACAAACTGACCAAAATAAGACCAGTACTGTGCGGTATCATGAAGCACCAGACCTGTTACACATACCGCGGAGGTAGCTGTAAACAGGGAATCCCAAAAAGAAGCCCCTCCCGGCCCATTGGTAGAAATAGGCAGCATTAAAAGAAAACTGCCTGTGAGAATTACTATCAAAAATCCCAGACTGATAATCTGAAATGAAGTAAAATGTCTCTTTTTACGCATGAATTTTTCTCTTCCTCCATAATCTTTATGGTATCTTAATTATGGCTTTTCATACATAAAAACTGTGTAAGTAAAACATATACAGTATTAAGACTGTATAAAGAAAACTGCCGCATCAAACGACAGTCCTCTGTTTACAAATCTTCAGTTGGGTCTCCTACCGGCTCTGCTCCCAGATATTCTTCCAAAGTCAGATTCTGCTCTGTAATTTCTTTTGCCGCTTTTTTTCCTACATAGCGGTAATGCCAAGGCTCAAAGATAACACCTGTAATATCGCTTTTATCCGGTGGATAGCGGAGAATAAAACCATATTTCCAGCAATTCTCTATCAGCCATTTCTGGTCTTCGGTCTGCATCTGACCCTCGTCCAAATTAGTGTACTCAGAAGAGACAATATCCAAGGCCAGTCCCACCTGATGTTCACTGGTGCCTGGCTTTGCCACTACAGTAGCCGCTTTTATAGCTGCGTCTTCTTCATCCAGTCCATCTTCGTTCATGACTCTGCTGATTTTGTTCTGATATAAGGATACCTGGGTATCCCAGGAACGAAATGCAGAACAAATCATAGGTGAACGGCCGTCTGCTCTTGCGGCTGCAAACATATCTTCCAAGTCATCCATAATTCTGGCATCCACCTGATACCCCCCCGAGTCCACCGTTTCGGTTGCCACTTCCGGCACGTCTGCCTCTGTCATGGGATTGTCTGCATTAACCAGTCTTAAATACCACTGTTTCTTTTCGTTTTCATCTGCCAGAACCAGCTTAGGTTCTTCTTTTTCGCTTTTTTTCTCTGCCTCTTCTTTTTTCTGCTGCTCTGCATAGGCCGCCTTGGCCTCCTCCTTTTTTTGCTGCTTATTGATATTCACAGTTCCCATCCAGACAATAAAACACATAAGGACTGCCATTAACAGCACTCTTCGATTTCTCTGTCTGATTCTTTGGATATTTCCTCTGCGCCTTCTTCTGCTCATATATCGTTACCACCTTATATAATAAAATCTGCTAAAATCTGTTTTTCATAATAACCACGAATCATTATATCATCTTTTTCCCCGAATTTCCTCATTTTGTTACATTTTTTTTAATTTTTAATATCTCTTTGAT
>DXFK01000092.1 GCA_019114495.1 Candidatus Blautia stercoravium
TACACAGCCGGTTCTACCGCCTCCGCAGAAAAGTACGGAGTCTGGATGGAATGGAGGTGTGACTCTTTTATGACGAATGAAAAAATCACGGCTATGCCAGTAAAAAAGAAACAGATCCATCTGACCGCCACTCTCAGCCTGCCCCTGCGTCTGCATGAGCGGGCCTGGATTATAACGGGTGCCCGGTCCCTGTCTACCTCCCTGGTCCAGCAGATCCTGGAGGTATCGCAGGACGGCGTCGTATTTGAAACTGAAAACACCGTTTACTATTTGACCTATGCTCGCCGTCCGGCAGAGATTGAGGTGATGTGCGCTTGACTGATATTTATGAACGGGGGAGCAGCCTGCAAAAGCTGCTCTCCACCCTGAAGCTCAACCGGGAACGGGTTTCTCTGGAAACCTTAAAAAGCGTATACCGTGTTCCTTATGAGGAACTGAAGGCACAGATCCGGGAAAGCGTCCAGGAATTTGTCCTTCTGGTCGCCTGCCGCCATCTTCTGATCAATCCGGAGTTCTCTCTGGAGGAGCAGACAGCCGTGGTTCAGGATGCCATTGACCATTCCCGGATCCCAAAAGAAATCGGGAAAAGTATCACCAGGGACTATGACGTACCGAAGATCCACCGGATGGCGCTGAAGCTGCGGGAAGAAATCGAAACGGCGCTCTGGCCCTATATAGACCGGGAAACCTGCCTGGTCGCTGACCTTGCGGATATTGAAAAAACGCCGGTCATCTATAATACCCTGACCAGACAGATCTACCAAGACGGGGGATGGATAGACCAGCCGCTGGATCTGCGGGGAACATTACTGATTTACAGGAAACAGGAGGATGCTGTGCTGCCAGGCCCAGCCCTCCTTCAGAAAGGAGAACAATAGTTATGATATTAGAAAGAAATGAAACACCAGAAGAACTCGCTTTTGCACTAACTTTTCCGCAAATACGGGAAGCGCATGAAATCTACAAAAAGCATTGCTTTTTCCAGGATTTTATTGAGTGCTGCGAAGAACGGCGCACGGAAGGAACCGGGCTTTGTAACCTTCCCTATCAGACACTGGAACATGAGACAGATATCCTGTGTACAGCCTATGAACTGTATGAGAAACAGGCAGACATCAATATTTCCTACCATGTTACGATGGAGAACGTGATCGATGCAATCGAGAAACAGATTTTAAACGGTGAACTGCGCCTGCATACAGAACCGGCGCCCCGTGTGGTGCTGGTCATCGAGGACGGCATTGTTACCGCTTCTTATACAAACGCTCCCTCGATTCAGGCAGAAGTCATCAAACTGGATAAAGAATATGATTCCGCCGAAGAGCGGGAGACCGTGTACGAAGCCTTAGCGCACGATCCGGAGCTGACCGAATGTGAGTGCCATATTACCTGGCCCGGACGTGAAAAGGAGGCCGCCTGATGACAAATGTCTGCAAGAATACACAAGGAAATACACCGATAAAGATTTATGTTTTACACGGGTATACGGACGGTCTGACAGATCCCATCGTCAGCACCGACTATGAGGAAGTGTACGCAGCAATGAAAGCTGCCTATGAAAGCGCCCTGGACGGGGTAGAACAAGAAGATTCTGACCGGGAATACAGCTTTCTGGAAGGCTGGTCTGCTACTGCTGTCGTTCATGGAGACTGGATGGAATGGCAGATTGCGGAACTGGAGCTACAAATCCCCAACGGACAGCCTGCATCCCAAGCTTGAGATTTCTGTCAGATCCGACAGAAAATCCCCTCTGTATCTTGTCGAGGCAGTATGGTAAAATAGACTCATTGAGAATAAGAAGGAGCGATTTCCTATGAAGAACGAAGAACTGATCCGGCGTTTCCGGATTGAGCGGAAGAAATTTGACCGCTCCGGTATCTACGCCTATACCCAGCGGACGCTGGCTTACAACTCCAATAAGATCGAAGGCTCCACACTGAATGAGGAGCAGACAGCCTCTCTGTTTGACACCGGTATGCTGCCCCGCAGTGATGATTATTACCGGGCCAAAGATGTAGAGGAAACCAACGGTCACTTCCTGATGTTCAATAAGATGATCGACACGCTGGATGAGCCTTTGAGCGAGGAACTCATTAAGGCGTTCCACTTTGAACTAAAAAGCGGTGTGTTTGAAGACCGAGCCAACGGCTATGCCATCGGAGATTATAAAGAGCGTCCAAATATGGTGGGAATGTATGAAACCGCCCTTCCTAAAGAGGTGCCGGAAAAAATGCGGGAACTTCTCGCCTGGTATCACGAAATCTCAGCCAAGACACTTTCCGTCATGGCTCAGTTCCATGCCCGGTATGAGGCGCTGCATCCTTTCCAGGACGGCAACGGCAGGACCGGCAGGCTGATCCTGTTTCGGGAATGCTTAAAAGCAGATCTGACGCCGGTGGTCATTGAAGACAAGTTCCGGGGCAGATACATCGAAGGGCTGAAGGAATACCGGGAAACCGGAAAAACCGGACTTCTGGAAGAACTGTTTAAGGAAGAGCAGGAAGAATATGCTAAGAAAGTGGACTATTTTCTTGGCGAAGAGTAAATGATTTCGAGCCGCCCTCACGGACGGCTCCTTTTATGTTCCCGGATCAAATGCGTATCCTACTCCCCAGACAGTCTGGATATATTGCCTGTCAGTATAAGCCCTGAGTTTCTTCCGGATACTGTAAATCATACATTCGACCTTTGCATACACACTTATAGGAATATCATCCCAGACTGCTTCATATAGCTGCTCTCTGGTAAAAACCTGACCTGGATGTCTGGCCAGAAACAGCATCATATCAAACTCATGATGCGTAAGATATATTTCGTTTCCTTCCACCAATATTCTGCGCTGATCTGGAAGAATAAAAAGCCCCGGAAAAATTGTCTCATTTGGCAAATCTAACTTGTATTCCTCCATTTTAGTGTATCCTCTAATAACAGACAGAATTTGATGCAAAATAGTGGTTTCAGTATCTTTAAATTCAACAATCAGAAAATAACCGATGCTTTCACCTCCAGTTTTTGTTAAGAAATCAAGGATCAATCGAATGTCGGAAGAGTACCCATGTACTAATAAAATAACAAACTAATAATAGTACCAGTACACCTACAGTCATACCAATCTGTACCATCAAAGCTCCAAATCCAATATATGCCGAAATTTCTGCCGATATAGTTTGAATAAAGTAGGCAATTACAACCGTGGAGACGGTGATTGCTACAATGATTGGAAGTCCAAACCAGACGCCTAATTGTTTTAGCACAAGTTTTCCTATCCGTTGTTCTTCAACGCCCAACTTTCGTAATACAGAAAAGCGGTATTTGTACTTACCGGCGTCTAGTAGCTGCTGTAAAGAAAGTATGGTAAGGCAGATTACCATCAGCACGACAGCACCGTATAGCATGGCGGCCTGCATGACAAAATTACTTGCCTTTGTGCTGTTGATCTGCAAGGTGCTTAAACGGATTGAATAGTTGACACCGGTTTCTGTAATCTCAGGATACTCCTCCGAAAAAGCCTGCTCTAATTCACGGGCATTTTGATAGGAGATATTTTCTGATGTAGTGATATAGCGATTCCGCATAACCGGAAGCAGTTTTTCACAAATGCTGTCTGGAAATACAAAGAGTACATTTGTATAAGAATTATAAGCTGTTTCCCCGATTGCTGCCTCGTAATAAGGCTGAGCGGAAAGAGTCAATTCTCCGGCGTCTGTCATTACGCTGGTATGCTCTGCCAAAAAGTTATTCCGTTCTTCCTCAGTGGCGATGGTCTGCCACTGTGTGGTAAACTCGTTTTCCGATAGAGAAACTGGCTCATATCCCAGCATTTCCCGAATTGTGTTGTAATCACTCAACGAGATAGCCACAATAGGAAAGTCATACTTTATTCGATTATGAAAATCAGCTTTCTTCGGAAGATATAGGCTGAATATGCAGTCATAATCTGTTTCAATGCCATTCTCCACAAGATAATCAGTTACGACTTCATAATTATCATGAGGAAGGTTTTCTTCGTCATATACATCGTTATAGCGGGAAGAAACCTGCACGTCATACATGGAACGTATATCCAGATAGCCTGAAGCCCAGCCGGTCAAAATCGGTGCTGCGATAAACAGGAAAATGGCAAGCACAAGCGTTACGCTGATAAGCGTCATGGTCTTACTGGTGGTATTCAGCTTTGATATAACCTGCCCGAAAAAGAACAGATTTTCATCTTTATATCTATGCTCTGGTGATTTTTCTTTCCATGTAACGATGAAGTTGCTGGCAAGATAAATCAATGAGCAAATGAAAAAAATCAAATCAACCAAAATAAATAGCAGATATTGGTTGACCGTACCAGCCCCTAGTGGAAGATAATACCAATTGATTAAGGCCGGCACGCTAGCTGCTATGCAGACGTTCAGGGCAGCGCAAATCAGCAGTCCGAAAACAAATTTAGTAAATCCTAATTTTTTCTTCCTGAGTATCCACAATACAGACCAAAATAAAGTGGCTGCTGGTAGAATAATGTTGCCCCAGAACATAATCTGAACCGGCATAGCAAAACGGCTGTCATAATAGAACCAGACCTTTTGCACTCCCGTCACGCACATCCATATCGTAAACAGTTCAAATAAAATAGCTACAATTACAATCCAACGGCTTTTTTTCAGTGCAGGATCATTTTCCCGGTCTGCTGCAAGCATATCTATGGTTTTGGTTTTCCGAATGGTACGGGTGTTAAACAGACCTACCACAAGAAAACTTAAAACAAAGAAGCCTATTGTCAACAAGACCGTATCTGGGAACAGCGTCCATGTTAGTTCATAGCTTTTCCCGTAAGAAGTCAGTAGCATTGCTGTAATAAACTGCGAACAAAACACTCCGAGGAAAATTCCTATGGCAATCGAAATCATCCCCATCACAAAGGTTTCCGCAAAAAACAGTCTGCCAACGGTTTTCTGTTCCATTCCCATGATAGATTGAACCGCAAATTCCTTTTGCTTACGCCGCAGCATATAGTTGTTGACAAACCGTATCAGAAACAGCAGGAAGAGGGTGATCACACAAATAGCCACTTTCATCCCGTCACTTAATACCGTAAAATTGTATTCACTCCCAATATCCGGCTGATAGTAGCTGCTGGAAATGGACAGGAATGAATAAAAAAGCGTGACGCAGATTGTCAAGGTTACGATATAAACCAGATAGTCTTTGACAGACCGCTTCGCATTTCTTAATACAAGTTTAGCATACATGGCTTTGTCCCCCTCCAATCATGGTAAGGACATTCAGGATTTTATCAAAAAAAGCACTCCGGCTGTCGCTTCCCTTATGCAATTCTGTAAAAATCTCTCCGTCCTGTAAAAAGAGAATACGGTTCGCATAGCTGGCCGTGAAAGCATCATGTGTTACCATGAGAATGGTTGCCCCCATCTGCTCATTGATACTTTGGATCGTAGACAGAAGCATTTGAGAGGAATGGCTGTCTAATGCACCGGTCGGTTCATCGGCTAAAAGCAGCTTTGGATTGTTAATAATGGCTCTGGCGCAGGCGCAGCGCTGCTTCTGGCCGCCGGATACCTGATACGGATATTTGTTCAGAATATCACGGATATTCAATTTCCCGGCGATATCCATAATGCAAGGCTCCACTTCTTTCGCCGGTGTCTTGTTGATTGCCAATGCCAACGCAATGTTTTCAGAGATTGTCAGTGTGTCCAGCAGGTTGAAGTCCTGAAACACAAACCCTAAATTCTCCCGGCGAAAGCGGGCAAGAGATTTCGGCTTTATCTCTGTAATATCTGTCCCCTCCAGATAAATATGACCTGCGCTTACTGTATCAATGGTGGAAATACAGTTGAGCAGTGTTGTTTTCCCTGATCCTGACGCTCCCATAATCCCCAGAAATTCTCCTGTTTCTACAGAAAAGCTAATATCCTGAATGGCTTTTGTGATATTTCCTTCATTGCCATAATATTTCTGGATATGTTCTAATTTCAAAATAGGTTCCATGTGTTCTCCTGCCTTCCTAAATCTTTCATGACTATATTTTAATCCGTATCCATGCCTTTTTGTATCAAATTTTCTTACACAGTTCTTACAAAAACGTAAGAAGTGCAGAGCATATCAGCCCTGCACTCCAGTAACAAAATCGTTGATACGGAAGGAAAGTGAAATAGTGGTTCCTTTCCCTTCGGAGCTTGCGGAAATTCCTATTCCCAGCTTATCGCAAAGGCGTTTACATAGATACAGGCCAATCCCGGTAGAACTATGAATTGTCCTTCCGTTCTGTCCTGTAAACCCTTTCTCAAAAATACGGGGTAAATCGCTTTGTGGTATGCCTATGCCATTATCTTCAACAGATAGGATAACTCTATCATTCTCTTTTACAGCAGAAAAATGTAAAACCGGCTGGCCTATACGATATTTTACTGCATTGCTGATAAGCTGGTCTAAAATAAACCGTAACCACTTATCATCGGAATATATGCTATATTCTACATTATCTACGGTAACGGTCACATTATTTTGCCGCAAAAGATATTTGTTATCTGCTATTGCCCCATGTACCACATTGCTAAGTCTGATTTCACGGACAGAATAATCATTTTCCGTATGTTCACTGCGGGCGTAATACAAAGCCTGTTCCGTAAAGCGGTTGATGTTTTCCAACTCAGCCATCAGATCTCTGGTAAAAGAACAGCGGTTATTCTCACAAATCAGTTTTATAGCTGTAATCGGTGTTTTCACTTCATGTATCCATTGTTCGATATATTCTTTATATTCCTTCCGTTCCCTCTGTACCTCGCCAATCCGTTCCAGCATGGATTTTTCGGACATCTTCATAATCTGGTAGAATACCTGTTCATCGGCTTTTTCCGGCTCCTGCATGATTTCCGGCAGTAAATACCGTTCTTCTAATTCCTCCGTCATATCCAATAGTTTATTCAGATATTTTTTCCGGGAGAAATAAAAAAACAGCAGACATGAAGCAAGGACAATCAGCCAGACAACAAGGATGAATAGGACAGTTTGAATATTATTGCCGCTTGCAATTAAAAATAGGGCAAGTGCAAGCATACCCAGCAAATTGATTAGAAGGACAGGTAACTGGTTTTTCAGATATTGTCTACCACTCATAATGTGTACCCTTGCCTGTGTTTTGTTTTAATAAAATTGTTCAGCCCAATGGACGCCAGTTTCTCACGGATACGGGCTATATTCACACTTAGGGCGTTATCATCTACATAAAGCTGATTATCCCAAAGGAAATCAACAATATCACTGCGAGGACATATTTTCCCTGCGTTCTTAAAAAGATAGTAGAGTATTTTTAACTCATTTTTCGTCAAATCGGCTTTCTGGCCGCTATATTCTATAAAGCCGCTTTCCAAATGTAAATCTGCGCCGTTCCATGAAAGTACCTCGGTCTGCCCAGAAGCATACGCCCGCCTGAGAAGGGAGGCAATTTTCGCCAGCAGTATTGCCGTGTTGTAAGGTTTTGTAATGAAAGCATCGCCGCCCAGCATAATGCTGTTGAGTTCATCCATGTCTGTGCTGCTGCTTGTCACAAAAACTATGGGAATATCGGAGAAACTACGAATTAGTGAACAGATTTCAAAGCCGCTGTTTCCCGGAAGTTTTATATCCAGCAAAACCAGATGGGGCGCAAATACCTTCAACTGCTCAATTATTCTTGTAAAGTCAGTTGCAGCGTCAACCTCATACCCATTGCCTGACAATAAGGTTTTCAACTGTGTCTGTATAGTAAGATCATCCTCAATGATGAATATTTTTTCCTTCACGATGGCACCTCCTCGTTTCAATTATACCGTTTGTTAAAGATATTGAGAAGATACCATTTTACTTGCTGGTAGACTTAGTATGAAAGTATCACTTGGATTTTCAGCATATCTCTAGTCCCAGACATACTAAAACAACCTCATCTGCTCATACTCTGCGTGCGCCTCTAACAGCACCGGCGTCTTATGCAGCAAATATTCTGTCGCCCCGTCATCCATCACCCAGTCTTTCAGCTCCTCCGGCTCCAAGATCAGCGGCATCCGGTTATGGACCGGGGCCACGGAAGATGGTGCCTCCGTGGTCAGGATGACGAACCTTACCTGATCCTCATACCAGTTATAGCATCCTGCCATGAAAAGTACCGGAGCGTCCTTCCGCTCGTATGAAAATTTCTCCTTGCTTTTATTCCATTCGTAAAAACCCCGTGCCGGAATAATACAGCGCCTGTGCCGCACACTATCCTGGAAGGTTCTGCGCTCCATGGCACTCTCTGCCCTTGCATTGATCAGCAATTTCCCTTTCTCGAACCCTGGAAAGCCCCATCTCATCTGTTCTGCAGCCAGATGATTTCCCTCCCCCTTTAGGATCATAGCATTTTGCGAAGGGAATACATCCCCGGTGCGCTCTATCTGCAGTTTCCTATCCAGATCCCGCACCAGCTTCTCAATTTCCCTGGCGGTCTCATCATCCACATAATAACGTCCACACATCGGCTTTTTCTCCTTTTGCCTGCAGGCTTATATTCCTTCCCAACTGATCTTCCAGCAATTTTCTTCCAGATAGTAATACAGCCGGAATAGATACTCTTGATTTTCCAGAACTGTACTGCACCGGTATTCCTGGATGGGGATGCCGCAATAGTATTTCTTTTCCTGTGTCAGCACATGGATCTGGCTGATCGTATGAAGCAGACCTTCATCATCCTGGTACTTGACCAATTTGGGCATGACGGATCCGGTGCTTGTAAACCAGACACCGCAGGCAATCTTTTCTAAATCCCTTTTCAACTCCCCCTCATCGGGATTTTGTGTATTTGTACCTATTCCCATACTCATACTTCTTCACCTCTAGTTTACCCTGACTTTCTTATAATCAACAGTCCTTTTTTCCCTTGAGATGCCCCCGCTCATGTGGTCAATCGGACTTCCCACAAATGCCGCCCGCTTCACCGAGTCAATCCCATACCGTCCACGGATCCGGTCCACCGCAGCATCCATTTTCTCCAGCTTTTCATAGTCCGTTGTATCAAACATATCAAGCTGGCGCATATTAAAACCGTCCTTTACCCGGCTGGTGTGGATCCCCAGATGCCGGATGGCTGTCCCATCCCATAATTGGTCAAAAAGCTGGCAGGCACAGCGATGGATCTCAATGGTAATGTTCGTAGTGTTCCGCAGCGTCATCTGGTGGCTGGCATAACGCAGGTCATGAGATTTGATTC
>DXFK01000001.1 GCA_019114495.1 Candidatus Blautia stercoravium
TATATGTGGAATAAATGTATATAATACTCCTTCTTCCGTGTGAAGATGAAATCAGAGTCCCTGTTGATAGAATTTAGAAGACTCCTCAGCTGTCTGGTGATCCGATAAGGATTGCCATGCCGGTTCGTATAGAGTTTTCCGTATTTGCTGGATGCCTTCAAAACAGTCCTTCCGGCAAGGTCACTTTTCCGCAGCATTACCGCATCCCCTGTCCGGATCGGCATCTGGTACATCAGCCCGATAAACGCCGCTTTTTCCAGTTCCCCTTCCGCAATGAATTTCTTCATCAGTCGTTTTCCCATTTTTGCCTTCTCATAGGAAATCATCCTCCGTCTTCTCCTTTCCTGACAGCATCCAGGATTTTCTCTCCCTGCTGTACAAACACCTGCTTTTCAGGTTCTTTTTCATAAATCTTCCAGAGCCGCTGATGCAGAGTTTCCAGATCTCGGACATCTCTCTTTGTGTTATTTGCCAGCATCCGGAGAAACGGGAAGATCATTGTATGCCGGATATTCTTCCCAGCCAATACAGACTTCTTTTCCTGTCCATATACCTCATACAAACACCCCAGGATAATATCCGGATCTGTCGTAAACCGCATCTCCGGTTTCACCCATTCCTTCTTCATGTCCATCCTCCTGTCGTGATTATTCGTACCAGTCTGCCCGGACTGTCAACCCATCCAGCCTGACTTTTGGAACTCCCACAAGATACCAGTCGTCATCCATTTCAATCCGAACCGGCACCCAGTCTCCATCCATCTCTACATCAAAACAGTCTCCACAATGCAGACCGCCGTAATAGCTGCCATTTCCAAAATAGATATCATACCTCCCAGACTCCTGGTCATAACATAAAACACCTTTTTTCTTTACCATAGTAACTTCCTCCTGTAATTTTACTTTTCATAAATACAATAGAGCTCGATTTCTTGAGAATGGACAAGTTACACTAATGTTTTGTATTCTGAATAATCAAAATACTTTTTGCAGCTCTGTTACTTATTTCATACGTAGGAGGCTCACAAATAGCAACAGCAGGTAGAGAAGTTCAGAATAAAAAAAGCAGGAAACCGTTCAATGATTTCCTGCTTGGTGGTGCCGCCGGTGGGCGGCTGATATTCAGTTTTGAAAGGTTAGATAAGGTCGGTTCGGTAAAACTGGGATTTTGTCGTCATCAAAAAAGTAAATTCATTACCGGCATCATCGTTCCTGCTTCACATTCTGCGTAATCAAGAGTATTATCTGGATATAAATACACTTCTGAAAATTCTTTTGCCTTTTCTTTTACTTCATCGCTAATAATTACCGAATTACAGTTCTTGCAATGTAACACAGGTGCATTTATGACTTTTATAGTTTTCCCGTTGATAGTCATAGGAAATTCGCCAGTTTCCGTGTGTAGTGTGTTGTAGCATTTTATACATTTCATTATAAACCCTCCTTGAGAAATACGCATTTATCGCTGGCTTTATTATACTATGACCGATCACTTTTAGGAATAGATGAATTGTAAACTTGCTGGACGGAAACAGCTTGCAGCGCAAGGTATTTCCGGGCGGCAAGTCCACAAAGGGGTAGCTGGCGGCAGCCAGCGCAGGGGAAGTGTAACCTCCCTCCTTTCTCCCGGCGTCCGGGAAAAGAAAAAGCAGGAAACCAATGATTTCCTGCTCAGTGGTACCGCTGAATGCGGTTATATTTAGATGTTTCTTGCTTGTTACAGAAGACTAAAATCAAAAACAAAAACGGGTATCTTCTTTGAAGTTGCAGCGTCTGGGATTTCCTTCACTCCGATAGATCTTATGCTGTTTCAGATTATAAATAACAGACCATACGGTATCTTTGCCGGTACTCCTGTCATATTGACAGAGAAAACCATAATCACCGGATAACAGTTTTCTCGCAAATACCAGATCAATTTTTTTAGTATTTTGGAAGGCTGAAATCATAGTTTGAAACCTTGTCTCTGCAAACCAATCATCAATACCAACTCTGTTATATTGCATCATATTTGTAAGATGAAAAGCATTTGTATCACAGACAAAAGGATGCGTATTACTAAATGATGTTGTAACTTCTACACGATCCGGAGTACATTCGACAAGCGCTATCTCTCCCGATATATCCGCCAAAGTCAGTGTCTGGGCGGAAGCGATTGGTAATTGATGTAAGCAAGAGATGGCTTCCGATACATTTTTGCATTTTTCTAATAGATATCTGAGAAGCAGGCCCGCATTAAATCCTGGCTTGTGCTGAATAGGGTAAACTGAAGTCAGTCCGGCAGCCAGACCATATTCATTAACACCATCTTCAACCTCTACAAAAGCGGTTGTATTCCCGGTAAAAGAATATGCCCCATCAGTCAGCCTATATATTACATTCATATTCAGCTTTTCGATTTCTGTTAAAAAGTCACTGTTCCGTCCCAGGAGAATTTCCTGCCCGGTCGTGAACGCAAAGCAAGAGCAGTTACAGGCCGGCGGCATAGAGTACATACTAAATAATACTGCCTGCAAGATACGAACATCGCAATGCTGTCCGTCTGCAAGTCCCTGAATTTCTTCTATGATTTCATGGTAAAATTTCTCATAGATGGAAAAACAGGATGAAGCATAGTCGATTCGTTCCTGTGTAATTTCAAATGGGATATTTTCCAAAATTATATTTTGGTGTTTCAACAGTAAGGAACCCCACCGAAAACCAGCTTCATAGTGTGTTCCCCTAAAATGTGCATGATACATTTTTACACGCTCCTTATTGATTTGATAAAGAGCTACCGGTAACTCTTATCTAAGGGTAACTGAATAAAAATTTTAAGTCAAGTCTCGCTTTATTATAATGATATAGAACGTAAAGGGGAGAGATTGCCGACTGATAATGTCAAAGAATTGGGTGCAATCGAAATGTATTAAATAAGAATATGTATTGTAAAGAACTCCCATTTCAACAGATGGGAGCCTTCACATTCTCATGGCATGAGCTGGTTCATGCCTACATTATTTTATCATGTATGTGCTATTCCAATCAACACTACCGCCGGTGCAAGCCGCAGAAATAAAAACTGCCGTTGTGGGAATGGGTGTTCCTGCAGCGGCAGCTTTGGTTTTCCTCATATGGTTGTTAAAATGGTCCTTGTTACTCACAAGGCATATCTTCCTGCTTGCTCAACCGTCAGGTAATATCTTTCTGTTGATAAGCTATTACAGCAATTTTGTGTGAAACAAAAAAGATAATCACTGCTATAATAAGTACGATATTAAATGACATAAGGATACTATCTTTTACGGGAATAATCAAATTGACAAGTAATACTAGCGCAGTAATAATTCCCGTTGCAGCCAGAAACGACATTATAAAGACAATTTGTGATTTGTCAGGGTCAAAAAAATATGCGCACGGAAGGCTGATACTGCCAGCCAGTAAAGAGGCGCTTATTCCTATGGAGCCGTAGAGACACAAAGAACTTAATGATATTCCGCCGTCAATGATTGCAAGTACGCCACAGGGAATAAGTGTTGCAATAATTCCCAACACGGAAAGGATAATATAGAGAATGAATTTTTCTCCGATAATCTGGCTCCTTGATACCGGCATGGTAATTACATTCTTGCTCCATTTCGAGTTGGCGTCACTTGTGATACTGATGAAAACTGCAGTTGTGGCACACGGAGGAGCCAAAACTAAAAGTGCGCTGGCTTCCAGTAAAAATGAAAGCCCAAACCCCAAAACAATTAAACATACGATTGTTACAAGGATATTGCTTTTGGCAATATACAGATCTTTCAATAAAAGTCCTTTCATCATCTTTCCCCCTTTACATAGAGAAGCATAATTTCGTCAATCGTTGCCGGGACAACCATTGCTTTCGGATATTTCTTCTGCATTTTCTCCCTGTCTGAAACCAAAATCTGCCACTCATAGTCCATTTTTCGATATACAATAATATCGCTTTTATCTAAGGCATCAAACTGGGCAGCTCCACATTTGATTATGCCATATTGCTCAGTCAATTCATCTTTTGGTTTGAAGAAGACCACTTTCCCCTCATGGATAAACACAATATAGTCAGCTATTTTTTCTAAATCACTGGTGATATGTGAAGACACCAGTATAGAATGATCCTCATCCTGGACAAAATCCAACAGCATATCCAGAATATCATCCCGGATCACAGGATCAAGGCCGCTGGTTGCTTCATCCAAAATCAGCAGTTTTGAATTGTGGGACAATGCGACAGTGATTGCCAGCTTCATTTTCATTCCTTTTGAAAATTGGCTGATTTGTTTATCGGCGGGTAATGAAAATTGTTTCAAAAGAGACCTATAGGTGTGTTCATCCCAGGAATGATAGATATTTTTCATGACCCGGTTGAGCCGTTTAGGGGATAGAATTTCCGGGTAATTGCTGCCATCAAAAACAACGCCAATCTGTTCTTTGGTATCGTTATCCAGTTCTTCCTTTCCCATGATGGAAATGTGGCCTGCATCTTTCTTGATCAGTCCCATAACAGCGTTAATTGTCGTACTTTTTCCTGCACCATTTTCGCCGATCAGCCCTACGATGGAACCCTCCGGAACATCGAAAGAAACACTATCTAAAACAAAGTCCTTATACGTTTTGGTAAGCCCTGAAATCGTCAACGCATTATTCATTGTCACTCCTCCTCATACAGTAGTGTCAGCAAATCAACCAATTTATTAAGCGATATACCGCTTGTACGGGCAATCTCGATTGCTTCACTGAAATGTTCCTCTATTTTTTTCTGCTGCTCTTCCAAATAGAAATCTTGATTTTGTACAGAAACATAACATCCCTTTCCCGCCGTTGTTTCTATAAATCCATCTGTTTGAAGGAGATCGTATGCTTTCTGTACAGTCAGCACGCTGATATGCAATGATTTAGCCAATGCACGGATAGATGGAAGCGCTTCTCCAGCTTTAAGGTCGCCGCTCATGATTTGTGCCTTAATTTGTGTTGCAATCTGTTCATAGAGTGGCCGACTTGTTTTATTACTTACAACAATCTCCAAAATCCCACCGCCTTCTGTATCGTACTGTATCACTTTGATATATACAGTATATGACACGCCAAGTCAGTTGTCAAGAGAAAAAGAAAAAGTAGAACAGTAATTTTACCATTCTACTCCTATGACCTGATTATATATTTATACGTTGTGCGCTACTCTCGTTAGGCTTCTTATTTCTTCTTGTTTTTCATTTCTCCATCAAAAGCTATTGAAAATATCCGGTTTAGGCTTACCTTACTTTATCGCTTCTGCAA
>DXFK01000093.1 GCA_019114495.1 Candidatus Blautia stercoravium
TGGCCAGTCTGGCAATGCTCATCGTGGGAACAATATGGAGTTCTGTAAATGGAATTAAGCTGGATACACAGTTTACCGGCGGAGTTATCTTGCGATATACTTACAACAAAGAGGCAGACACAGGAGAAATCCAGAAAAAGGTAGAGGAGATTGTAGACAGAAGTGTGAATGTACAGACCTCTGAAGATTCTGCTACAGGAGAAAAGAATCTGGTTATTACGCTGTCCGGAAAGAAAGGATTGACACCTGACCAGCAGAAAGAAATTTTAACTGCTATTAATGAGGGAAACGACAATCAGTTTGAAACCTCTGAAACTTCAGCAGTAGAACCTTATATCGGTGCAAAGGCATTGAAAAATTCAGCTATTGCCATTGTGTTATCTTTCCTGTTTATCGTGGTATATATTCGCCTTCGATTTTCTGCCCTGGGAGGACTTGCATCCGGTGTTACAGCTGTAATAGCGTTGCTTCACGATATTCTGATAGTATTGTTTGTGTTTGGAATTTTCCGAATTCCGGTAAACGATGCGTTTGTGGCAGTTACTCTGACGATTATTGGATATTCTATCAATGATACCATTGTATTATATGATAGAATACGTGAGCACAGAAACGGCGTGAAACAGAAAAACACTCTGGCGGAACTGGTGGATATCAGTACCACAGAAACCCTGCAGCGTTCCATCAATACTGCATTTACCGTGGTATTGTGTGCAGCTATTATTTTGATTGTTTCAGTTGTTTACGGAATGGAATCTATTACGAATTTCTCACTGCCTCTTTTGGCCGGACTTGTTTCAGGATGTTATTCTTCTATTTGTATTGCCGGACCTTTATGGGTATGGTGGGAAGAACATAGAGAAAGGATTCAGAAAAAAAAGACAGGACGAAAAGAAAAATGAAGAAGATAAATATGTTTTTAAGAAATCAGCCGCCCGGCAGAATGATTGTGGGAGGATTTGCGGCGGTCATTTTCCTTGGAATGATTTTGCTGCTCCTTCCCATATCTGTAAAGGACGGTGCAGAGGTATCCGTGATAGACGCGTTGTTTACCTCTACCAGTGCAGTCTGTGTAACGGGTCTGATTGCCATTGATACAGCGGACCACTTTACCGCCTTTGGACAGGGAGTTGTTGCGGCTCTGATACAAATCGGCGGCCTGGGCGTCACCTCCCTTGGGGTGGGCCTCATGCTGGTGGCAAGAAAAAAGGTTGGTCTTAAAAGCCGGATGATGGTAAAGGAAGCTTTAAACATTGACACTTATAAGGGAATTGTAAAACTGGTAAAGGCCGTATTATTAATGACTTTGTGCTTTGAAGCGGGAGGCGCAGTGTTGAGTTTTCTGGTTTTCAGCAGGGATTACGACACGCTGCATGCCATAGGAATCAGCATTTTCCATTCCATTGCGGCCTTTAATAACTCGGGCTTTGATATTCTGGGAGGGCTTAGAAATCTGACGCCTTATCAGAATGACGTTTTACTGAATCTGACCACCAGTATTTTGATTATTTTTGGAGGATTGGGCTTTCTGGTAATTCTGGATTTGCTGAAACAGAAACGTTTCCGTAAGCTGACCCTCCATTCCAAGGTAGTGATTGTTACCAGTGTGGTATTGCTTGCAGTGGGAACGGTTCTGCTGAAAATAACAGAAGATATTACATGGCTGGGAGCCTTCTTTCAGAGTGTTTCTGCAAGAACGGCCGGTTTTTCCACCTATCCCATTGGGGAATTCAGCAATGCCGGCTTGTTTGTACTGTGTATTCTGATGTTTATCGGTGCGTCCCCGGGTTCTACAGGCGGCGGTATCAAGACAAGTACCTTTTTTATTATGTTTCAGAAGATAAGAGGAACCTGTACCAAAGGAACGGTCCATGCATTCCGGCGGAATATATCCGAGCAGAATATTTCAAAGGCCTTTATGATTACCATTCTTTCGGGAACCGTGGTATGCATTGCAGTATTTTTTATGTGTGTTCTGGAACCGGATCTGAGTTTTATGCAGCTCTTATTTGAAGTGGTTTCTGCTTTTGGAACTGTGGGACTTTCCACGGGAATTACGCCGGGGCTTAGTGTGGCAGGAAAAGCAGTCATCATCCTCGTGATGTTTACTGGAAGAGTTGGAGTGATTACCTTGATTACCATATGGGTCAACCGTTCGGAGCCAAGAGCAAGATATTCAGAAGAAGAAGTTGCAATAGGATAAAAAGGAGAAAATAAAAAATGAAAAAGAAGTTAGACGCAGCGTATGGAGTGATTGGGCTGGGACGCTTTGGAGAAGCGCTGGCCACTATGCTGGCACAATCAGGAAATGAAGTAATTGCAGTAGATAAAGATGAAAAGAAGATAAGAGAAATACGGCAGTATACGGACTGCGCTTTTGTGTCAGACAACCTTAGTGCAGATACTTTAAAGGAAATCGGAATACAAAATTGCGATGTTGTTATTATTTGCATTGGCGAACAGGTGGATGTCAGTGTATTGACAACCATGAGCGTGATAGAGATGGGAGTGCCAAGGGTCATTGCAAAGGCATTAAGCCCTGAACAGGGAGCCGTGCTTGAAAAGATTGGTGCGGAAGTGGTATATCCGGAGCGGGATATGGCGCTGCGGCTTGGAAAGAAACTGTTGTCCAATAACTTTTTTGAATATGTTTCTCTGTGCAATCAGGTGGAAATTCGCCAGATACCCATTTCGGAGAGTTTGATTGGAAAAAGTATAGAAGAGACAGAAATCCGTCAGAAATATCGGTTGAACATCATTGCCATTGAAAACGGAGATGAGACGAATATTGAAGTAATGCCGGATTATCGCCTGCACCGGGACGATATTATTGTGGTAATCGGAAAAACAGACAATATTACTGCATTCGCAAATGACATTTAAAGACCGGAGGAAGAGAGCATGGAATTGACATTTATAAATTTCTGGCAGGAGATTGTAAGAAATCCGGTTCTGTTTATTACAGTGGTTCTTACATTAGGCGTTATTTTCGTAAATGGCTGGACGGACGCACCCAATGCCATTGCTACCTGCGTAGCAACCAGATGTATGCCTGTGAGAGCTGCGATCCTGATGAGTGCAGGGTTCAATTTTCTTGGTGTCTTTGTTATGACACAAATTAACAGTTCTGTGGCGTCCACCATTAGTAACATGGTAGACTTCGGAGAACATACGGATGAGGCTTTGATTGCTTTGTGCGCAGCCTTACTGTCTATTGTTATTTACAGTACAGCGGCCTCCTTTTTCGGAATTCCAACCAGTGAAAGCCACAGTCTCATTGCTGGTTTGTCCGGAGCCGCCATTGCAATTCAGCAAGGTGTGGGCGGAATCAATTTCGGAGAATGGGTGAAAGTTCTGTACGGTCTTGTCCTGAGTCTGATTCTGGGATTTGCAACCGGTTGGGTTGTGTGCAAGATTATTACGGTTGTGTGTCAGAGTGTGGACAGGCGGAAAACCAACCGCTTTTTTGGAGGTGCCCAGGTTGCCGGGGCAGCAGCCATGAGTTTTATGCATGGAGCCCAGGACGGACAGAAATTTATCGGTGTTTTGTTTTTAGGAATTGCCTTTTCAGGAGGACATACATCAGTAAGCGGTATGGAAATTCCGGTATGGCTGATGCTTGTGTGCAGTGTTGTTATGGCTGTGGGAACCAGTGTAGGCGGTGAAAAGATTATTAAATCCGTGGGCATGAACATGGTAAAGCTGGAGCGTTATCAGGGCTTTTCTGCAGATATTGCAGGAGCTGTCTGCCTGCTGTATTCCAGTCTGATGGGAGTTCCGGTTTCTACGACACACACAAAGACCAGCGCCATTATGGGAGTAGGAGCAGTAAAAAGGCTTTCTGCCATTAATTTCGGAGTTGTAAAGGATATGATGCTGACCTGGATTTTTACCTTCCCGGGCTGCGGACTGATTAGTTTTTGTATGGCAAAAATATTTATGTATATGTTTGGATAAGAGGAGGACTATAAATGTCAAAAAAACAGGATGATTACTATTTTGATAATTTTATCAAATGTGCAGAATACAGCTGTAAAGAGGCTTATTTGCTAAAAGAGATACTGACTAAGTTTCAGCCGGAAGAAATTTCTAAAAGAATGGAAGAAGTCCATGAGATCGAGCGTCAGGCAGATTCTCAGAGACATGAGATTACAGATAAGCTGGCAAAAGCGTTTATCACACCTATTGAGAGAGAAGATATTATTGCGCTAAGCCACCATATTGATGATGTTACAGATAAGATAGAGGAAGTGCTGATACGTGTTTACATTAATCATGTACAGGAAATGCGGCCGGAAGTGTTTGCTATGCTGGATGTGGTGATTGAATGCTGCGAAGAACTTCAGAATCTTTTAAAAGAATTTAAGAATTTCAAACATTCTAAAGAATTAAAGAAGAGTATTATTCGTTTGAATTCCTTAGAGGAAAAAGAAGATGAATTATTTATGTCCAGTATGAGAAAACTTCATGTAGAGGAGCAGGATGTTAGAAATATCATTGCGTGGAGAGAAATTTACACGTATCTTGAGAAATGTGCGGATGCCTGTGAGCATGTAGCTGATATTGTGGGCAGTGTTGCGATGAAGAATACCTAAACGTTGAAAAGAGAGTGATGAAAAAAATATGGTGAAAGAGCAGAAAACAGGAAACAGAAAAAAACGTATGTTTTTGATTCAAGTGCTTCAGGGAATGCTGATTGGCCTTGGTTCAGTCCTTCCGGGGATTTCAGGAGGCGTTCTGTGTGTTATTTTTGGAATCTATAAGCCGGTGATGGAAGTGCTGTCTAATCCCAGAAAGTACCTTCTGGTGCATATTCGGAAATTGTTTCCGGTAATTCTGGGCATTGGAGTCGGCTTTCTCGGCGTTGCCAATATATTGGCGTTTTTCCTGGAAAAATATCCGAATCCATCGGTGTGCCTTTTTGTAGGACTGATTGCAGGTATGCTGCCATCTCTCATGCAGGAGGCAGGAAAAGAAGGAAGAACAAAAGGCTCGTGGATAGCCCTGATAATTTCTGCAGTGGTAATTTTTGCAGTATTGGCGGTGCTGGAGATTTTGTCCGTGAAGCTTGTGCCAAATGTGGGCTGGTATGGTTTCTGCGGTGTATGCCTGGCATTAAGCGTGATTGTTCCGGGGATGAGTTTTTCTACGCTGTTGATGCCTTTAGGTCTGTATACACCGTTTATTGAAGGCTTGGGACATCTGGATATGAGCGTCATCCTCCCCGGAGGAATTGGAGCCCTTGTAACGGTTGTATGTTTTGCGAAACTAATGGACGCCCTTTTGAAAAAATACTATTCTTATGTATTTCATGCCATTGTAGGTGTTGTAATCGCGGCAACCATTATGATTATACCGTTTGGGAGTTTTGCCTTGTCTCTGGGCAGTATGATGACAAATGTTCTTTGTCTGGG
This sequence comes from Candidatus Blautia stercoravium, assembly GCA_019114495.1. GTDB lineage: Bacteria > Bacillota > Clostridia > Lachnospirales > Lachnospiraceae > Blautia > Blautia stercoravium. Next base: position 5,415 of record DXFK01000093.1, read on the forward strand.
AATTGGGGCAGCTTGCTCGCTATTATTAAATCGAGGTGAAAAAGAAGAGGAAGCGCTGCAATAGAGCGTCAGGATTATGAAAGGGAATAGGATAGGAAAAAGTCAGTTTTGAATTTTGGATATCTCAAATTCAAAGCTGGCTTTTGTTGTAAAAGAAGAGAAGCGATAATTTCTTGCGAAAGTATTAAGAATATGTTACATTTAATGAGGCAAAAAAATCGCTCAGACAGAGAAAGGAGAAACGGATGAGAAAACGAAAACTGCTGGCTTTCGGGCTGGCGTTTTGCCTCGGACTTTCAGGCGGGTGGAATTTTTCCAGACGGGTTTTTGCAGCGGAAGCGCAGTCTGAGAGCCAGGTACAAAGTGAAAATACTTCCGGAGAAGACCATATCACTTCCATGGATGAAGAAGGAAATATAAAAGACGCAGACAGTTCGGCAAAGCTCATTGAAAATCCGGCAGGGCCGAATAAATCCAGAAGCGGAGAGCCCCAGGTGGTGAATTTCCGGACAAAAAACAATGCAATTACAGAGTTTATTGAGCAGGAGACTGCAAAGCAGGGTTATACCAATGGGGCATATGGCGCAGATGCGGTGTATCTTGGCTCTGCCAATGGAAAATATAAATTTATGCTTTCCGGTGTGGTTGGCTGGGTAAAGGCAGAAGAGGTGCAGGTGGTCAATCTGTCCCAGGCCAAAGCAGTCAGCTGTTATGAGGTAAAAGACGGAAAACTGATGCATCATATTGTGCAGGACATGACAACTCCCGGTTATGCTACAAGCCTGAATAACGGTCCCGCACCCTCTTACCTTACGGCCGGAACCATATATTACAGTTATGACGGACATTATTTTTATACAGATTACGGAGTCATGGCTGCAGATTACAGGCAAAATCAGCGCACGCAGTCGGTGAATCCTCAGGAGCCTTATTATAATTATTTTCAATATCTGCCTATGCGCAGCCAGTCAGGCTATACTGGTGCAGAAATTAACGGAGCACTGGACAAGCTTGTAAACGCAGACTCAAAAATGAAAAATACAGGGGAAACCTTTGTAAAAAACCAGAATACATATGGTGTCCATGCGCTTTTGATGACGGGAATTGCCGCCAATGAGAGTAATTGGGGAAAGAGCAGTATCAGCCAGAAAAAGAATAACCTGTTTGGGCTCAATGCCACAGACGCAGCTCCCGGCGCTAATGCGAATCAGTATAGCAGTGTGGAGGCCTGTATTGAAGATTTTGCCAATGGCTGGATGTCCAGAGGATATCTTTATCCGGGAGATTACCGGTATCAGGGTGGCTTTCTGGGAAATAAGGCCAGTGGTTTGAATGTGAAATACGCATCAGACCCATATTGGGGAGAAAAAGCTGCCAATATTGCATGGCGTCTGGACAGCACACTGGGCAGCAAAGACGCAGGAGTCTACACCCTTGCGGCCAAGGAAATTATTCCTGATACACATATATCAGTCAATGTGCGGAAAGAACAGAATGTGTCGTCTACGCTGCTGTATAAAACCGGAAATGCGGCAAACTATGTGGTGCTTGTAAGAAATGAGGAGCCTTCAGAAGGCTTTTATGAGATTCAGAGTGACGCGGTATTGGACAGCAGTCGAAGCAAGGTGGTAAAAGACAGCGGAAAATACGACTTTGAGGGAATGTACGCCTATATGTCCGGCGATTATATTACTGTGGTAAGCCGGGGAAAAAACACACAGGAGCAGACACCGGATACATCAACGCCGGATACATCACAACCAGATGACTCAAAACCGGATACAGGTGAAACAACACCAAAAGGAAAACAGCTGGAATCCATTGCAATCACAAAAGCTCCGTCTAAAGTTTCCTATATTGAAGGCCAGAGTTTTGACGGAACCGGAATGCAGGTCCTGGCAAAGTGGAGCGATGGGACGGAAAGTGATGTAACAGGAGAAGTTACCTGGATGAAAGAGGCTCTGAAGAGTTCTTATACGAAAATCACAGTGCAATATACCTGGCAGGGCGTAACAAAGGAGACAGCACTACCCATAACGGTTGCAGCAAAGGCTGTGGAAGAGGAAAGCCTGTCTCTGGCCGTAACACCGGGAACGGCAGAGTTAAAACCAGGAGAGAGCCAGCAGTTTGGCGTGGAAATGAAAAAAACGTCGGATACCATGCCGGAGCTGAAATGGGAAGTGCTGGGCAGTAAAAGCCGGCAGACAGTGATTGACAGCAGCGGTCTGCTGACCTTAGGACAGGATGAAACTGCCGATAAAATGATTGTGAGACTTTCCTGGGGAGAAGGCAGCGGTAAAGCGTCAGATGCCATGATTACCCTTGTAAAAGAACCGGAACAGGAAAATACGGAGCAGAATACCACCGGGCAGGAGAAGCCGCAAGAGGAGTCTGCGCAGCAAGATACTGTCAATCAGGAAAATGGGGGACAGGAGAATCAAAAGCAGGAGAACACAGGCCAGGAAACAGCGAATCAGAGTGAGAATAATTTCTCCGAAACAGACCGGATCCCCAAAGCCGCAGAAGCAGATACCAAAGAAGAAAAGTATATTGCAGGCCAGCAGGTAGACGGACAGAAAGCGGCAGGCACAAAGTCCGGGGGAACTTCGGATAAGCAAAAAAATACCAGTGTTAAGACCGGAGATACTTCTAAGGGATTGTTTTGGATAACGATTCTTGGCGTATCGGGATTTCTGGCCGCAGTTATGGGCTGCAGAAAGAGACAGATAAAAGACAGAAAATAGGAACAGACATACAAAAGGGGCATTCGCAGAAATTGCGGTGCCCCTTTTATGAAAAGTTTTTAAGATACAGGTTCTTCTTTGGGAAGAATGATGTTTAAAAGTATGGCTGCCAGAGTGGCTACAACCACCGGAGATTTTCCGAAAATAGTGGTTACCCATGCAGGGAAGGAAGCCAGAGAGTCAGATGCCTGTGTGATACCCATACCCAGAGCTACGGAAAGCCCTACAATAGAAGAATTACGGAAATTCATTTCCTGACGCATAATCAGCTTGATTCCGGTCATAGCAATGGAAGCAAAGACGGAAATCGTTGCACCGCCCAGAACACACTGGGGAATGGTAGTCAGAAGGGCTGAAAACTTGGGAACAAATCCTGCAACCATAAGGATAACAGCGGCCAGGCCAAGCACACAGCGGTTGATGACCTTTGTGGTTGTGACAATGCCGACATTCTGACTGAAGGTGGCCGTCGGAAGTCCGCCAAAGAGCGCGCCGACAATGTTGCTGATACCGTACATTAAAATACCGCCCTGGAGTTCCTTTGTCTTTGGTTCCCGGTTCATACTGCCTACCGTGGTGGCAGAAAAATCACCGATGGCCTGTATGGAATTAATACCAAACAGGATGCCGATAGCCACGCAGGCAGAAGGTTCAAAGTGAAGACCAAAGTGCAGAGGCTTCGGAAGCTGGAAAAAGCCGGCAGAAGAAACATCGGAGAAATGCACCAGTCCGAAACAGGCAGCTGCCGCATAACCGACGATGATACCGATGAGAATGGAAGCCAGTTTCAGGGTTCCTTTTGCAAAATGGTTCAATCCTACCACAACAGCCAGAGTAAAGAAAGCCACCAGCCAGTTTTTCCAGGAACCGTATTCCGGACTGGAAGCGCCACCGGCCATGTATTTTACAGCGGTAGGATACAGGGACAGTCCAATGGTAAAGACTACGGTTCCTGTAACGATAGGCGGAAACAGCACACGGATTTTGCGGATGGTGAAGCCTACAAGAATCGCAACAATACCGCCGATTACCTGAGCGCACAAAATCGTTCCTACGTTATAAGATTCGGCGATGGCCTGCATACTGGGCACATAGGCAAAGCTGATCCCCATAATAACGGGAAGTCTGGAACCCAGCTGGAAATTCTTTCCATTAATAATAGGAAAAAGCTGAAGCAGGGTACTGATGGCAGATACAAATAAAGCCGCCTGCACAAGAATGACCCTGTCCCGTTCATTTAATCCGGCTACATCGGAAATCAGAATGGCCGGAGTGACACAGCCCACAATCATTGCCACAACATGCTGTAAGGCCAGTGGCAGGGCTTTGGAAAATGGGGGTATGCCGTCAGATTCAAAAATAGATGCTCTTGTGTGTGACATGAAAATCCTCCTGAGTGTATAAAACATTGTTTTTCCCCTTTACTTTACACAATTTTTATCCCATCGTAAAGAAAAAAATGCAGACAGACGGAAAAAAGCAATGAAATATATTAGACTAAAAAACTCTGGTATTAATATATAAAGTATGATATGATGATGAAAACACTATATGTAGTATATAAGGGAGAACAAAGAGCATGAATGAAAGAAAGGATAAAGCAGCATTGCCCTATGGAGAAGATTTTCAGCGTATGCTGCAGGAAATAGAGCGGGAATTTCCGCAAAAAGAATATGCATTAGAAAAATTAACAGAGCGCTTCAGACTTCTTAGCAGAGAGCATATGAGTGAGAAAGAAAAAATGGAGCTTCTTATCCGAAGCGCCGTGGAACTGACAGAGGAGATTGCACCCAAGTGGGAATTTATAGGGGCAAGACTTTTGAATTTCCAGTTTCAGGAAGAACTGAAAGCTGAAATGGAACGCAGAAAAATTCACAACTTTTACGAAAAGATACAATATCTCACCGAAAAAGGGTTGTACGGCACTTATATTCTGGAACATTATTCCAAAGAGGAACTCAGACAGGCAGAAACCATGCTGCGGCCGGAACGGGACAAGATTTTCAATTTTTCCGGTCTGGAGCTGCTGCTGAAGCGCTATGTGATTCGCACCGGGGACCACGTTGCTCTGGAAACTCCCCAGGAAATGTATCTGGGCATTGCGCTTCACCTGGCCATGAAGGAAAGGCGGGAACCCCAAAAAGGTCGGGGGCGCATGGAATGGGTGCGGAAATTTTATGATATGCTGAGTCTGCAGGAAGTTACCATGGCCACGCCGACTCTGTCCAATGCCAGAAAGCCTTATCACCAGCTTTCCAGCTGCTTTATAGATACCGTTCCGGACAGTCTGGAAGGCATTTACAGAAGTTTGGACAATTTTGCCCAGGTCAGCAAGTTCGGCGGAGGTATGGGGCTGTATTTTGGAAAGGTGAGAGCCAGCGGCAGCAGTATCCGGGGATTCCAGGGGGCGGCAGGGGGCGTGATTCGCTGGCTGCGTCTGGTCAACGATACTGCCGTAGCCGTGGACCAGCTGGGTATGCGTCAGGGAGCTGCGGCTGTGTATCTGGACGCCTGGCACAGGGATTTGCCGGAATTTCTTCAGATACGGACCAACAACGGAGATGAAAGAATGAAAGCCCACGATATTTTCCCGGCTGTCTGCTATCCGGATTTATTCTGGAAAAAGGCAAAAGAAGACATGAATCAGGAGTGGTATTTAATGTGTCCTCACGAAATTTTCCGGGCTAAAGGCTGGAAGCTGGAGGATTTTTACGGAGAAGAGTGGGAACGGCGATATGAAGAATGTCTACAGGATGAGCGGATTTCTAAAAGAGCAGTGATACTGAAAGAGATTATCCGTCTGATTTTAAAATCCGCAGCAGAGACGGGAACCCCTTTTGCATTTAACCGGGATACCGTGAACCGGGCCAACCCCAACGGACATAAGGGCATAATTTACTGCTCCAATCTATGCACGGAAATTGCCCAGAATCTCTCCCCCATTGCTTCTGTCTCCAGAGAAATTCAGACAAAAGACGGAGAAACTGTGGTGGTGACAACCACAAAACCGGGGGATTTTGTGGTGTGCAATCTGGCCAGCCTTTCCCTTGGCAGACTTCCGGTGGAAGATGATTCCTATATGGAAAATCTGGTGGAAACAGCGGTACGGGCTCTGGACAATGTCATCGACTTGAATTTTTATCCTTTGCCGTACGCGCAGCTTACCAACAGGAATTACCGGGGAATCGGCCTGGGAGTCAGCGGCTATCATCATATGCTGGCAAAGCGTAGTATTCTCTGGGACAGTGAAGAACATCTGCGCTTTGCCGATGAAGTTTTTGAAAAAATCAATTATTTTGCCATAAAAGCCAGCGTCAGTCTGGCGAAAGAAAAAGGCGCATATCCTTATTTTTCAGGCAGCGACTGGCACAAGGGAACTTATTTTACAAAAAGAGGGTATCAATCCCGAAGATGGAGGCAACTGGCAGAGAGAGTGGCCGCTGCTGGTCTTCGTAATGGCTATCTGTTGGCGGCAGCGCCTACCAGCAGCACCAGTATTCTGGCAGGCACTACGGCGGGGCTGGATCCGGTGATGAAGAAGTTTTTTATGGAAGAGAAAAAGGGCAGCATGCTTCCAAGGGTTGCGCCGGAGTTGTCCATGGATACCTATTATTACTATCAGAGCGCCCATCAGACGGATCAACACTTCAGTGTCCGGGCCTGTGCTGTGCGGCAGCGGCACATAGACCAGGCACAGAGCATGAATCTTTATATTACCAACCAGTATACGTTGCGTCAGTTGTTTAACCTGTATTTGGAAGCCTGGGAACAGGGTGTAAAAACCATTTACTATGTGCGGAGCAAATCCCTGGAAGTGGAAGAGTGTGAAAGCTGCGCCTCATAGACTGTGCTGCTGAAAGGAAAAGCATTGAGCGAAAAGAAAATTTATACTATAATAAAGGGAGTAGAGAAAAAATATGACAAAACTGACAAAAAAGCCATTGTTTCATCCCCAGGGAGATACCGAGGTGAACCTAAGGCGCATGATTGGAGGAAATACCACGAATCTCAACGATTTTACGCACATGCGCTATACCTGGGTCAGCGACTGGTACCGGCAGGCCATGAACAATTTCTGGATACCAGAGGAAATCAATCTTTCCCAGGACAAAAAAGATTATTCCAGACTTTCCGAAAAAGAGCGGCAGGCTTATGACAAGATTTTAAGCTTCCTGGTATTTCTGGACTCTATACAGTCTGCCAATCTGCCCTGTATCAGTGCGTATGTGACAGCTAACGAAATCAATCTCTGTCTGTCCATACAGGCTTTCCAGGAATGTGTCCACAGCCAGAGCTACAGCTATATGCTGGACAGTATCTGCAGCCCGGAAAAGAGAAATGAAATTCTGTATCAGTGGAAGTCAGATGAGCGCCTTTTAAAGAGAAATACCTTTATTGGGAATCTTTATAATGAATTTCAGGAAAAACAGGATGCGGAGACCCTTTTAAAGGTGATGATGGCCAACTATATTCTGGAGGGAATTTACTTTTACAGTGGTTTTCTGTTTTTCTACAATCTCAGCCGCAATGGAAAAATGCCCGGCTGCGCTCAGGAAATCCGCTACATCAACCGGGATGAAAATACGCATTTATGGCTGTTTCGGAATATGATTTTAGAATTAAAGAAAGAAGAACCCCAGCTTTTTACAGAGGAAAATGTACAGATGCTGAGGGAAATGATGAAAGAAGGCGTCCGGCAGGAAATCCAGTGGGGGCAGTACGTTATCGGCGAAGACATTCCCGGTTTATCCGGGGAAATGCTTACATCCTATATCAAGTATCTGGCCAATCTGCGTATGACGGGAATTGGCTTTGAGGTGCTGTACCCCGGCTATGAGGAAGAACCGGAGAGTATGAAATGGGTCAGCCGCTATTCCAATGCCAATATGGTAAAGACGGATTTCTTTGAGGCAAAAAGCACAGCTTATGCAAAGAGCACAGCGCTGCTTGATGATTTGTAAAGAAAAGGAGAGCATATGAGAGAACAGGAAATTCTGGCTATTTATGGAACCGAATATAAAGCAATGACAAAACAGCTTTTAAAGGAAGCGGATCTGCAGGAGCGGATTCCCCATAAAGAGTGCCGCATTGGCATTAAGCCTAATCTGGTGGCTCCTTCCGAACCTTCCTGGGGTGCCACAACGCACCCAGAGGTTGTGGCGGGAATTATAGAATATCTGCAGGAAAAAGGATTTCAAAATCTGGTCATGTTGGAAGGCTCCTGGGTAGGAGATAAAACCCGGGAAGCAGTCCGGCTTTGCGGCTATGATAAGTTAACAGAAGAATACCAGGTAGAGTTTCTGGATTTGCAGAAAGATTCCTGGCAGACTTGTGACTGCCAGGGAATGGAATTAAAAATCTGTGAAGAAGCGCTGAAACTGGATTTTCTGATTAATGTGCCGGTTATGAAAGGCCATTGCCAGACAAAAATCACCTGTGCTCTGAAAAATATGAAAGGCCTGCTTCCCAACGCAGAAAAGCGCCGCTTTCACGCCATGGGGCTGCACAAGCCCATTGCCCATCTCAATGCAGGGCTTCGTCAGGATTTTGTTGTGGTGGATAACATTTGTGGAGACTGGGATTTTGAAGACGGGGGCAATCCGGTAGTATTGAACCGGATTATGGCAGCGGCAGACCCGGTTTTGTGTGATGCTTATGTCTGTCATCTCATGGGATATGAGGCTGAGGAAGTTCCCTATATTCCCATGGCGGAAGAATTGGGAGTGGGGCTTTCTGACTGGAGACTGGCAGAATTTCGGGAACTGAATCAGCCGGTGAGAGGAGCGTATTATCCCAAAGAGCGAAAAGTAGTGGAATTGGCCGATACGGTAGAAGAAGTGGAATCCTGCAGCGCCTGCTATGGGTATCTGCTGCCTGCGTTGCAGAAGCTGAAGGAGGAAGGACTTCTGGATAAGCTGAAAGAGAAGATTTGTATTGGACAGGGATACAAAGGACAGACCGGAGAACTGGGAATCGGGCTTTGTACAAAGAATTTTCAACATTCTCTGAAGGGATGTCCGCCTACAGAAGAGGAAATTTATGAGTTTTTGAAAGAGTATATGACATAAAGTCCTTTGCAATGACTTGCTTTTATGTCGAAATAAGGTATAATAGGAATTATATTTAAAATAGTAAAAGAGAAAATCACAAATAAAATTGGGAGAGTATAGATTATGAAAGTATCGTTCTCACCGCCGGATATTACGGAAGAGGAAATTGCAGAGGTAACAGACACGCTTAGAAGCGGTTGGATCACCACCGGACCCAAGACCAAAAAGTTTGAAGAGGAAATTGCAGCCTATTGCCATACGAAGCGGGCGGCCTGTTTAAATTCGGCTACGGCAAGTCTGGAGCTCAGCCTTCGGGTATTGGGTGTGGGACCGGGAGATGAGGTTATCACAACAGCCTACACCTATACGGCGAGCTGCAGCGTGATTTGCCATGTAGGTGCGAAGCCGGTTCTGGTGGATACCATACCCGGTACTTATTATATGGACTATGAAAAAGTGCGTCAGGCAGTTACGGAAAAGACAAAAGCTGTGATTGCAGTGGACCTGGCAGGAATTATTTATCCTTATTATGAGCAGCTTTTTCAAATCGCGGAGGAAAAGAAAGCGTTGTTTTGCGGCTGCAGCAGGGTACAAAAAGCTATGGGAAGGATAGCGATTTTATCTGATTCCGCACATGCTTTTGGCGCTGAAAGGGAAGAAAAAATGGCAGGGGAAATTGCAGACTTTACCAGCTTTTCTTTCCATGCTGTGAAAAATCTGACGACAGCGGAGGGCGGCGCTGCTGTGTGGAGAACGATTCCCGGAATCAGCGATGATGAAATTTACAAACAATACATGGATTTGTCTCTGCATGGGCAAAATAAGGATGCACTGGCAAAGACAAAGCTGGGAAACTGGGAATATGACATTGTGGCTCCTTATTACAAATGTAATATGACGGATATTATGGCCTCCATAGGACTGGCACAGTTTCGCCGGTATCCGCAGCTTCTGAAAAGGAGAAAAGAAATTATCCGGAAATACAACGAAGGTTTTCGTGACTTGGACATTGAAGTTCTGGAACATACAGGGGAGAAACATACTTCCAGCGGTCACTTATATCTGACACGCTTAACAGGAAAAAACAGAGAAGTATGTAATGAAGTAATTGTAAAAATGGCAGAGGCCGAGATTGCTACCAATGTGCATTATAAACCACTCCCTATGATGACAGCATATAAAAATCTGGGATTTGATATTCAGAATTTCCCTAATGCGTATCATATGTTTGAAAACGAAATCACCCTGCCTCTCCATACCTGTCTGACAGATGAGCAGGTGGATTTTATCATTTCGACATTCAGAAAAATTGTAAAGGAACTGTAAGTATGTTAAAAAGTTGGGACACACTTCCGCAGGAAATGCAACAAGAAGAAGTGAAACAATATTATATATACCTTTCCAAGAAGCGTGGGGCGCTTGCAGCCAAACGTTTTTTGGACGTGGTGCTGGCGTTGATTCTGACCGTCCTTTTGTCACCGGTGATGCTCATACTGGCTGTATGCATTAAACTGGACAGCAAAGGGCCGGTTTTTTATCGTCAGGAAAGAGTGACGCAGTATGGGAAACGGTATCGGATTTTCAAGTTTCGTACCATGGTAGCGGATGCAGATAAGAAGGGTCCTCTGGTGACTTCGGGACAGGATTCCAGAATCACCGGAATGGGAAACAAGCTTCGGAAATGTCGTTTGGACGAACTGCCCCAGCTGTTTAACGTACTGACAGGGGATATGAGCTTTGTAGGAACCAGACCGGAGGTGAAAAAATATGTGGACAGCTATTCGGCGGAAATGATGGCGACACTTCTGCTTCCGGCAGGAATTACTTCCAGAACCAGTATTGCATATAAAGATGAAGATGAAATTCTGGACAGATACAGCCGGACAACAGACAAAAGTACAGATGAAATCTATGTGGAATATGTTTTGCCGGAGAAAATGAAATATAATTTGGAGTATTTAAGACAGTTCAGTATATTGGGAGATTTGAAGATTATGATGGATACTGCGCTTGCGGTGCTGAGATAGACAGGAGATGAATATGAAAAAAATAGCAGTAATTTCTATGGGAGTAAAGCTGGACAATGAAAAGGGATACAGCCGGTTCCGCTATATCGGAGACTTTCTTTCCGATGCCGGGTATCAGGTGGATTTAATCACAACTACATTCCAACACTGGGAAAAAGCCCAGAGAAACCTTGATGAGATAAAAAAAGAAGATTACAAGTTCAATTTAAAATTTATCTATGAGCCGGGGTACAAGAAAAATATTGACTTAAGCAGAATCCGCAGTCACCGCATTGCGGCGAAAAACCTGCGGCAGCTGCTGAAAAAAGAAGGGGATTATGACTTGATTTATTGTGAAATCCCTCCCAATGACGTGGCCCTTGCAGCAGCGGAATATGCCAAAGAAAAGGGGATTCCCTTTGTTCCCGATGTCAATGACTTGTGGCCGGAGGCCATGCGCATGGTGCTGGATGTACCGGTTATCAGCGATATCCTCTTTTATCCTCTTTTGCGGGACGCAGAGAAGGTATACGCTCTGGTATCTGGGATTATCGGGACTTCAGATGAATACCGGGACAGACCGCTGAAAAACCAGAAACTGGATGTGCCGAAAAAAACGGTCTATGTAGGAAATGAAATTGCAGAGTTCGATGCAGGGGTAGAAGCTTACAGCCCGCAGATACCAAAAGAAGAGAGTGAGTTTTGGGTTTCCTATGCAGGAACCATCGGAACCAGCTATGATATCCGTACTATGGTGCTGGCAGGCAAAGAACTTTTGAAGCGGGGAAAAACCCGGATAAAAATCAAAATTCTGGGCGGGGGGCCTTTAAAAGAAGAACTGGAAACCCTGGCAAAAGAGCAGAACTGCACCAATGTAGAATTTGTAGGGTATGCGCCGTATCCGAAAATGGCGGCGTATCTGGCAAAATCCGATATATTGGTCAACTCTTTTGTGAAAAAAGCGCCTCAGAGTATTGTGACGAAAATCGGGGATTATCTGGCAGCAGGAAAACCGATGATTAACACCTGTATGAGTCCCGAATTCAGAAATAAGGTAGAACATGACGGCTTTGGTATCAATATTATGCCGGAAGATGTGAAGATTCTGGCTGATGCCATTGAAAAACTGTATGAGGATGAATCGGCAAGGGTCAAAATGGGAAAGAGAGCCAGAACGATTGCAGAAGAGCAGTTTGACAGACCCCAGTCTTATAAGAAAATTATTGAGTTGATTGAGGAGCTGACAGGAAATGAATAAACCATTTTTTAGTGTGGTAATGCCGGCTTACGGAGTGGAGAAATATCTGGAAAAAGCGGTGGAAAGTATTGAAGCACAGACGTTTCCCCAGTGGGAACTGTTGATTGTAGAAGACGGTTCTCCGGATAAAACAGGTGAACTGGCAGAAATACTGGCGGAAAAAGACAAAAGGATCCGTGTGTTTCACCATGAGAAAAACAAGGGGCTAAGCCCTGCCAGAAATACGGGAATGAGCCAGGCAAAGGGGCAGTATATCTGGTTTATGGACCCCGATGATTATGTGGAAGCGACTGTGCTGGAAGAGGTGTACAAAGCGCTGCAGGAAAATCCGGCAGAACTGACCGTTATAGGACATAAAGAAGAGTATTATGACCGGGATGGAAAACTGAATTATATTCATGAAATCCGGCCGAAAAGGCAGTTTTTTTCCAGTCAGCAGAAGATGAGAGAACATGTCATCTATCTGGAACAGGAAACTATATACGGATATGCCTGGAACAAGTTTTACAGCCTGGAGCACATACAAAAAGAAGGACTGCAGTATGAAACCGTGGGGCTTATCGAAGATATTGTTTTTAATATCCAGTTTTGTATGCATATCCAGGCCATGAATATCCTGGACATTGCTCCTTATCATTATGCAAAGCGCATGGAAGGAAGCTTGACAACGAAATTTGTACCGGATTATTATCCTCTGCACAGAAGGCGAATTGCCATGCTGTACGACCAGCAGCGTTTCTGGCAGACCGATACAGAGGAAGCCTGTGCCATTCTGGGCAGCCTGTACGGAAGATACATTCTCTCTGCCTTAGAGCGAAACTGCGACAGGAGAGCCGGAATGAACCATAAAGACAGGGTGAGATTCTGCCGGGAAGTTTTTTCGGATTCCCTTTTTGAAAGCCTGGTGCTTAGGGCGAAAGCCAGGGACAGCAAGGCATTAAAAATGGCTCTTGTCTGTATGAAAAAGAAATCCGTGTTTTTATGTACAGTCCTGGCAAGAATTGTACATATCGTGCGGAGCGGACTTCCTATGGTGTATTCCAAGGTGAAATCCAATCGGTAACAGACAATGAAAAAATGAAGCGAAATTTTACGAAGCGAGGAAAAATAATATGAAAAAATATGATTATGTCTTGGTAGGAAGCGGATTGTTTTCAGGCGTTTTTGCCTATCATGCCACAAAGGCAGGCAAGAAATGTCTGGTAGTGGAAAAGCGTGATACCATAGGAGGAAATCTTTACTGCGAAGATGTAGAAGATATTCATGTCCACAAATACGGCGCTCACATTTTCCATACCAGCAATAAAAAAGTATGGCAGTTTGTGAATCATCTGGTAGAATTTAACCGTTACACCAATTCTCCGGTGGCCAATTTCCACGGCGAGATGTATAATATGCCCTTTAATATGAACACCTTCAGTAAAATGTGGAACATCAGCACCCCGGAAGAGGCGAAAGCGATTATTGAAAAGCAGAAAGCCAGTGTAAAGGGAGAGCCTAAAAATCTGGAAGAACAGGCCATCAGTTTAGTTGGAGAGGATATTTACAAAAAACTCATCAAGGGCTATACCGAAAAACAGTGGGGCCGTGATTGTAAAGATTTACCGTCTTTCATTATTAAGAGACTTCCTGTAAGATATACGTATGATAATAATTACTTTAATGACCTGTATCAGGGAATTCCTATTGGCGGCTACAATGTGCTGATAGATAAGCTGTTCGAAGGCTGTGATATGGAAACCGGTGTGGATTACAATGAAAATCGGGAAAAATACAATGCTCTGGGCGAAAAGCTTCTGTACACAGGAACGATTGACTCTTACTATGATTATTGCTTCGGAAAGCTGGAATACAGAAGTCTGAAGTTTGAAACAGAAACTTTGGATACAGAAAATCATCAGGGTGTGGCTGTGGTAAACTATACAGACCGTGAAACTCCATACACCAGAATCATTGAGCATAAGCACTTTGAATTCGGCACACAGCCAAAGACCGTCATTACCAGAGAATATCCGGCAGACTGGCAGGAAGGCATGGAGCCTTATTATCCCATTAATGATGAGAAAAATCAGAGTCTGTACCAGAAATATAAAAAACTGGCAGATAAAGAAGATAAGGTTCTGTTCGGAGGAAGACTGGCAGAGTATAAGTATTACGATATGGACAAAGTGATTGAGTCCGCATTCCAATTAGTAGAAAAAGAACTGTAAAGCAGAGAAATAAGGGGATAGTTGATGAAGTTAGTAAAAAAGGAGTATGTAAAGTATCTGGAATGGGCATTTAAGCTGGCGTATCTGCTGCTGGGACTTGTGACTTTTAATGCCTTTCTGTATGATTCGCCGGTGCAGCCCTTGTTGGTGAAGGGATGTCTGATATTGGGGACACTGGCGCTTTTGGGGAGAGCAATTTACTGGAAAGACTATGTAAAGACACCGTATTTGGTGGTATTGGTGCTGTTTTGTGTCAGCTTTGGCATTAGTATTCTGGTGAATTGGAAGTATGGTGCGGGAATAGCGGACATGAAGTGGATGATATGGACAGGATTTTTATTCTTTCTGCTTTATATGTGTGATACAAAGCGGGAAAAGTCTTCCTATAAAAAAGAATTTCATTTCTTGTCCCATGTACTTCTGCTCTACAGTGCGGGAGCAGCGGTTGTGAGTCTGTATTTGATGCAGACCTTGTACCATGCAAAGTGGTTTACTTCAGGTAATGAACTGATGTTAGCGGGATTTCATTGGGGAAGGCTCTGGGGAGTCTATACAGACCCCAATTATGGCGGTGTGCTCAGTACTCTTGCGGTTTTGCTGTGTCTGTACTATTGCATAGCGAAAAAAAGCTGGAAAAAGATACCGTATGTACTGATTCTTGCAGTGAATTATGTATATATCCTTTTTGCAGATTCCCGGACTGCAGAACTTGCCCTTGCTCTGGCCATTATTTTCTGGCTGATTTTTGCAGGTGTTACAGGTAAGTGGGCGAAAAAAACATTTGCGCTTCGTTTTTTGATGGTTGTTTGTGCTGCCGTTGTTTTTATAGGAGGCGGTTCCCATGTGAAAACAGGATATAGTGAAAAAATAGAAGCTGAGATAAAAATTATGGATGCGCAAAAACAGCAGAATACACAAAAACAGAACACACAGGCGCAGAATACGCAAAAAACGCAAAAGACGGAGAGGGCTGCTGATTTGGAAAAGGATGTAACAAACGGCAGGATCGCTCTTTGGAAAAGCGGTTTGGAAATCTGGCAGACTAGCCCATTGGTAGGAACCGGCTATAATTCCTTTCTTCCATATGTGAGGGAGAAGCTTCCGAATACTTATGCGGTACATAATTCCCAGGGAGAATATGTGAGCCTGCATAATGAATACTTAAATATTATGGTTTATCAGGGACTGTTGGGAATAGGAATTTTTCTGGCATTTGGCATTCTGGCAGTTTGCCGGTGGGGGAAAAATATTCTTAAAACAGAAGATGCAGACCAAAGTTACATAGGAATACTTTCTGCCTGCGTTCTGGTAGTGGCTGTGGCTATGGGATTTCTAATGGAAGGGCTTTATACAAACTCCCCGGCAGCATTTGTGCTGTGGACATTCTTGGGGTATCTGATGCAGTACATGCAAAGTGCAAAATAAATGAAAAGGCGGAAACAAAGGATGAAAAAGATACTGGTAGGATTTATCATGGATGGATACGGAGGAGGTATTGACAAATATCTTCTGAATTTTTTAGAGAATGTTCATACAGAGAACACCAGAATTGATTTTCTGACGAATGAGGTTTCTCCGGAATTGGAAACTTACCTGCAAAAGTATCATTCCCGTATTTTTGCAATTCCAAATTTAAAACACCCTGTAGGACAATACCGGGAAGTATGCAGAATATTGGAACAAGAATCCTACGATATGGTGTATCTCAATATTTCCACAGCCATTGACTGCATTGCTGCCTGGGCAGCTAAGAAAAAAAAGATTCCCAGGATTTTAATTCACAGTCATACCAGTGGAAATGATTGTGAAAATCCTGTAAAAAGGATGATTTTTGACAGCATCCATAAGTTCTGCAGATTATCATTGTACAGGGCAGCTACGGAGTATTACGGCTGCTCTGAAAAAGCAGGACTGTGGATGTTTCCTGAAAAGATAGTTAAATCAGATAGATTTCAGATGATATTTAATGCCGTAGATTTGAAGAAATTTATGTATTCTTCTGCAGTTAGAAACGATGTAAGGAAAGAACTGAATTTAGAAAACAAGTTTGTTGTGGGACATGTGGGAAACTTTGTTTACCAGAAAAACCATTACTTTTTAATAGATATTTTTGAAGAACTGAAAAGGAAATGTCCGGAGGCAGTGCTTCTTTTATTGGGAAGAGGAGAGCGGCTTGAGAATGTAGAAAAGATGATAAAAGAAAAAGGGCTGGAGAACAGTGTTCAGCTTCTGGGTTTCCGAAAAGACCCGGACAGACTCTTTCAGGCCATGGATTTTTTTCTGCTTCCGTCATATTTTGAAGGACTTCCCACTGTGGGCGTAGAGGCGCAGTGTACGGGACTTCCCTGCCTCATGAGCGATACTATTACAACGGAAGTGAAGATTACGGAGAACTGCTGGTTTTTGCCGCTGAAAGAAAAGCCGGAGGTCTGGGCGGATTTTGTTTTAAAACACAGAGAAACAGACCGGGGCCATATTTCCTGGATTGGGAAAAAGGAAGCCTATAGTCTGGAAACATTGAAAAAACAGCAGCAAAGACTGCTGGAAAAATAAGGAGTCAAAGCATGAAAAAGGCCAGTATTATTGTACCGGTGTATAATATTGAAAGGTATATTCGGGGGTGTGTTGAAAGTCTTCAGGCACAGACCGAAAAAAATATAGAAATTCTTCTGGTAGATGACGGAGGAACGGATAAAAGCGGAGAAATCTGCGAGGAATATGCCTGTGCTGATCAGAGAATACGTGTGTTCCATAAAGAAAACGGCGGACTCAGCGATGCCAGAAATTATGGAGCCAGGCAGGCAAAAGGAGAATATTTGTTTTTTATCGATGGAGATGACAGTGTAGCGCCCCAGCTGGTGGAAAAGACAGTTGCCTGTGCAGACAAGCTTCAGGCAGATATGGTATTTTTTGACTTTGAATCCATTGAGGAGGAAACCGGGAGAAGAGACTTGTATCACTACGGACTGCCGGAAAATAAGTTTTTTTCTGCCGGGACAAATCCTGAGATTTTGCTGAAATCCCCTTCTGCATGCTGCTGCCTGTACCGTAAAGAATTTTGGGAGAAATCCGGCATTCGTTATCCGAAGGGACGGCATTATGAAGATCTGGCAACTACACCGAGATTTTTATTGCAGGCAGAGCGCATAGGATATGTGGGTGATGAACCTTTTTACTATTATATGTTGAGAAAAGGTTCTATTATGCACAGCAGCAATTTTGAACGCAGTTATGAAGACAGGACATGGGTTCTGGAGTTTCTGCGTGATTATTTCAGACAGCAGGAAAGGACAGGAGAATTTCAAAAGGAGCTGGAATATATGTTTTTTGAACACGGATATTTTGTTCCTTCTAAAGAGATTATTCTGGAAGACAGTAAGAGTATATGGCTGAAAAAGTTTCGGGATTATGTGGAAGAAAAATACCCGAAGTTTTTACAGAATCCCTATATAAAAACGTTGTCAAAAAAAGATAAAATTTTGTTGTTTCTGATGAAACGACATTTGTATGGTGTAATGAATATACTGTCCGGTCTGCGAAAAAAACGTGACAGTTTGAGGCAGTAGAGAATAAGGAGAAGAAATATGCAGAAGGTGCTGACAATTACCATTCCCTCGTATAATGTGGAAAAATATTTGAAACAGACAT
>DXFK01000094.1 GCA_019114495.1 Candidatus Blautia stercoravium
GTGGAGGATTTTTTATGTATTTTCAAAAAAATTTTAATCGGAATATTGTGCTTATGTATACCATTTCCCTGCTGCAGGGCATGGTTTTTTACGGTTCTGTTTCCACTTTGTACCGTCAGGCCGTGGGGGTAACACTTTTTCAGATTACTCTTATGGAGAGCCTTTCCATGGTACTGACTATTGTACTGGAAATTCCCTGGGGAATTCTGGCGGATAAAATTGGGTATAAGCGGACTTTTGTTATCTGTTCCTTTTTGTTCTTTGTCTCCAAGCTGATTTTCTGGAGAGCAGACAGCTTCGCTGATTTCCTGACAGAGAGAATTCTTCTGGCCGCAGTGATTTCCGGTCTGTCCGGGGTGGACACCAGTATTTTATACCTTTCTGTAAAGGGAGAGGATACGCAGCGAATCTTTGGATTTTATAATACCATGTCCGTTGCCGGGCTTTTTCTGGCTTCGGGTATGTATTCCCTTTTTATTGGGAAAGACTATCGAATGGCAGGACTTCTGACAGCTGTAAGCTATGGCATTGCCGCTTTCTTGTCTCTGTGGCTTACAGAAGTTCGGGAAGAACAAAAAAAGACGGAACGAAAAAACAGCTGGCAAATTTTTTGTCAGACCCTTCCGGAACTGTTTGGCAAGCGAAATGCAGCAGCCTTTCTTGTCAGTATGGCTCTGGTTTCGGAAGTGCACCAGATGATAACCGTAGTTCTAAATCAGCCGCAGTTTCAAAAATGCGGAGCCACAGACAGGCAGATTGGTCTGCTGTTTCTGCTTCTGACGGTCTGTGAGATGACCGGCGGACTCTCTGCCCGGATTACCGGAAGAATTGGTGAAAAGGCTATGTTTTTTGGGGCTTTTCTGATCCCCGGTATTTGCTGTCTTATTCTGACAGGGACAGACCGTCTGGCAGTTTCCGCTTTGGCTGTTATGCTGATCCAAATCAGCTTTTGTCTCCTGCAGCCTTTGCAGACAGAAATACAGAACCGTATGGTTGTGCCGGGACACCGGGCTGCCATGTTAAGCGTCTATGCGGTCTTTATGGACGGAACAGCTGCCGTAGTGGATTTGCTCTTTGGAAAAGCAGCAGATTTTCATTTGCCTTTGGCTATGCTTTTAGGGGCATTAGCCTGCACTCTGGGACTCTTTTTATACTGCTGGGGAAACCCGAAAAAGAATACTATCTAAAACAGGAGAACATTATGCGTGATGGAAAAAGCTATCTGACCTTTATCATAGAAAAGCTGCAGAAGCGGCTGAAAGAAGTAGACTCCTCCATTTCCCAGGGACAAAAGGAAATCGAGGGAATGCATGAATACTACTGGGAAAACTATACGGAAATGGACCAGTACGGCTATGAAAATTTTGACAATCAGCAGGCTCTTCTCCAACAGGTAAATGCCAATCAGGAACAGCTTGCCTTAAAGCATCGTCTGGAGAGAATGTTGGACACGCCTTTTTTCGGCAGAGTGGATTTCTGCTATGAAGATGAAGAAGCTCCGGAGTCCTTTTATATCGGTATCGGGAATTTTTCGGAACAAACGGGACAGGTTCCCTATATCTATGACTGGAGAGCGCCTGTCAGCAGTCTTTTCTACGATTTCGACAAAGGGCCTGCCAGCTATGAAGCCCCAGCCGGCGTTCTGGAAGGAGAGATTCATTCCAAATGGCAGTATAAAATCCGCCGCGGAAAGATGATTTATGAGTTTGAAAGCGATATCAAAATTGATGATGACATTCTCAAGGCTGAACTGGGAAGCCATGGAGACGTGCAGCTAAAAAACATTGTGCGCACCATTCAAAAAGAGCAAAACGCCATTATCCGCAACACTAAGGATAAGATACTGGTAATTCAGGGGGCGGCTGGCAGCGGCAAAACTTCCATTGCCCTTCACCGGATTGCCTATCTGCTTTACCACGACCGGAAGAATATGAAGTCCTCCAACATTTTGATTCTGTCCCCAAACAGTGTGTTTTCCGACTATATTTCCCATATTCTGCCGGAACTGGGAGAGGAGCATATTCAGGAAATGAGTTTTGATTTGTTTGCCTACCGGGAACTGCGGGACACAGTCATAGACTGTGAGGACCGCTATAACCAGGTTGAGCGAGAACTTTTATGTCCGGATGCAGAGGCACAGGAACGTCTGCACCGGAAACAGTCGGAGGAATTCCTGGGGCTTACAGAAGTTTTTCTGGCAAATCTGGAAGACAGTCTCATGGACTTCCACGAAGTTTCCTTTAAGGGCATTGTGAAAACGGAAGCAGAACTGGTAAATCTCTTTTACTTCAAATTCCAGGATATTCCTCTGCTGTCCCGCATGGAGGCCATTCTGGGGTATTTTACAGACGAATATGAAACTCTGTACAACCGCTGTCTTTCCGAGGAAGAGGAGGAAAAACTCAGCCAGGAATTTATGGGAATGTATGCTACCAGAGACTTGTATGTGCTGTACAGCCAGCTTTTAGAGGAATCCGGCTTTGCACCTCTGCCTCATGTGCCTTATGAAAAGAGAGTTCTGACCTATGAAGACGTTTATCCCATGCTGTATCTGAAATACCGATTGTATCAGAAGAAGGGGCAGAAAAATATCAAACATCTGGTCATTGATGAAATGCAGGATTATTCCTTTCTGCAGTATACCATTCTGGCGGAACTGTTCCCCTGCAAAATGACCATTCTGGGGGATTGTGCACAGACCATGGAGGAAGAACAACAGGACGTATTAAAATTCCTTCCCGGTATTTTAGGGCGTCATACCAGAACTATTGTTATGAATAAAAGCTACCGAAATACTGTAGAGATTGCCCGGTATGCCAACAGGCTGGCAGGCCTTACGGATATGGAGCTTTTGGAACGGCATGGAAAAGAAGTGGAAGAGCAGCAGTTTGCCTGTGAGGAAGAGGCGCTTAAAGAAGTTCTTTCCCGCCTGCAGACGGAAAGCCCCTATGAAACAACAGCAGTCCTTACCATGACAGAGCAGGAAGCCCTTATGGCGTATCAGTATCTGAAAGAGCATTTGCATCAAATTTCTTATATTGACCGCAACAGTTCCGCGTTCCAAAAAGGCATTACCGTAACCACCTTTTATCTGGCTAAAGGTCTGGAGTTTGACCGGGTCTTTGCCCTTGGGCGAAAAGAAAAGACCGGACTGCTTTTACA
The DNA here is from genome assembly GCA_019114495.1 of Candidatus Blautia stercoravium. Lineage (GTDB taxonomy): Bacteria > Bacillota > Clostridia > Lachnospirales > Lachnospiraceae > Blautia > Blautia stercoravium. Next base: position 3,163 of record DXFK01000094.1, read on the forward strand.
GGCAGAATACATCTGCGCTACCAGGGCGCTGCATGAACTTTATATGTATGAAAGCTGACAGAATAATAAAACTGTGTGGGGAAAATTCGCTGGTATCGGAAGGATATCTGATGAGAGGAGTATACGCATGAATAGAAGTGAACAACTAAGTCTTTTATTTACAGAAGATTACCGGATTATAGACTTTCTTCCAAGAGCTGTCTCTACAGAGGAAGATGGATTTTACAAAGATGCGGAACAGTATTTTCTGCAGGACAGACACCTGCAGGAATTTTGCGGTAAAACCATAGCCATTATACTGAAAATACTGTGCTATTTTCCTTTTGAAATTTATGTGGAAGAGTACAAACCCCTGGTCAATAAGCGGGAAGGATGGCTGAAGGACAAACGGTGCGAAATGATAGTAAAGCTGCTGAAAAAAGTGATATTAAAAAAACGGGGACAGATAGATATTCTGCTTGGAGGAGAAGATTCTATCATCAGTATCAGCGGAGGTGTGTTAAGCATCGCGGTGTACCACGAAAGTGAAAAGCTGAGAGAACTTCTGGAGAAACTTGTAACAACAGAGGGACTTTATTATTGGAAATACCGGGCCTGAGGGATTCGCAAAACAAAGGAGAGAGAGAAATGCTGAGAGAATTGGATTTGAATGCCGTCTCAGACGGAAAACGATACCGCCAAAGCGATATGGTAAAGGCGGGCTGCAATGACTGTAAAGGCTGCTCAGACTGCTGCCGCGGCATGGGGGATTCTATCGTTCTGGATCCTTTCGATGTCTATCAGCTTTGCAGTCATTTGGGACAAAATTTTGAAACACTTTTGTCTTATGCTTTAGAACTTCGGATGGCAGACGGACTGATTCTACCTAATCTGAAAATGACGCTGGAAGAAGAACAATGCCCCTTTTTAAATGCCCAGGGACGGTGCAGTATTCATGCTTTTCGTCCTGGTTTTTGCAGAATGTTTCCTCTGGGGCGCATTTACGAGGAAAACGGTTTTCACTATTTCCTGCAGATACATGAATGCAGACAGAACCCCAAAACAAAGGTGAAAATCAGCAAATGGCTGGGTATACCAAGGATACAGGAGTATGAACGTTTTGTGCTTCACTGGCACACCTTTCTGAAAAAAGCAGAAAAAATTGCAGCACAATTTCATGAGGAAAGCGCTGTTAAAAATGTCTGTATATTTGTTTTAAAGACCTTTTATCTGACGCCATACAAAGCAGAATCCGATTTTTATGAACAGTTTGAAGGAAGGCTGAAAAAAGCGGAAATATATTTTTTCTGAAATCAGAATATGAAAAAAGGAGTCTGTCACTCAATGCGATAACTCCTTTTTTCAATATCTATTTTAAGATTCTTCGGATAGATTACATAGGAAAACTTC